>NZ_JBIUCQ010000003.1:0-340709 GCF_044538495.1 Acinetobacter sp. ABJ_C4_1 | reverse complement strand
AAATTACTCTGTATAACTTGAGTGAGATATAACTCGGTTTAACTTAAACTTTCTTTTTGAATTCGAAATTAGAATAAAAGCTAATTTTTATCACAACACATATTCTTTATTTTTTTGCTATTTATCTTAGCAAAACTATTAAAAAATTATGTAAAACAAGAAAGAATATGGATTATAAATTTTCTTGTATGTGTCGGTACTTTTAGTACAGGTGTTTATTAGCTTCTGGTTTTTTTACTATTGTTTTATAGTGGGGATAGTTGTGATTTATAAACTTAAAATGTGGATCTCTAGGGAAGTGGTTGATCCATTTTTTTCATTATATTCGTATATTTATAAAAATTTTGTTCTTGTCCTTTCCTTAAGTTTGTGTGTGATTGTACTGCTTTGTGCTCTTAACCCAAGTATAGTTTTTACTCCTAGAAAAGAGAGTTTTGTTGTTTATGAGCCTGAATTTCATTTTAAAAATAGACGTATAAGGTCGTTAGTCGTAGAAAGAGATAATAAAAATTTTCTTATTAATTGTGCATATTTTAGAAATAAAAATGGTTCATTTTGTGACTTATATAAACCTAGAAGATTGCTTAAATTAGAAGGAAGTTTTTTTCCTTATCCTTCAATATTCCTTGATGGTAATAAAATTGTAGCTAGTAATGTTCGTTTTGAAGATGAAAAGGGGAGAGTAATTAATTTTTCAACAAGTGACGAGGAAGTTGCTTCTTGGTGGATTTAGGTTATGTTCCCCACCTTATTGATGAGGTATTTAATTTTAATTTGGTTAGTGGTGGTTGTTTCAATATTATGTTTAAAATTAGTTAAGCATAAGAAATAAACCTAATTTTATTTAAAAATAGTTTTACCTTTATATCGAGTTGAGAGATAGATATGAAAAAGGGCTGCTATTAGCAACCCTTTTGATCTAAGTAATATATTGTGGATTACTGAAACTGCTCTAAAGCCTCTTTTGCGGGTTCATATCCATTATCAGCAGCTTTTTTGAACCAAAATTTTGCATTTTCATAATCTGAGTAAACATTAGCATACATATAAGCTAGATTGTTCTGAGCCGCAGGTATACCTTTCTCAGCTACTTTTGTGTATAGCTCCAGAGCTTTTTTATTATCTTGTTTAACTAAGCTACCATCTGAATAAATATTTGCTAAGTTATATTGAGCTTCTGAAAGATTTTGATCCGCAGCTTTTTTATACAACTCTAAAGCTAAATTAATATCTTTTTGTACGCCATTTCCCGAAAGATAAGCATTTGCCAAATTATATTGAGCTTTAGCATAACCTTGGTGAGCTGCTAATTTGTAAAACTCTAAGGCTTTAGATCTGTTTTTGCTTACATAATAGCCATTATCATACATGAGCCCCATATTATATTGGGCCTCCGGAAAGTCATTTTTCGCAGCTTTCTCATACCAATAGTAAGCTTTTTCTTCACTTTTTTGCGTCCCGATTCCCTTAAGGTACATTCCTGCTAAATCATTTTGTGCAATGGGCAGTCCTTTTTCGGCTGCCTTTTTAAAATATGAAAAAGCTTTTGAATAATCCTTAGGTACTTCTTTACCTAAGAAGTATTTCCCGCCTTGCTCATATATTTTACTTAATTCACTTTGAGTATTATTTTGTGGTGAAAGTGGTTTTGAGCAACATATAGTACTTAAAGTCGATAAACTTATGACGCTAGAAATTATTAAATATCTTATATTCATAATGTATCTCTTATAAATTAATCTACTGCAATTCATACTAATAGTTATCTTAAATAAATATAAAAAATCCGACATATAGTCGGATTTTTTATAGCCTCAAATTACATTGAGGAAGAATGCTTAAACTTACCAGCTTAACGCACCACCAGTTTGGTAGTCAGTTACGCGAGTTTCAAAGAAGTTCTTCTCTTTACGTAAGTCCATCATCTCAGACATCCACGCAAATGGATTCGTTACACCAGCAAATTGCTCTGGTAAACCTAACTGAGATAAACGACGGTTACAGATGAATTTCAAATATTCTTCCATCATGCTTGCATTCATACCCAATACACCACGTGGCATTGTGTCACGAGCATATTCGATTTCAAGCATAGTACCTTCAAGAATCATTTGAATGACTTCTTGTTGGAACTCGGCAGTCCAAAGGTGAGGGTTCTCAATCTTGATTTGGTTAATCATGTCGATACCAAAGTTCAAGTGCATAGACTCATCACGCAAGATGTATTGGAACTGCTCAGCAACACCGTTCATCTTGTTACGACGGCCCATACTCAAAATTTGAGTAAAGCCACAGTAGAAGAAGATCCCTTCAAGTACGCAGTAGAATGCGATCAAGTTACGAAGTAAACGTTGGTCGTTTTCAGGAGTACCAGTGTGGAAAGTAGGGTCACTTAAAGATTGAGTGTACTTAAGGCCCCAAGATGCTTTACGCGCAACAGAAGGAATCTCGCGGTACATGTTGAAGACTTCGCCTTCGTCCATACCTAAAGATTCGATACAGTATTGGTAAGCGTGAGTGTGAATCGCTTCTTCAAACGCTTGACGCAAGATGTACTGACGGCATTCAGGGTTAGTAATGTGACGGTAAATCGCCAATACCAAGTTGTTTGCAACCAAAGAGTCTGCAGTCGAGAAGAAACCTAAAGAACGCATAACAATAGTACGCTCATCTTCGGTTAAGCCATTTTCAGACTTCCAAAGTGCGATGTCATGGTTCATGTTCACTTCTTGCGGCATCCAGTGGTTTGCACACCCGTCAAGATACTTCTGCCAAGCCCATTCGTATTTAAATGGCACAAGCTGGTTCAAGTCAGCGCGACAGTTAATCATGGCTTTGTCGTCAACCTGAACGCGTTGCGCGCCCATTTCTAACTCTTCAAGGCCAGGAGCAACATCCAAATGTTCTAAGGCTGCAGATGCTCGAGCCATTGAATCGGTTGGATTTGTTGATCGCACGGAATGGGTTCCAGCGGATTGTGGAGCTGCCACGCTCTGCGATGATGGCTGCGCAGCAGATACATTCTGCGAATCAGACGTTTTTTCCGGTTGGATGGGCGCAGACTTGTGTTCAGGTGCAGCCGGTTTTTGCGAATCATCTTCAAAATCGTCCCAACTAAGGATAGACATTGTTGTTCTCTCTTCGTTGTATATATCTATGTTCGACATCTCTAAACGAAGATGTCACTACTATACGCTTATAATGTGTAAACAAAATTAAGTTTTATCGATGTATGACCAAATTTTGGGCCTTTGGTCCATCATCCCTACAACTTATTTTGCTTACGCTTTTGTTCACGGATTTTAAAAAAGGCGTAAACCATAGGCGTATAAAAGAAAATAAAGGCAAAGATTAAGATTCCAACACCAAGCATATAGTTATGGCTGAGATGAAAAAACATAATCTTTACCTCATTTAAAGTTGCTCTTTTGTTTAAAGAGCAACTTTATTGAATGTTATTGGCAAGCTTCGCAATCTGGGTTGTCGATTGAACAAGCCATAGGAACCGGAGCTGCTTGAGTGAAGCCGTCTTCTTCAACTGCTTCAGGTTTTTTCGCTTCTACGACCGGAGCCGCTGCAGGGGCTGCTGCTTCTACAGTTGCAGGTTTAACCGCGTTTAACGCACCTGTGTTAATTGTAGATTTTTCAGCAGAAGTTGCACCTAAAGCTCGGAGGTAATAAGTCGTCTTAAGACCACGTAACCATGCCATCTTATAAGTGATGTCAAGTTTCTTACCATTTGCACCAGAGATGTAAAGGTTAAGAGACTGTGCTTGATCAATCCATTTTTGACGGCGTGATGCAGCATCAACAATCCAGCGTGGCTCAACTTCAAACGCAGTAGCAAATATTGCTTTTAATTCTTCAGGAATACGAGCAATTTTTTGTACTGAACCTTCAAAGTGTTTAAGATCGTTAACCATTACTGTGTCCCAAAGACCACGGTCTTTCAATGCACGAACAAGGTAAGGGTTAATAACAGTGAACTCACCAGACAAGTTAGATTTCACATATAAGTTTTGGAATGTTGGCTCAATAGACTGAGAAACACCACAAATGTTCGAAATGGTTGCAGTTGGAGCAATCGCCATTACGTTTGAGTTACGCATACCGTCTTTTTGAACTTTGGCACGTAAACTGTCCCAGTCTAAACGTTGAGTACGGTCAACTTCGAACATACGTTCTGGACGAGATTTAGCAACAATTTCAATAGAATCGATTGGAAGGATACCTTGATCCCACAATGAACCTTTGAATGTTGAGTAAGCACCACGTTCAACAGCCAAGTCGCTTGAAGTTTGGATTGCATAGTAGCTAATCACTTCCATTGACTCGTCAGCAAAGTTCACAGCTTCATCAGAACCGTAAGCCATACCCATTTCGTAAAGCGCATCTTGGAAGCCCATGATACCCATACCAACAGGACGGTGTTTCAAGTTAGAGTTTTTCGCTTGTGGTACAGCATAGTAGTTAATGTCGATAACGTTATCGAGCATACGAACTGCTGTTTTAACCGTACGCGCTAACTTTTCACGGTCTAATACGCCGCCTTTAACGTGTTGAACAAGGTTGATTGAACCTAGGTTACATACTGCAATTTCGTCTTGGTTTGTGTTTAACGTAATTTCAGTACATAGGTTAGATGAGTGAACTACGCCAACGTGTTGTTGTGGTGAACGTAAGTTACATACATCTTTAAACGTGATCCAAGGGTGACCAGTTTCGAACAACATAGAAAGCATTTTGCGCCATAAGTCTTTAGCACGTACTTTCTTGTGCAACATGTTCTGTTCTTTCGCAACAGACTCATAGTATGCATAGCGTTCAGCAAACTCAGCACCAGTTAAATCGTGTAGGTCTGGAGTTTCAGACGGCGTAAATAGTGTCCAATCGCCATCTTCAAATACACGTTGCATAAATAGGTCAGGAACCCAGTTTGCAGTGTTCATGTCGTGAGTACGACGACGGTCATCACCCGTGTTTTTACGAAGTTCTAAGAATTCTTCGATGTCTAAGTGCCAAGTTTCTAAGTACGCACATACCGCACCTTTACGCTTACCACCTTGGTTTACTGCAACGGCTGTATCGTTCGCAACTTTAAGGAACGGAACAACACCCTGAGATTTACCGTTTGTACCTTTAATATAAGAGTTCAAGGCACGTACAGGAGTCCAGTCATTACCTAAACCACCTGCCCATTTAGAGAGCATCGCGTTGTCACGCATTGCACCATAAATGTCATAAAGGTCATCACCAATCGTTGTTAAGTAACAACTTGAAAGCTGTGGACGTAATGTACCTGAGTTAAACAGGGTAGGCGTAGACGCCATGTAGTCAAAGCTAGACAACAGGTTATAGAACTCGATTGCACGCTCTTCTTTATCTTGCTCATTAAGTGCAAGACCCATAGACACACGCATGAAGAATAATTGTGGTAATTCGAAGCGAACGCCATTTGAGTGAATGAAGTAACGGTCAAATAGAGTCTGTAAACCTAAGTAGGTAAACTGGTTAGAACGTTCAGGCTGAATTGCTGCAGCTAGTTTTTCTAAATCGAACTTAAGCAAGTCTGGTGAAAGCAAATCAAGCTCTACACCTTTTTTCAAGAATGCTTCAAGTGCATTGTTTTCAGCTGTATCTGCCGGTAAACCTAAGAATGCTAGACCAGTGCTGACCAACTCATCACGAAGCAAACGCGCAGTTACGTATGTATAGTTAGGTTCTTGTTCGATACGCGTACGTGTTGCCATCATCATGGTGGTAGCAATATCGCTTTCTTTTACGCCGTTATATAAGTTTTTAACGGTCTCATCGATAATTGCTTGAACCTCAATACCTTCTAAGCCTTCAGCAGCTCTATTTACAGTGGCTTGTAACGCACTTAAATCAAGTGGTTGAAGCTGACCGTTTGCATCAGTAACTTGCAAGGTAGGGTGGTGGTTTGAATTTGTTTGCTGACGAGCGCTAGCACGTTGTTCGCGGTAAATTACATAAGCGCGGGCAACTTTTTGTTCCCCAGTACGCATTAAAGCAAGTTCTACTTGATCTTGAATTTCTTCAATATGGATCGTACCGCCCGATGGTAAACGGCGAGTAAAAGTATTTAATACCATTTCCGTCAACTGGGTAATACGGTCATGAATACGGCTTGAATCCGAACTCTGTTGACCTTCCACAGCAAGAAAAGCTTTACCAATCGCAACAGAAATTTTCTCTGCATCAAATGCAGCAACATCTCCAGTACGCTTAATCACCTGAATTTGACCAGGAGTCGAAGTAATTACGCTCATGCCAGCATAGCTCCATTGTCACTTTTGTTATGTTCATAGACCGTTTGAACCGAGCAAAAAACATGCCACGATATTTGAGGGATAAACACAAGACTTAGTAGTTAAAGTTTATTTTCAACACAAGATACGGGATTTTTTAAGCTAGATCAATCTTGACTTTTTAGTAATTTTTTATCTGTATGATTTGTCGGGAGATAGCATACCAAAGCTATGAAAAAACACTTATAGATAACTTTGTGGATAACTCAAAAAACAAGCACTTGAGTGAATTTAAATTCATCAAAGAAATAATTTGTTTAATATTCATACATAGGAAATATGAATAGATTATGACATATAAGAATAATAAACAGATATCAAAAACACTTGAAAATTCAAAGGTTAATAAAATGCAACAAAACATGGTTGTCATGTATCAGTTTGGTGAACGCCTACTTGTTTACAATGTAAACGTGTGTATATTGCAAATGATAAACGAATGTATCTGCAAGATTTTTAAGATGCATGTAATGAGATTTATAGGGGCAATGATATGAGCCAAGAAGAAAAGTTACCAAAGATTCTGATCGTTGAAGACGACGAGCGTTTAGCGCGATTAACTCAAGAGTATTTAATCCGCAACGGTTTGGAAGTTGGTGTAGAAACTGATGGTAACCGTGCAATTCGTCGTATTATTAGTGAGCAACCAGATCTTGTGGTCTTGGATGTCATGTTGCCGGGTGCAGATGGTTTAACCGTTTGTCGTGAAGTTCGCCCACACTACCATCAACCTATTTTGATGTTGACTGCGCGTACTGAAGACATGGACCAAGTACTTGGTCTAGAAATGGGTGCAGACGATTATGTCGCTAAACCAGTTCAACCACGTGTATTATTAGCGCGTATTCGTGCACTATTACGTCGCACAGATAAAACTGTTGAAGATGAAGTTGCTCAACGTATTGAGTTTGACGACCTTGTGATCGACAACGGTGGCCGCTCTGTAACCTTAAATGGTGAGCTTGTTGACTTTACAAGTGCTGAATATGACTTGTTATGGTTGCTTGCTTCAAACGCTGGTCGCATTTTATCGCGTGAAGATATCTTCGAACGTTTACGTGGTATCGAATACGATGGTCAAGACCGTTCAATCGACGTACGTATTTCACGTATTCGTCCAAAAATTGGCGATGATCCTGAAAATCCAAAACGTATTAAAACTGTACGTAGTAAAGGTTACTTGTTTGTTAAAGAAACCAATGGATTGTAAAATCTGATTAAACTTCCTATAAGGTTGGTCGAGTGTTTAAACACAGTATATTCCTGCGAATATATGCGGGGCTGGTAATTCTTGTTGTTTTGGTAGCTGTTTTTGGGTATTTACTGGTACAAATTATCAACTACCAACGCGCACAAGAATACCGAGAATCTTTAACTGATGGTATTTCTTATGTCATTAGTGAAGGGGTCGCTCGACAACCTGGGAAGCAGCAAAAGATAGATTGGATTTCTGACGCATCTGATTTGCTCGAACTTCCAATTTACTATACCGATGCAAGTAAGGTTGAATTGTCTCGAACTGAGAAAAAGCGGATCGAAGCACAAAAATCTGTTGTTCGTTACGATGCCAGTAATAGCATTGCATATGTGATTATTGGTTTGCGTGACGACCCACAACATTATCTATCTATAAAAGTCGACAAAATTAGTGAACGTCAAATGAAGGCTCTTCCTATTTTTGTACTCGACTATTTAATGTTTTATCCGGGGCAGGAACAAGAGTACCTTGCCAAGATACAAAAACATTTCTCATATCCAATCAATATTCAAAACATTCAAGATGTAAATCTGGACTCTGAACAGATTGGACGTTTACGCCAAGACCAAAGTGTCATGTTGTACAAAGATAGTGCAACAGTACGTGGTACAACCATTTCGATTGTTTCTCCAATCCCGAATCATCCTGCACAAGTGTTAGTGTTGGGTCCTGTTCCAATGTTTAACTGGATGCCTTTACAGCTTTCTGCGGGTATTACCTTATTTAGCCTATTCTTATTAAGTTTAGGTGTTTACGGTTTGATTTTGCCGTTAGAGCGCAAAATTCGACAAGTGCGTTATGCATTAAACCGTATGAAATCGGGTGATTTGTCATTGCGTGTTCCGATTGAAGGAAGTGACGAAATGGCAAACTTGGCTTCAAGTTATAACAATATGTCTGATCATATTCAGCGTTTGATTGAAGCTCAACGTGAGTTAATGAGAGCGGTATCTCATGAACTCAGAACGCCTGTGGCACGTATTCGCTTTGGTACAGAAATGTTAGCCGAAGAAGATGACTACAATCACCGTATGCATCAGGTCGACATGATTGATAAAGATATTGAAGCACTCAATACCTTAATTGATGAAATTATGACTTACGCAAAGCTAGAGCAGGGCACACCTTCGTTAGATTTTGCAGAAATTGTACTTTTTGAAGTGTTAGATCAGGTTGCTGTTGAAACCGAAGCTTTAAAAACACAGAAAGAAATTGAGCTCATTCCACCACCTTTATATGTCAAAGTGGATGCAGAGCGCCGTTACCTTCACCGTGTTGTACAAAACTTGGTAGGTAATGCTGTTCGCTATTGTGATAACAAAGTGCGTATCACAGGCGGTATTCACAGCGATGGTATGGCTTTTGTTTGTGTTGAAGATGATGGGCCGGGTATTCCTGAGCAAGACCGCAAACGCGTATTCGAAGCCTTTGCACGTTTAGATGATAGCCGTACACGTGCATCTGGCGGTTATGGTTTGGGGCTTTCCATTGTAAGTCGTATTGCTTACTGGTTTGGTGGTGAGATTAAAGTAGATGAAAGTCCAAGTTTGGGTGGGGCACGCTTTATTATGACGTGGCCAGCACATCGCTTTAAACAACCGCCATTAAAGGCAAATAAAAAAGCACCTGCATAAGGTGCTTTTTATTGGTTTATTTATAACTGAGTGGCATCAGGCTCTAAAATCGGTTTTCCACTTCTTAGACTGTTTAGCGCATCTATATTAAAGTCAATTAACAGCGAATTGTTTTTAGCATCGATTTGATATTTTTGAATAAGAGGTTGGTCTCCATTCAATGTTTCAACTCTATATGAATCCGCAATATGTAAAATGCCTTCTAGGTTTGTTGTGGTTGACGCGAAATCTTGTCTAAAAATTTCATAGACATCACGCAAGTCAAAAATGGCATTATCTGCATCTGGATGTTTTTGAATATAGCTTTCTATGTGTCGCACGAGTAATTGTGCAAACAAGTAATAGTCTGGTTTATGCGTATATTCTAGATTCATACATTTTTCTCCTTATTATCTGTTATTAGCATACATGGCAAAACAGAAGTTATTGTATAAAATTCATTACACTAGATGATGACTTGAAAATATTACAAAGAAATAAAAACTCGGTTACGTCCTTGGCGCTTTGCTTGATAGAGTGCGTCATCTGCTTCTTTAAACAAGCTTTCAATAGGGCGATGGTAGTTTGGAGAATATAAACTAATGCCAATACTGACCTGTACAAAAATAGGTAATTTGCCATAAACATAAATCGGTTGCTGACTAATTTTAATGCGTATTCTTTCAGCAAGTTCAAAAGCAGCTTCTTTAGTTGTGTCTGGAATAAAAATTGCGAATTCTTCACCTCCAAAACGGCCGAGTAAGTCATGAGGATGCAGAATATTTTGTATGGTGGTCACACAGGTTTGTAAGGCTCTATCACCAATCAAATGACCATAACTATCATTCACTTTTTTAAAGTGATCGACATCCAACATAAAAAATGCAGAGGTCTTATTTTCCTTTTGTACTTTTTCCTGGAGTAGACGAACTGATTGTAAAAATTGACGTCTGGTTAAACTCGAAGTGAGTTCATCATGGGCAATTGCATGTTGTAATTTTTGAATTAAATCAGAATGAAGCGCACTAATACTAGAGACTGTCAGCGGCGCAATGGTCATCATAATTAAGCCAATACGAAATGAAATGGTGTTATTAAAATACTCATTTGGGTACAGCATTAAATAATGACTAGAAACATGATAAATAATATATGCACTGGCAAAGGATGTAATGAGGGCAACAATAATCGGTTTGTAGCGAATAGCACACCAGATGAGTGCAGCAATCGGGTAGAGTAAAGAACCCGGACCCGAGTCATAACAACTAACCCCAATCGAAAGTAAAACTGCTAAAAATGGTAGCAAGTCAGCAGTTTTAATATGGTTAGGATTTCTCTTTAGGTAGTTTTTTATTTTAGGGTAGGGAGGAATATTTAAAATAATGGGTAATAACAGTAATGCATTTTGAAGCTCCGATGTTACCCAATAACCAAACTCCGCCCAAAAGTTTCCGACCATAAATTTGGTATTAAACATAGGCATAAACGTTGCTACGAAAAAAGCACCGATTATGCTGCCAACACCGCATAACGCAAATAAAAGTAAGTAAGAATAGCCTCGATAAGCAGCCTTTATGTGGCGACTAAACAACATTGCAAGTGCTAATGTCATTACGACATAAACAAAGTTTGAAGCAGTTAAAATCAGGGTAAGAAATAGAGGAGTGCCGTTAATTAAATCGGCAATCATATAACCGGTAAAAGCACCTGCAAAACTACCTATTTGTCGCGTTTGTGGAAATCGAATCAGTAGGCCTAAAAGCACAGAGTTAGCGGGCCAGAAAAATGCAAGAAAACTAAGGGGGCGAGATGCAATTCCAATAAAGCAAGATATTGAAATAATGAGGGTAAATAGTAGAAAAAACTTCAGGGAGGAAGAAAATGAAAATTCACGAAGTGAGTATGGCATCAGCTGCCCTTAATGATAAACACTCTTATCCAAGAGTAATAAAATATTAATGCATGATTAAACATTCATCATAATTCAGAGGGGAAGATGAATACAATAAAAAACCGCCTAATATTATAAAAAAGTAAGGTGTTTAATTTGACCGATTGAGCAATTGTGCAAATAATATTAAAAATCAAAAAATGAAAAAAATCATTACAAGTGCGAAAACTATCAAATAAACCGATTATAAGCGGTGAAACCCCCTCTACAAGACATAGATCAATACTTTTGATTGGAAAATCATCCAAAAGACTAAGACGCTTCAACTAGCATGCGAAATTAGAAATCAGGTACAATTGGCGGGATTAATTTTGTGTTTGGTGTATTCAAAGGCCAATACATACATTCTTTGTTAAATAATAGGCCTGCCAGGAGTTATCCCCGCATGAGTGCCATTACTCCATACGACTGGGCGATTATCGCCTTCGTGATCGGCGTTACATTTCTTTGCGTCTTTATGCTCACAGTTCCCTTACTCCTCGGGGGAAAATCGTGGGGACGTGCTAAGCAAGAGCAGTTTGAATCAGGTGTCGTGAGTGCTGGTGGCGCTCGCATTCGCTTGTCTGCAAAGTTCTATCTAGTTGCAATTTTCTTCGTTGTTTTCGACTTAGAGGCACTTTACCTCTATGCATGGTCTACTTCGGTGCGTGAAGTAGGGTGGTTGGGATATACCACTGTTGTGATCTTTGTCGTTGACCTGTTAATTGCGCTTGTTTACGCCTTCTCTGTAGGTGCCTTAAGTTGGTCACCGGCAGATCGTCGTAAATCAGCTGGTGAGAAGATTAAAGTCGGTTCACCATCAATGAACATTGCTGAAATCACACGCTTTAACTCTATTGAAGAGCTCGTAACTGACCCTACAGGCCAGATTCCAGCCCAATCATCAGGTCGTGTTAAGTCAAAAACTACACCTGCATTGTCATCTGAAAAGGAGTAAGTCGGGATGAAATATACTCTGACCCGCGCGAATCCGGATGCTGATCAATACCCATTGCAAGAACGTCAAATTGTGACTGATCCGCTAGAAGAGGAAGTGAATAAAAACGTATTCATGACTCGCTTAGAGGATGTCTTGCATACAGCAGTAAACTGGGGACGTAAAAACTCTTTGTGGCCATTTAACTTTGGTACATCATGTTGTTACGTTGAATATGCAACGACTTTAACAGGCGTGCATGACTTGTCCCGTTTCGGTGCAGAGGTTATTCGTGCTTCACCTCGTCAGGCTGACTTGATGATTGTTGCAGGTACCTGCTTTGTAAAAATGGCTCCGGTTATTCAACGTTTGTATGAACAAATGTTAGAACCTAAATGGGTTATTTCGATGGGTGCTTGTGCAAACTCTGGAGGTATGTACGACATCTATTCAGTAGTACAAGGTGTAGACAAAATTATTCCTGTTGACGTGTACGTCCCAGGTTGTCCGCCTCGTCCTGAAGCATTAATCCAAGCGTTAATGCTTTTGCAAGACCAGATTCAATTAGAGCGACGCCCGCTTTCTGCCGTGATCGGTGATGATCTTCAGCCAGTGTATAAGCCAAAGATGATGCCAGAACGTGATCGTAAGAATGCGCAGCGTATTGCCGTTAAAAACTTACGCTCTATGGATGAGATTAAATAATTTTTTGACGGTGTTTTGACATATCTAACCGATATGTTCATCGAGAAAATTGACAGAATTTGTATTAAATAGGAAGCCAAGCCAATGGCTGAAACTGACATTGCTATGCCAGAATCAACACCAGTTGATTCACGCCCAGCATTTGCAATCGTAGAAGAGCTCAAAACCAAGTTTGGTGAGAACTTCTATGTGCAGGCGACTTTTGAAGAGTTTCCAACAGTCTGGGTTGAGCGCGCACGCGTGCAAGAAGTCCTCATGTTCCTGCGTAAAGTGGAACGTCCTTATGTAATGCTGTTTGACTTATCAGCGATGGATGAGCGTTTACGTCAACATCGTGATGGTTTACCAGCATCTGACTTCACTGTGTTCTATCATTTATTATCGCTTGAGCGTAATAGTGACATTCGTATCAAGGTTGCCTTGAACGAAAATGATCTTAACCTCCCGACAGCGACAAATATCTGGCCAAATGCCAACTGGTATGAACGTGAAGCTTACGATATGTTCGGGATCAATTTCGAAGGGCATCCAATGCTCCGTCGTATCTTGTTGCCAACGTATTGGGAAGGTCACCCGCTTCGTAAAGAATATTCAGCACGTGCGACAGAATATACGCCGTATATGCAAGACAAAGCGAAGCAAGATTTCGAACAGGAACACTTACGCTTTGTGCCTGAAGATTGGGGTCTTAAGCGTGGTAACGCTGACGAAGACTTCATGTTCTTGAACTTGGGTCCTAACCATCCATCTGCACACGGTGCGTTCCGTGTTGTATTGCAGTTAGATGGCGAAGAAGTGAAGGACTGTGTGCCAGATATTGGTTATCACCACCGTGGTGTGGAAAAGATGGCTGAACGTCAGACATGGCATTCTTTCATTCCTTATACTGACCGCGTGGACTACTTAGGTGGTTGTGCTCAGAACATGCCTTATGTCATGGCTGTAGAGCAAATGGCAGGTATTAAAGTTCCTGAACGTGCACAAGTGATTCGTGTCATGTTGAACGAATTGTTCCGTATCAATAACCACTTGTTATTCTGTGGTACGGCAATTCAGGATGCTGGTGGTATGACACCTGTATTCTATATGTTCGCAGACCGTCAAAAAGTTTACGACATTGTTGAAGCAATCACGGGTTACCGTATGCACCCAGCATGGTTCCGTATTGGCGGTACAGCACATGACCTTCCAAACAACTGGCAAAAACTTGTTAAAGACTTGCTAGAGTGGATGCCAAAACGTTTGAACGAATACTACACAGCTGCACTTAAAAACTCTGTGTTTATTGGTCGTACACGTAATGTTGCTCAATACGATGCAAAATCTGCGCTTGCTTGGGGTGTAACTGGTACTGGTTTACGTGCAACAGGTATTGATTTTGACGTACGTAAATATCGTCCATACAGTGGTTATGAAAACTTCGATTTTGATGTGCCAGTTGAGTATGAAGGCGATGCATACGCTCGTGTGCTTGTTCACTTCCGTGAAATTACTGAGTCACTCAAAATTATCAAACAGTGTTTGGATAACATGCCTTCTGGTCCATATAAAGCGGATCACCCATTGGCTGTGCCACCACCAAAAGATAAGACGTTACAAGATATTGAAACCTTGATTACGCACTTCTTGAGCGTGTCATGGGGTCCTGTCATGCCTGCTGGTGAATCATCATTCATGACTGAAGTTGTGAAAGGTGCGAGTACTTACTACTTGACTTCAGATAAATCGACTATGAGTTATCGTACTCGTATTCGTACACCGACGTTTACTCACTTACAGCAAATGCCTTCAGTGATTAACGGCAGTTTGGTATCTGACTTAATCATTTATCTGGCGACCATTGACGTGGTTATGGCTGACGTGGATCGCTAAGGGGTAACGCAAAATGATGATTCTGACTGATAAAAAACCACGTGTGAATGTTGAAGGGATTTTGACTGCTGAAGAAATCCATGAAATTGAACATCACATTGGTCACTATCCATACCCACGTGCAGCTTCTTTAGATGCACTAAAGTGCGTACAGCGCCGTAATGGTTGGGTAGATGATGCTCAAATGAATGCCATCGCACAATTATTGACGATTAGTGTGGCAGATTTAGAGGGTGTAGCAACGTTCTACAACCGTATCTATCGCCAACCTGTAGGTCGTCACGTAATTTTGCTTTGTGACTCAATTGCTTGCTTCTTAATGGGTGCTGAAACACTAGCTGAAGCATTCCAGCGCGAATTAGGTATTCAGTTTGGTCAAACGACACAAGATGGTCGTTTTACACTGCTCCCAATTTGCTGCCTAGGCAACTGTGACAAAGGCCCAACGTTAATGATTGATGAAGATACTCACGGTTTAGTTGAAGTGACATCAGTCAAACAGTTATTGGAGAAGTATGTATGAATACTGAACCAAAACCAATTTATGGCGACGGTAATCCGGAAACTCATCCACTGACTTGGCGTTTAAGCAAACAAGAAGCAGTACGTAGCGCTGACGACTATGAAGCACTTGAAGGTTATGCAGGCTTTAAAAAAGCATTAGGCATGAAACCTGCTGAAGTGTTAGACGTCATTAAGGCTGCAACTGTAAAAGGTCGTGGTGGTGCAGGCTTCCCAGCAGGGATCAAATGGTCTCTTATGGCGCCAAATGATGGTGGTCCACGTTACTTAATCTGTAACGCCGATGAGATGGAACCAGGTACCTTTAAAGACCGTTTGTTGATGGAAAAACTTCCTCACCAATTGATCGAAGGTATGTTGATTGCAGGTTATACCCTAGAAGCAACTCAAGGTTATATCTTCATTCGTGGTGAATACATCGAGGCTGCTCAATACCTAAATGAAGCGCTTGAGCAAATTCGCGCTAAAGGTTACTTAGGTGACAACATTTTAGGTTCTGGCTGGAACTTCGAGTTGCACGTGCACACTGGTGCAGGTCGTTATATCTGCGGTGAAGAAACTGCATTGATTAACTCGCTTGAAGGTCGCCGTGCTAACCCACGTACTAAACCACCATTCCCGCAAGTTGCTGGTGCATGGGGTCGTCCTACGATTGTGAACAACGTTGAAACTTATAACAACTTGCCAGCAATCATGCTTCGTGGTCCAGAGTGGTATATCGGTTTATCAGCTGGTAAATCAAAAGATCCAGGCACTAAGATTTATGGTGCGTCAGGTAAAGTCAAATTCCCTGGTCTTTGGGAACTACCATTTGGTACGACTGCACGTGAAGTGATTGAAGATCATGCCGGTGGTATGCGTGAAGGCTTAAAGCTTAAAGCATGGTTACCAGGTGGTGCGTCAACTGACTTTTTACCTGCAGATACCATTGATTTACCAATGGATGCTGAAACCATTATGAAAGCAGGTTCTCGTTTAGGAACATGTTTATTGATGGTGGTAGACGAAACCCAATGTATGGTGTCGTTGACCCGTAATCTTGAAGAATTCTTTGCGCGTGAATCATGCGGTTTCTGTACACCGTGCCGTGATGGTTTGCCATGGGCTGTTAAAGCGCTTAAAGCACTTGAGACAGGTGAAGGTAAGAAAGAAGATATCGACCATTTACAAGAACTTACTCGTAAATTATGGATTGGTAAAACTTTCTGTGCCCACGCACCAGGTGCGATGGAGCCGCTTATGGGCGCACTCAAACATTTCCGTAGCGAGTTTGAAGCGAAAGTGACGAATCGTCCTGTCGTGCAAACTAGCAACGTAGAACAAGCTTAAGGGATTCGACTATGGCTACAATTCATGTCGATGGAAAATCGTACGAAGTCAATGGATCAGAAAACTTGCTACAAGCATGTTTATCCCTTGGCATTGATATTCCGTATTTTTGTTGGCACCCATCCTTAGGTTCTGTTGGTTCATGTCGTCAATGTGCCGTAACTCAGTATGCAAATCCTGAAGATACGCGTGGACGTCTTGTGATGTCATGTATGACACCAGCATCTGACAATACCTATATCTCGATTGAAGACAAAGAAGCAACGGATTTTCGTGAATCTATCGTTGAGTTCTTAATGACCAACCACCCACACGACTGTCCAGTGTGTGAAGAAGGTGGTCACTGTCATTTACAAGATATGACTGTAATGACTGGTCATGACCGTCGTCGCTACCGTTTTACGAAGCGTACACATTACAACCAAGAACTAGGCTCATTCATTGCGCATGAAATGAACCGTTGTATTGCTTGTTACCGTTGTGTTCGTTACTACAAAGACTATGCGGGCGGTACAGACTTTGGTGTGTTTGCCAATGCATCGCGTGTTTACTTTGGTCGTCCAGAATCAGGTACTTTAGAGTCTGAATTCTCTGGTAACTTGACTGAAGTATGTCCAACAGGTGTATTTACCGACAAGACTCATTCAGAGCGCTATAACCGTAAATGGGACATGCAATATGCACCAAGCGTGTGTCATGGCTGTTCTTCAGGTTGTAACATCTCTCCGGGTGAGCGTTATGGCGAAATCCGTCGTGTAGAAAACCGTTTCAATGGTTCGGTTAACCAATACTTCCTTTGTGACAAAGGCCGTTTTGGCACAGGTTATGTAAACCGTGCAGATCGTCCACGTCAACCTCAATTCCGTAATGGTGAAACAGTAGCAACTGTTTCTGTTGACCAAGCTTTAGATCAAGCAATTGCGAAACTTGAAGGTAAAAAAGTTTTAGGTATCGGTTCACCACGTGCAAGCTTAGAATCAAACTATGCATTACGTGAACTTGTAGGCCAAGCAAACTACTCAACAGGTGTTGCACAAAAAGAGCAAAGTCTTGTTGAACTTGCTGCTTCAATCATGCAAACAGAGGGTATTTACAACCCGAACATGCGTGAAATTGAAAGCTATGATGCAGTATTAATTTTGGGTGAAGATTTAACTCAAACTGCACCACGTATGGCTTTGTCAGTTCGTCAAGCTGCGAAAAACAAAGCTCGCGAAATGGCTGCAAAAACACGTACGCCAGATTGGTTGGCTGAGCCTGTACAACGTATTGGTCAGGAAGCGAAATCTCCGATCTATATTTTGGCTGCAACTCAAACTCGTCTTGCCGATGTTGCAACTGGTGAAGTTGTTGCATCTCCAAATGACATCGCGCGTTTAGGTTTTGCAGTTGCTGCGGCAGTTAAAGGTGAAACAGTTAATGGTTTAGATGACGATGCAAAAGCATTTGCTCAAACTATTGCAGACACTTTAAAAGCAGCAAACAAACCATTAATTATTGCGGGTACGAGCTTGCAAGATGCTTCAATTATGGAAGCGGCAGCAGAGTTAACGCAAAACCTTGGTTCAAAAGCTGGTTTAAGTCTTGTAGTTCCTGAAGTGAACTCTATGGGCTTAGCATTGTTTGGCGGTTTAAGCCTTGAACAAGCATTTGCTCAAGACTACGACACACTTGTTATTGTTGAAAATGACTTGTTCCGTCGTTTACCAGCTGCTCAAGTTAAAGCAGCACTTGATAAAGCTGAAACGGTAATCGTGCTTGATCACAGCGAAACAGAAACTGTGAAACAGGCTGATATTGTGCTTTCAGCAGCAAGCTTTGCCGAAGGTGATGGTACTGTTGTAAGCCAAGAAGGTCGTGCACAACGCTTCTATCAAGTTTACGATCCAAGCTACTACAAGCCTGAATACGCGATTAAAGAGTCTTGGCGCTGGTTGCATGCCATTGAAACTGGTCTTAAAGGTAAGCCAGTTGATTGGACATTGCTTGATGACGTGATTGAAACTATCGTTAAAAATGTTCCGGTACTTGAAGCAATTCAAGATGTTGCACCAGATGCAGGCTACCGTGTACATGGCTTGAAAATTGCGCGTGAACCACGTCGTTATTCTGGTCGTACAGCAATTCGTGCACCTTTATCGGTTCATGAACCTAAGCAACCAACAGATCCAGACTCAGCACTAACATTCTCTATGGAAGGTTATGTAGGTCCACAAAAAGCATCTTCACTTGTACCATTTGCGTGGGCTCCGGGTTGGAACTCTCCACAATCTTGGAACAAATACCAAGATGAAGTGGGCGGTCACTTAAAAGGTGGTGATTCAGGCGTTCGTTTATTCGATCGTTTAGCAAAACGTCCAGCACGTAGCTATGTGGCTCCAACTGCGGTAGTTGCAAACCCTGAAAGCTTCCGTCTTGTACCAATGCACCACATTTTTGGTTCTGGTGAATTCACGATTAAAACACCTGCAATGGAAACTCGTATTCCTGAAGCTGTATTTGCTGTGGGCGAACAAGATGCAACGCGTTTGAATCTACAAGAAGGCCAACGTATTACAGTTAAAGCAGGCGAAACTACAGTGAGCTTACCTGTGCAAGTAATTGAATATTTACCTACAGGTTATATCGGTTACCCAGTTGGTTTAGCGCCGACAGTATCCTTAGCTGAGCCTGTTTCAGTGGCATTAGGAGTGTAATTCATGAATCAAGAAATTATACGTCAAACGCCACTTTGGGCTGAGAACTGGCCAATTGCTTACGCAGTTGTTCAAGCAGTTGTGATTTTGCTTGTTGTAGTTTTAGTTGCAGCGTTGATGTCTTTTATTGAGCGTCGTTTGCTTGCATTGTGGCAAGACCGTTATGGTCCAAACCGTGTTGGTCCTGGTGGTATGTTCCAGATCGTTGCCGACATGCTTAAGATCATGTTCAAAGAAGACTGGACACCAAAATTTGCTGATAAATTAACTTTCCGTTTAGCTCCGGCAGTTGCGATGGCAACTGCGGTGCTTTCGTTCATGGTTATTCCTGTAAGTCCTGCATTGGGTGTTGCAGACATGAGCATCGGTCTGTTGTTCTTTATGGCAATGGCAGGTATTGCGGTTTATGCAGTGTTATTCGGTGGTTGGGCATCAAATAACAAATATTCATTACTCGGCGGTTTACGTTCAGCTGCTCAAACCATTTCTTATGAAGTGTTCTTGGGTATCTCATTAATGGGCGTGGTTGCAATTGCTGGTTCATTTAACCTTCGTGAAATTGTTGAAGCACAACGTGATGTTTGGTTTATCATTCCACAGTTCTTAGGTTTCTTGATTTTCGTTGTTGCAGGTGTTGCGGTAACTCACCGTCACCCATTTGACCAACCTGAAGCAGAACAAGAATTGGCTGAAGGTTACCATGTTGAATATGGCGGTATGAAATGGGGTATGTTCTTCGTTGCTGAATATGTAAACGTTGTACTTATCTCTGCATTAATCGTGACTTTATTCTTTGGTGGCTGGTTAGCGCCATTCAATTTAGAAATTCCATTTATTCCACCAGTATTCTGGTTCGTGATTAAAACAGCATTCTTCGTAATGATGTTTGTATTGGCACGTGGTTCTTTAATGCGTCCACGTTATGACCAAGTCATGAACTTTGGTTGGAAAATTTGTTTGCCATTGGCGTTGGTCAACTTGTTAGTGACTGGTGCTGTGATTCTGATGAATCAGGCCTAGGACAGCAGGGAGTACAAAATGTATAAATTTCTAGCTGGATTCGGATCGATTGTACGTTCGTTGTTTATGGTATTTAGCCATGCAACGCGTAAACGTGACACGATTTTATATCCAGAAGTACCGGCTGAACAGATTGTGCCACCACGCTTTCGTGGTCGTATTGTGTTGACGCGTGACCCAGATGGGGAAGAGCGTTGTGTGGCATGTAACCTTTGTGCGGTTGCATGTCCAGTTGGCTGTATTTCATTACAAAAAGCTGAAAAAGAAGATGGTCGTTGGTATCCGGAGTTTTTCCGTATCAACTTCTCTCGTTGTATTTTCTGCGGTATGTGTGAAGAAGCATGTCCAACCACAGCGATTCAAATGACTCCAGATTTCGAGTTAGGCGAATACGTACGTCAAGACCTTGTTTATGAGAAAGAAAACTTACTCATTTCAGGTCCAGGTAAATACCCAGACTACAACTTCTACCGCGTAACCGGTATGGCAATTAACGGTAAAGAGAAAGGTCAAGCACAAAAAGAAAGTGCACCAATCGATGTACGGAGTCTATTACCATGATGTGGCCGTTTTATTTGATGGCGCTCGTGGCCATCGTTTCTACGGTTCGTGTAGTGACTAACACGAACCCTGTACATGCATTGCTTAGTCTGATTGTTTCATTACTTGCTGTTGCTGGTATTTTCATGATCGTAGGTGCGCCGTTTGCCGGCGCCCTCGAAATCATTGTTTATGCTGGTGCAATTATGGTCTTGTTCGTATTCGTTGTGATGATGCTTAACTTAGGGCAACACACTGTAGAACAAGAGCGTAAATGGCTTTCTTCAGATGCTTGGGCATATCCGGCACTCATGAGCTTTTTACTTGGCTTACTTTTAGTTTGGATGCTCGGTGGTGAATATACAACCATCTCTGCACCACTTGGAGCACAAGTAATTGGACCAAAAGTTGTTGGTCAAGCGCTCTTTACACACTACTTATTATTGGTTGAAGTTGCCGCGATGTTATTGCTAGCAGCCCTTGTTGCAGCATATCACTTAGGTAAACGTGAACCAGGTGCAGAAGAGGAAAAAGAATAATGGGCCAGATCCCTTTAGAACATGGTTTGATTGTTGCAACCATTCTTTTTGCACTCGGTTTTTACGGTGTAATGGTGCGACGCAACCTTTTATTTATGTTAATGAGCCTTGAGATCATGATGAATGCTGCAGCGTTAGCATTCGTTCTTGCGGGTAGCGTATGGGCACAACCAGATGGACAAGTCATGTTCATTCTGATTTTAACCCTTGCTGCTGCAGAGGCGTGTATCGGTCTTGCGATTGTCCTTCAGTTCTATCATCGCTTCCATCATTTGGATGTGGATGCTGCTAGTGAGATGCGCGGATGAGTTATTTATATCTAACAGTATTATTTCCGCTAATCGGTTTTATTTTATTGGCGGCAGGGCGTGATAAGCTCTCTGAAAATGTTGCAGCAATTATTGGTGTAGGTTCTGTAGGTTTATCTGCATTATTTGCATTGATTGCTGGTATGGCATTTACCAATAGCGGTCAGCAGGTTTTTATTCAAAACCTTTGGACATGGTTCAATGTTGGTGGTTTCGCTCCTGGCATTAGCTTACATTTAGATGGCTTATCTTTACTCATGATGGGCATGATCACTGGTGTTGGTTTCCTAATCCACATCTTTGCATCATGGTACATGCGTGGTGAAGAAGGTTATGCGCGTTTCTTCTCTTATTTCAACCTATTCGTTGCAAGCATGCTTGTGCTTGTATTGGGTGACAACTTAGCGTTGTTATTCTTAGGTTGGGAAGGCGTAGGTCTTTGCTCTTACTTGCTCATCGGTTTCTACTATGCAAACCCTGCAAATGGTTGGGCAGCGATCAAAGCATTTACAGTTACCCGCGTAGGTGACGTATTTTTACTTATCGCTTTATTCTTGCTTTACCAACAATTTGGTACGCTGAATACTCAGTACATCGTTGAACACGCAGCAGAAGTAATGACGAAGAGCTCGTCACTTACCATCTGGACTGCATTAATGTTGTTCTTGGGTGCTGCTGGTAAATCTGCTCAAATTCCATTGCAAACATGGTTGGCAGATGCGATGGCTGGTCCAACACCTGTTTCTGCATTAATCCACGCAGCAACAATGGTAACGGCTGGTGTGTACTTATGCTGCCGTCTATTTAGCGTATTTGAGCTTGCACCTGAAGTGATGCAATTCATTTCAGTAACAGGTGCTGTAACTTTATTAGTTGCAGGCTTTGCTGCTCTTGTGCAAACAGACATCAAACGTATTTTGGCTTACTCAACAATGAGTCAGCTCGGTTATATGTTTATGGCTGTCGGTGCAGAAGCGTATCAAGCTGGCTTGTTCCACATGTTGGCTCACGCATTCTTCAAAGCATTATTATTCTTGTCTTCTGGTGCGGTTATTCTTGCTTACCATCACGAACAAAATATTTTCAAAATGGGTGGTTTGTTCTACAAAAACAAATTCCTATTTGCATGTTTCGCGATTGGTGGTGGTGCATTAGCAGCGATTCCATTCTTAACAATCGGCTTCTTCTCAAAAGATGCGATTCTTGGTGAAGTTTGGGTACAAGGTCAATCAATTGCTCTATACCACACCTTATATTGGGCTGGTGTAGCAGGTGCGTTCCTGACTTCAATTTATACCTTCCGTTTAATCTGGGTTGTATTCTTCGGTAAAGAAAATACACATTACCATGAGATTAAAGGTGCAACTTACTGGGCTCCATTAGGTATTTTAGCTGTATTGTCTACTTTTGTAGGCGCTGCACTAAAAGGTCCGGTCGCTGGTATTTTAAATACAGCAAAAATTCCTGAATTCCATGTTGCTGAACAATTTGTAGAAGGCATGCATGGGGCAGAGCATTTAGCAGTAGGTATCGCGCTTGCTGGTTTAGCAGTTGGTATTGGTCTGTTTGCATTTGCTTACGGTGCAGTGAAGTCGTTTGCTCAAACAAGTCTTGGTGCTGGCTTAGCTCATATTTGTCGTACTGCATTTGGTTTCGATGCATTGTATGACATCGTTTTTGTTAAACCTTATTTATTCTTCGCCAAACTATTTGGTCGTGATCCAATTGATAGCTTGTGGCTTGTGCTTCCTGCGCTTGTTAAAGGCGGAAACAGTTTTACAAGCTCACGTCAAACAGGTTCATTGCGTGAATACGCATCAAGCATGTCACTCGGTGTAGTGGTGTTATTGATGATCTTGATCGTTATTCAGGTAGTGGGGAAATAAAATGGAAAACAATTTAATTTTACCCGCGCTGATCCTTGTTCCGTTCATTGCAGGTTTTACTTGTTGGTTAGTCGATAAACTCGACAAAACTTTGCCACGCTGGATTGCCTTAATTGGTATGCTCATTACATTGGGCTTAGGTCTTGCACTTTGGCAAAGTGGTACTTATACCTACGAGTTGGGCTCAAAAGTCCCAACTTGGTCAGCTGAGTTCTATTTACCGTGGATTAAATCTCTCGGTATTGGCATTCACTTAGCAGTGGATGGCTTGTCTTTACTCATGGTGTTGTTAACAGCTTTACTGGGTGTACTTGCTGTTTGTTGTTCATGGGGTGAGATTCAAAAGAACGTTGGTTTCTTCCACTTAAACTTATTATGGAGTTTAGGTGGCGTTATTGGCGTGTTCTTGGCAATCGATTTGTTCCTATTCTTCTTCTTCTGGGAGATGATGCTTGTACCAATCTACTTCTTGATTGCGTTATGGGGTCATAAAGGTTCAAACGGCCGTTCACGTGTTTACGCTGCAACTAAGTTCTTCTTATATACGCAAATCGCTGGTTTAGTGATGTTAATCGGTATCCTTGGCCTTGTGGTCTATGGTTACATGATGACTGGTATGATCGGTTTTGATTACAACTATTTATTAGCTGTAGCGAATCGTTTACCTGCTGGCTTCGCATATGGTTTCATGATCTGCTTCTTTATTGGTTTTGCAGTGAAGTTACCAGTTTTCCCATTGCATGGCTGGTTACCAGATGCCCATGCTCAAGCTCCTACAGCAGGTTCTGTAGACTTGGCTGGTATCTTGATTAAAACAGCAGCATACGGTTTGCTCCGTTTTGTAATTCCATTCTTCCCAGCAGCTTCTGCACAGTTTGCAGATATTGCGATTATTTTCGGTTTGATTGGTATTTTCTACGGCGCTTGGTGTGCTTACCAGCAAACTGACATGAAACGTTTACTTGCGTATACGTCGATTTCACACATGGGTTTCATCTTACTTGCAATCTATGCAGGTAATATTTTGACCTTCCAAGGTCTAATGATCATGATGTTGGCACATGGTTTGTCATCTGCTGCGTTGTTCATTATGTCTGGTCAAATCTACGAGCGCTTGCATACACGTGATTTGCGTTTGATGGGTGGTCTTCGTGGTCAACTCCAATACTTACCATTCTTCTTAATGTTCTTCGTAGCTGCTCTTGTTGGTGTGCCAGGTTTAGGTAACTTTATTGGTGAATTCCTGATTTTGATGGGTTCATTTAATAAATATCCTGCCTTCACGATTCTTGCTTCTATCAGCCTTGTATTTGCAGGTTTATATGGCTTGATCTTGATTCACCGTGCTTTATTTGGTGAGCCAAACCCTGAACAAAAGCAACACTACACTAGTCCATTAAAAGACTTATCTGCTCGTGAAGTTGTTATTTTGATGATTTGTGCGATTGGTCTCGTTTGGCTTGGTATCTTCCCACAAACATTCTTGGATGTATCTCATTCAAGTATGCAGTGGTTGGTCAATAGTTATGTGCCAGTACAAGAAGTCGTTGAAACTGTTCAGCAAACAGCTACTCAACTTGACCATGTGGAGATCCAATAATCATGAACTTCACAGTATCATTCTCTACGCTCATGCCATTAGCACCTGTGATGATTGTTGCGTTGACAACAGTCGTCGTCATGCTGCTCATTTCAATTAAGCGTAACCATAATTTAATCGCAACAACTTCTGTTGTCGGTTTAAACCTTGCTGCACTTTATATCTTGTTAGAACTATTTGGCGGTAAATTTGTACCGGCAAATGTGATGGGCATGTTTATGGTTGATCCATTTACTTTGTTCTATCAGTTCATGATTTTAGTTGCATCATTGGCTTGTTGTACTTTGTCTCATGCTTACATCGAGACTTATAAAGACAACCGTGAAGAACTCTATCTTTTGTTACTTGCTTCTGTAGCAGGTGCAATGTTGATGGTTGCAAGTTCTCATTATGCATCTTTCTTCATTAGCCTTGAGTTAATGTCGATTCCTGTATACGGCTTACTTGCTTATACATATCAACGTAGCCAATCGCTTGAAGCGGGTATTAAGTACCTTGTACTTTCTGCAACAGCTTCTGCGATGTTGTTGATGGGTATGGCGTATATCTACGCTTACACTGGTTCACTTTCATTCTACGATTCTGTTCAAGCTTTATTTGGCGCAATCAAACAGCCAATGGTGTTATTAGGTTTAGCACTTATTATTTTCGCTGTTGCATTCAAATTATCGCTTGCACCGTTCCACAAATGGACACCAGACGTATATGCAGGTGCTCCAGCGCCAATGGCCACTTTCTTAGCAACTGCTGCTAAGGTTGCGACTATTGGTTTGTTCGTACGTTATTTGCTTGCTTCTGGCGCAATCATGGTGAACTCGCTAGTGACTGTTTTGACAATCATTGCTGTATTGTCAATTTTAGTCGGTAACTTGCTCGCTGTTCGTCAAGTGAACTTAAAACGTATTTTGGGTTATTCATCTATTGCTCACTTTGGTTATTTGTTAATTGCTTTAATCAGCATGACATATGCGAGCTTAGGTAGCGTAACTGTGTATGTGGTGACTTATGTATTAACAACTATTGGTGCCTTTGGTGCAGTAGCGTTAATGTCTAGCCCATATAACAACGTAGATGAAGCTCAAAGCCTTGCAGACTACCGTGGTTTGTTCTGGCGTCGTCCAGTACTTACAGCAACACTAACAGTCATGATGTTATCTTTGGCTGGTATTCCATTAACAGCAGGCTTCATTGGTAAGTTCTTGGTTGTTATGGCTGCTGTAACGACTCAACACTGGTTCTTAGCTGCAATGATTATTGTAGGTAGTGGTATTGGTTTGTATTACTACTTACGTGTGATGGTTGTGATGTATATGACTCCACCTGAAACTCCTCGTATTGATGCTGATGCACATTGGGGACAAAAAGTGGGTGGTTTGATGGTATTAGCTGCTGCTGCATTAGTTATTATTTTGGGTGTATATCCAGATCCAATGATTAATTTGGCATTAAAAGCAGAAATTTTATCTCCATTACATTTCATGCTTTCGCAACAACAATAATTCTTGTGTACAAAAAAGCCTCCAAATATGGAGGCTTTTTTTTATTGATAGTTAAAAAAAGATTATAATAAATACGTTTTTATATTTTTAGGTAACATCTGTGGCCATTCAAGAAATTCGTCACCCACTTATTCGTCATAAATTAGGTTTATTACGTCGTGCTGACATCAGTACTAAGAATTTCCGTGAGCTTGCTCAAGAAGTGACTATGTTGTTGACATATGAAGCAACGAAAGATTTACCAGTTGTGGATTGCGAAATTGATGGATGGGCTGGAACTGTTACTACTCAGCGTATTGCTGGTAAAAAAATAACGATTGTACCGATTTTACGTGCTGGTATCGGTATGCTTGATGGCGTACTTAATCTGATTCCAAGTGCAAAAGTAAGTGTGTTAGGTCTTGAGCGCGATGAAGCCACTCTTGAAGTACGTACTTACTATAAAAAGTTAGTTCCAGATGTTGCTAACCGTATTGCAATGATTATTGATCCAATGCTTGCAACAGGTAACTCTTTGGTTGCTGCAATTGATGTGTTAAAGGCAAGTGGATGTAAAGATATCCGTGTTATGGTATTGGTTGCAGCTCCTGAAGGAATTGCAAAGGTAGAAGCAGCGCATCCTGATATTGAGCTTTATACTGCATCTATTGATGATGGCTTAAATGAGCAAGGCTATATTGTTCCTGGTTTAGGCGATGCCGGTGACAAGATTTTTGGTAGTGTTCAAAAAGATTAATTTTTGACATAACGATAAAAAGAGACTTCATCAAACCGTATGTTTTTAAGGGCGGAATTGAAAGTCTCTTTTTATTTAGTGTGATGACTGGATTGGAAAAGTAGGGGAAAGATCATGAAACAAGAGTTTTATATTGGAAGGGTAAAACAATATAACCCCGATAAGGGTTTTGGTTTTATTTCAACCACTGAAGGAGATATTTTCTTTCATATTTCTGATTTCCCTGTATCAGAAGGTGAACCGAAAAGAAATGAAAAAGTGAGATTTCTTGCGGCAGACAATCAGGGAAAATTTAAAGCGATCAAAATTGAACGTGTTGATCCAAACCCTGCGAAAACCAAGAAGAATAAAATTGCGGATCACAATAAAGCGATCACAAGTGAGTTATTGTCAAATTTCCGACGTTAATAATGAACTAAATGTTATAGATGTAAAGTACCTACGCAATGCATTAGGAAACTACTTTGCTAGCATTTAGAAAGATTAAATGGTTTAAAATTAAGGGAGATATAAATTTCCCTTAATTTTCTTAAAAATGAATAATAAGATTAAAAAAATGAGGAAGTATGATTCAACGGGGAAAAATTAAACGCAGCAAATTCAAGCTGAATTCAAGTGAATACATCAGTATATTTATCGTTGGCATCTTGGTTATAGTTGCATGTGTGAGTTTCACGGTATTGCACTATCGTCAGCAGGCCCAGCAACGTGCATCACATGAAAAAGTGCAGTTATTAATACAGCAACAGAAGACGATTATTGAAGCACAGCGCGCAGCTTTGGGTAAATTACCGGATGTTCAGCTTTCTGAAAAAACGAAAAAGGCTTTAGCACTTACATCAGAAAAACTTCCAGAACGGGTAAATGATGAAACATCAGCTTTTCATTGTGATGGACGTGAGCATTGTTCGCAAATGCATTCTTTAGAAGAAGCACGTTGGTTTGTAAGAAATTGCCCGAACACTAAAATGGATGGTGACCTTGACGGTGAGCCATGTAAAAATGACTCTAGATGGCATTAGAAGATCAGACTTTATGCCTGATCTTCATCACAGAATTTTAAAAATGCTTTAAGCCCTGGCCCTTGATATTTTTGGCGATGTACCAGCATATAAAGCGGACGAGTCAGTTGCCAAAATGGTGTATCTAAAATAACGAGCTGACCTTTTTCACTTAAAGGTTCAATTGCTAATCTAGAAATACAAGACATTCCTAAACCACCCGCCACTATTTTTAAGATTGCTTCATTGTGACCAAGCGTTAAACGAATGTTGGCATCTGGTAGATCTTGCAAAATTGCATTATCAAAGACTTCACGCGTACCTGAACCTTCTTCACGTAAGATCCATTCTACTTCGTGAAAATCTTGAGGAGTAAGGGGGCGATTTAAACGTGTTAAAGGATGGTCTGGTGAACAGCACACTGCCAGCTCATCATCACGCCAATGGATACATTGGAGTTGAGGTAAGTGACAAGAACCTTCAATTAAAGCTAAATCTAATTGGAACTGATTTACAGCTTCAATCATTTGGCGGGTGTTACCCACTTGAAGTTGTAAATGTGCTTGCGGATGACGTTGTAAAAAGCTGGCCATTAAATCAGGCATTAAATAGTCACTGATGGTTAAGGTCGCCCCAATACGAAGGTCAATACTTTGTAATTCACCTTTTGCAGCTTGTTCAAACGCTTCACAACGCCCCAAGATTTCTAATGCTTGTGGAAGTAAAAAACGTCCAAGATCATTAAGCTGTAAGCGCTTACCTAAACGATCAAATAAAGGAGCACCTAAGCCGTCTTCTAAATCGGCTAAAGCCATACTTGCTGCACTTTGCGTCAGTCTGACCGCATCACTGGCTTTAGTAACGGTTCCTTCTTGGGCGACTGCTACAAAAACAGCCAACTGGCGTAATGTCATCCGCATGTTTAAAAAGCCTTAACGTTTAAAAGTATTCATTATTTCGGCTGTCATGCTAACATGAGCGCACTATTTCATGCCACGTTGAAATCATGTCAATTGAAAAATTTAGCGTAGAAAAAGTTTTATCAGTTCATCGTTGGACCCCAACACTTTTCAGCTTTACCATGACTCGCCCTTCGCATTTTAAATTTACCGCAGGTCAGTTTGCGCGTATAGGTTTAAAGGTAGGTGACGAACTGGTTGTCCGTGCTTATTCGGTGGTGTCTTCTCCATTTGATGAAACGCTAGAGTTCTTCTCAATTGTTGTACCAGACGGTGCCTTCACTTCGAATTTACAGCATTTGAAAGTCGGCGATGAGCTATATTTAGAAAAAATTCCATATGGCTACCTGACTTTGGCACGTTATCAACAACCTTTGCCGCATGATTTATGGTTGTTGGCAACAGGTACTGGCTTGGCTCCATTTTTGTCGATGCTACAAGACTTTGAAACTTGGTCTAATTATCAAAAGATTAATTTGGTCTATAGTGTCCGTACAGCAGATGAATTGGCTTATGTCGATCGTATTCAAGAGATTGCTGAAATGTTTGGGGAAGGGCATAGCGGTTTTAAATTTATTCCGATTATTACCCGAGATCCATCTGCGCCGTTGCATGAGCGCTTACCTGTATTAATCGAAAATGGTGAGTTAGAAAAAGCAGCAGGTTTGGAACTTAACTCAGCAACTAGTCACGTCATGTTATGTGGAAACCCACAAATGGTTGACGATACCAAAGAAGCTTTAAAACGCCGTGGTTTGACGATGAATCGTCGTGGTGAGGGAAATATTGCTGTAGAGAATTATTGGTAAAACTGAAAGTAAAAATATTTTAAGAAAGTTTTTTATGGATATGTTTATTAATGGACAAACATATCCATAAATTCACGAATTTCTGAAATCGCACTGTCGACATCTGTTGAAAGCCAAGTTGGTTCAAACAGACCTGCATAATATTCAAGACGATCTTGAGGAACAACCAAGCGGACAGGGCAGTCTTCTTCAAGTAAACGCCAAGGTAAAATAGGGACTTCATTGTCCAGAAATACATTGATATTACGAATATCAACAATCATCGCATTAACACATTCAGGGAATGGCATAACCGAGAACTCTTCGGTACGGCGACGGAAATACTCAAGATCACCCCATTTGAGCTCATAGCTTGGCTTATTAAATTCAATAATACCAATGAGATGGTCATCTCTTGTCTGATGCAAATAACATTGATGTGTGACGTCAGTGTCGAGATCAAGAGTTACGCTTTGCTGACGATACATCATAAAATTGAGTAGCTTTAAAACAAGGGGGCTTATTATAGCCTATTTTATAAAAAGTAAGCGCTAAAACATATTGTATTACAAATCGAACTTCGAAGAAGTTTATGAATAAAGTGAGATTATATTTTTAATAGTCAAAATTAATGTGGCTAAATTTTATACTAAATTTATTATTTTAAAAGTAGAGTTTTGCAACCATAGTCACCTTCGCATAATGCTTTTTCACACAATGCAACAAATCAAATTGTTATGATGAATATATAGTTAATGATAATAGAAGAGGGGAAAGAAGATGCATGATTTTTCAAAACCACCTCATGTGACGAGTCCTGAAGAGACTGCAAAAAAAAGAAGATTGCCAGTTTATATTTTAATTATTGTAGGGCTTTTTCTTCTTGCGCTTATTGTTTATATGGTTTCTGAACATAACCAATCGCCAAAACAAGAAGGGGCTTTTCAACATGAGACTACACCACATGTGATGATGGGTACTTCTGATCTGAAAACTTACAAAGGATAGTAAGCCCAACAGTATATCTCGATAGAAAGCCTTTAGGATGTGTCCTGAAGGCTTTTTTTGCAATCTTTTGCATCAATTTGTTGTATTTATGCAGAAGGATGTTGATTGAAAAATATTCAAAACATAAGGTGACATAGACCGCATTTATCGTCATTTTTTTACAACGAACTGGTGTTTTTCATTTACTGATAACACTGAAAAGAACATAACAATTGAGGACATAACAATATGAATGAATTTTTTAATGGGCCTCGCGGCGCTCAGTTTGATGCGATGTATTACTGGGATCAGTTTCATCCTATTTTAGCTGCAATTGTCATCTTACTGGTTGGCTGGATAATCGCTTTATTAGTTGCAGCAGGAGTAAAAAAACTTCTGCAAAAGTTAAATACAAATGCCAAATTATCTTCAGCTACAGGACGTACTCCTAATATAGAAGGCCTCGTCTCCAAAGTCATATTCTGGTTTATTCTGATTCTTGCTGTGGTTGCCGCTTTAAATGTGCTCAACATTAGTGGAGTGAGTGGACCATTTAGCAATATGGTGAATCAGGTACTCGTCTATATTCCAAATATTATTGCTGCCGTGGTGGTGGGTTTCATTGGTTGGATCGTTGCTCGACTGGTGCGGGCGGGAATTACCAATGTGCTATCCAGAACGCAACTTGATGACAAATTAAGTAGTGAAGTAGGGGTAGGGGGAATTAGTCAGAATATTGGTGAAATTCTTTACTGGCTTGTATTATTACTTTTCCTTCCTATTGTACTCTCAATCTTAGGGTTAACAGGTTTACTTATTCCTGTTCAAAATATGGTAAATGAGGCAATAGCCTTCTTACCAAATATCTTTATTGCTGGCGTTATCGTTTTTGTTGGATATATCTTGGCAAAAATTGTACGCGGTATTGTTGAAGGCTTAATCAATAGCTTAGGTGTTCAGACTCAAGCTGAAAAAATTGGTCTTTTCAAAAGCTCTAACGTAGGCAAATTTTTAGGTTCTTTTGTTTTTGCCATTATCATCATTACCACATTGATTGTGGCATTTGAAGCTTTAGGTATTGAGACAATTTCTCAGCCAGCGACAGCAATGCTCAATGAAATCTTGCAAGCGATTCCAAACATTATTGCTGCTGGTTTAATTTTACTGGTTGCTTATATTGTTTCTCGTTTTGTTGGACGCCTAGTTGCCGAACTCATTGCAGGAACAGGTGTTGATGAAATCCCAGCAAAATTAGATGTACAACGCTTTTTCGGTCAAACTAAAGTTTCTGGTGCTGTTGGCTGGTTAATCGTGTTCTTTACCATGTTGTTTGCAGTTTCAGAAGCTGCTGACCGTCTTGGCTTTGAACAGATTAGTGGTCTAATCGCAATGTTTATCCACTTCGGTGCAAACATTCTATTGGGCGCTGTGATTTTGGTTATTGGTTTCTGGCTTGCCAATGTTGTGGCAAATGTGGTGCAACGCGGTGAATATAACAGTTCGCGTTGGTTAGGTAGTTTGGTTCGTGTCTTAATTATTGGCTTAGTCCTTGCGCTTGGTTTAAAAGCGATGGGTATTGCTGATTCGATTGTGAACCTAGCATTTGGTTTAACTCTAGGTGCAGTTGCAGTGGCTTTTGCGCTTGCATTTGGCTTAGGCGGTCGTCAACCAGCGGAAAGACTGTTGTCTGACTTGCTCGATAAAGCGAAAAAAGAAGCAAATCAACCAAATCCTTTATATCAACCACCTTCTACTACAACAGCAAGTACGTCTTCGGCTTCAACTTCGCCAACGGCTACAACTTCATCATCAACTGTTTCATCTGATGCAAAACCAGCAGATTCTGCCCAAGTAAATCCATCACAACCACCAGTAAATAAACCGTTTGGTTCTACTGGCGAAAATGATGAAATTTAGTAGGTGTAACTAAATTTCAGATAAACAGTACAAAAAATCTTTGATTTTTGTGATAAGTTCGACCACTCTATATTGAGTGGTCGTTCTGTCTTTGACAGCTATAAAAACAAATAAGTGAGGAAAATACCATGAAAAAGCCTGGTCGTTTTTTAGCACCTGTTGTAATTGCTGGGATTACCGTTGGTTTTTTAGCAAGTGCTTATAAATTTGTGTTTAACAAATCTGATTCATCAAAACAGGCAACAACGCATACACGTGACGCTGAAAAATCATCAAGTGAAGCGAAAGCAGCAAATTAGCTTATTCAGCATTTAAACATATTGCGCTGCTGCATAAGCAGAAGACCAAGCCCATTGAAAGTTATAACCGCCTAAATGGCCGGTCACATCCAGTACTTCTCCAATAAAGAATAGTCCTTTCTGTTTTTTGCTTTCGAGTGTTTTAGATGAAACTTCAGTTGTATCAATTCCACCTAAGGTCACTTCGGCAGTACGATATCCTTCAGTGCCTGATGGTTTAACCGAAAAACCATGTAATTGCTCGGCAATATGCTCTAGCTGTGCATCACTGATATTACCAATTGCCGTTTCGCTATGCTCTGGCCATATGAGTTGTTGTAGCTCTTGTACAATACTTTTCGCTGTAAACTCATTCAGAAGGGTGCGCAATAAAACTTTAGGCTGTGCTTTCTTTTTATCTTTTAAATAAGCTGCCAAATCTTGGCTTGGGAAAAAGTCAATTTTAAAACTTTCCCCAGTATTCCAATAGTTAGAAAGCTGTAAAGAACTTGGCCCACTTAATCCACGATGAGTAAATAATAACGCTTCAGTAAAGCTATTTTTTGAGTTGCTTAACGTAACATCTAAAGCATTACCACTTAAGCGTGTGGTGACTTCTTTAATATGATCTGAAAAAGTAAATGGAACTAAACCAGCACGGGTTGGGAAAACTGTATGTCCAAATTTTTGTGCCAGCTCATAGCCAAACCCAGAACCGCCCAAAGTTGGAATGGATAAACCACCTGTAGCAACCACTAATGACTCACAGCTAAATCGGCCTTGGTTGGTGTGTACAGTAAAACCACCTTTTTCTAATGGATCAATCTGTACAGCTTCACATTGAGTTTGGATATCAACGTTATTGGTTTTATCACATTCACTCACTAGCATCTCTAAAATTTCTTTAGCGCCGTTTAGCGTAAATAATTGTCCGTGTTTTCGTTCTTCATAGGCAATTTTGTAGTCACATACCAAACCAATAAAGTCCCAGTTGCTATAGCGTGACAGGGCAGAAATGACAAAGTGTGGATTATGAGAAATATAGTTGTCAGGCTCTACATAGAGGTTGGTAAAGTTACATTTACCTCCGCCCGACATTAAAATCTTTTTACCAATTTTGTTGGCTTTTTCTAAAATTAAAACCGAGCGCCCTCGTTTAGCAGCATGTGCAGCCAACATGAGTCCAGAAGCGCCTGCACCTAAGACAATGACATCGACATGACTGTTAGACATAAGAGATTCTCGATTAATCGTGAAAATTAAAAAGGGGCATATACTATCATGTCAGCACTTACTCGTGCTAAAGACATTTATTGCGGTAGAGAAAACGTTAACTAAAAGTGAGTGAATTATTGGTGTGATTTATTTCTTATATCTGCCTGTAAACCACCAGAATGAATAGCCAAAATACGAGTTCCTTCAGAAAAGTAATTATTCTTTATAAGGTCAAACAGACCGAACATCATTTTTCCCGTATAGATCGGTTCAAGAGGCACGGCATATTGCTCTTCAAAACTCTCAATAAATGCAAATAGTTCAGGTGACGTTTTGACATAACCGCCACAGCAATAAGCATCTGTCAGCGACCAATTCTGTTTTTTAGTCCACTGCTGAATCTCTTGTTGTAAGAAGTCACCTTTTAACGCCGAAAACCCTAAAACTTTTTGATGTGCTGAACTTTTTTCAATAAGACCCGAAATCGTTCCGCCAGTTCCAACCGCACTGCAAATTACATCGTATTGCTCTAAGTCATATTGGCTCAGGATTTCCTGACAACCTTGAACTGCCAGTTCATTGGTTCCACCTTCGGGAATGATATAGGTCTGCGGAAATTGTTGCTGTAATTGTTTAAGGTAATTTGCATCATCCCTCAAGCGATATTCAGTGCGCGAGACAAAATATAGCTCCATTCCCAAACTTTGAGCTTTTGCCAAGGTGGGGTTAAGAGGCTTACTCGCTAACTCTTCACCGCGAATAATTCCAATACTATGTAAACCAAAAAGATGAGCTGCATAAGCAGTTGCAGCAATATGGTTTGAATAAGCCCCACCAAAAGTCAAAATAGTTGATAAGCCTTGTTGTTTTGCGGCAAGCAGATTGTATTTTAGTTTGAAAAATTTATTGCCCGAAATTTGAGGATGAATTAGATCTATCCGTTTAATGTCGAGATGAATAGATGAGGGGAGTTCAATGTGCTGATAGGAAATAGGCTTGGCAATGTGATCAAACATTAGAAATTGAGAAAAATAATGAATGATCACATTGTAACTTTTTAAAGAGAATTTTAAAAAGCTGATTAAGAGCTTGTATCGACAGAAGTAATCACTGACATGCCAGGGCGTAAGTGTTCCATTCCTTTCTGATTTGGGTCTATGGTGATACGTACGGCAATACGTTGCACAACTTTGGTAAAGTTACCTGTCGCATTGTCTGGCTTTAACACACTGAACTCGGAACCCGCAGCAGGCGAGATTTGTTCAACATGTCCTGTAAATTTTTTATGATTCATTGCATCGACTGTAAACCATGCTTTTTGCCCAATTCGCATATTGGCAATTTGGGTTTCTTTAAAGTTAGCAATCACCCAAGTTTGCTGTGGAATTAAGTAGAGTAATTGTGAGCCTGCTGCTACATATTGCCCAACGCGAGGGTTTACTTCACCAAGTTGACCATCCATTGGAGCCACAATAACGCTATAGTCTTTGGTGGTTTGCGCTTGGTCTAACTGTGCTTTAGCACTTGAAACTTGTGCTTCTAAGCCAGCTTCTGCGACCTGTGCGGTTTTTAAAGCCTCTTTTGCAACTAAGACATTTGCTTCTGCTTGCTTAAGTGCTGCAAGGTTATTTTCAGCATCTGCCGCGGCCTTATCTTGCTCAGATTTGGAAGCGGCTCCACTATTTCCTAACTGTTGATAACGTCTAAGCTGTGCCAAAGAGAGTTCGTATTGAGCTTTCACTTGATCTACTTTGGCTTGCGCTGCAACAATATCAGCCTGTTTTTGAGCGATGGATTGGGTTTGGTTGGCTAAAGTATTTTTAGCTTGTTCAACTCCAGAAGCCGCTTGAGTTACTTTTTGGTCATAAGTAGTCGCATCAATATGCATGAGCACTTGACCCTTTTTAACGTGGTCAAAGTCTTTTACCAATACATCTTTTACATAGCCATTAATTTGTGATGATAAAACAGTGGTTTTACCTTTGACATAACTATTGTCAGTTTGCTGGACACTCGTGGCAAAAGGCCCGATTCTCCATGCCCATAAAATCACTAAAATACCGATAATAAGCACACCCAACATCCATAATAGGGTTGAACGTTTGGTCGGAATCAGTTTACTTGCAGGTGCAGGTGCAGGTGCAGGTGCAGGTGTTGGCTCGTTGGCAGGTGCCTGAGCAGGTGTTTGTTCCGGTTTGTTTTGATCATCTGACATATATCAATCTCAATTTCTATTTCATCAATAACAAAAGTCTTTAAGGACGGTTAATTCCTCTACGTTGTAGATATTTACTACGCGCAATATTAAATCCACCCCATAAGAGCAGTGCGATAGCAAAAATACCGTTTAACGCAATAACATCATTGTAGGCACGCACTTGTGCTTCACGGGTGACCACTTGATTGAGTGTGCGCATAGCCTGAGTCGTTTGTAATGCTGGGTCATTTGTTGTGATGGCTGCACTACGTTGATAGGTAGAGAGTCTCTGAGAAACTAACGGGTCGGATTGTTCTAAATCTTTAATAATCTCGACTTGATAGTTTTGCGTGCGGTGTTGTTGATAGGTCGAGAAGAAAGAAGACCCGACCAAGCCACCAAAGGTTTGAGTTGCAGAGAACAGCACAATAAAAGTCACTACATACGAAGGACCTTTAGCCAAAGTTTGGGCAAAGCCAATAAGCAGTAAAGGTCCAATAAATAAACCACCAGCAAAACCGACTAAAAACTGACTTGCAAAGAAATTCACAGGTCGGACATCACTGGTTAGGTGATAATCTAGTCCACAAGCAACCAGAATGAGGAACTCTGCAAAAAGTAAGTGAAAGATAATTCGTTCACGTGAAAAAGTCAGTGCACTAAATAAGGTTCCACCTAAAATCCCGATGAATATCACAACATAAAGTGGTACAAACTGATCAGGCCCCATTCCCATGGCTTTTAAGAAATTAACAGCAGCATAGCTTTGCTCTGACATTAGAAGTCGAATAGCAAAAGCACCAAAAATGAAACGTAAGGTTGAAGAAGCGCCTAACCAGCGTGTCATAATTAATGGATTGGCACGATAGTGTTCATAGAGCAAACCAAGAACAACTAAGCTAAAGCCAGCAATTAAAACGTAAGCAAGCCATTCACTGTTGAACCACCAGAGAATTGGGCCTTGCGTGAGCACAATACATAAGCATGCAAAACCAGGTGCCAGTAAAGCAAAGGTAAAGAAATCCTGCTTCTCAAAAACATAGATTCGTAAGCTACGCGGTAATTTCAATGAAACAACCATCGCTAAACAACAAAGTGCTAAACCTAGCTCAAAGGTATATAGAACAGACCAACTGTCTGTACTGACAAGAAATGGAGAAATAATCCAAGCGAGGGGAACCCCTAACTGCTGAAAACCGAAGGCAATATATATACCTTTTGCCATATCTGCTTTTTTAAAAGCCTGCATGGTGTAATACATACCTAAAGAGCTGAGAGGTGCTCCCGCTAAACCTGCCACAACCCGTGCAAATAAGGCCATTTCATAGGTATGCACAAAAATATGTAAAACCAGCACGGCAATAAAAATAACTAGCCCTATTTCCGAAAATACTCTTAAGCCATACTGTTGTCGGGCTTTAAACAAAATCAGGTTTGAGCTGACATTTGCCATGACATAAGCCGCAGGGAGCCAAGCAGCTTCGGAAGGCGTCAGTCCATATTCACCTTGAATTAAAGGTAAATTTGCCGTAATAAAACCATTACTTAAGCTTGCCGAAAGGGCGATAAATAAACCAATAAAAAAGTAAATAAATCGCTTAGGTACAGAGTGAGCAATAGCTGCCGGTGAACCAGGTAGAGTCGGTTGCTCTTCTGGTGTCCAGTCGGGTGGTGTTTCTAAATAACGAGGCGTTTTACTCATTCTATCCCTCGAATTTTTTGTACTTGAATACCATGAATTAGTAATTCAATTGCTCGTTTTGCTAAGCGAGTTTGTTCTTCTGGCTCATGTCCTTGAAATGAAGAACCCAACATTGCAGTGATCATTGCATAGTCATTGGCAGTGAGATCAGCTCGGCACAGTTTTTGTTCTATCGCATTCTCAATCAGTGGGTTAAGTGCATTATTTCGCCGTTCATAAATTTTTAACATAATTGGATCTTGTCGATCAATCACTCTCCAAAAATCTTGCAAAATTGCAAGTTTAGGAAGTTGTGCAATATGTCCTTCAATTAAACGAAATAAACCATCCTCGAATTGTTGAAAATGAGCAGCTTTTTGCTCTAGCTGTGTAATCGCGCGTTCTAAAAGCGCGCTAATTAAAGCCTTGCGGTCACAAAAGTTACGGTAAAAAGTTGCTCTGCCTACACCTGCATGGTCAATCACAACTTGTAAGGGGACATTAATGCCATGAATACGAAAACATTCTTCGGCTGCATTGAGTAATTCATCCCGATTATGGGCAGCAATTTTTTGACGTTTACTCATGTCATTGGTTTGGGAGTTCTAAAGACCGATATATTTAACGGACATTTTTGTCCGTTGTGAAGATATAAATTGTAAAAAACATGAAAATTCAATTTTCATCATTTATATGTTTTCCGTTTTTATATGTGTCATAAAAAGCTGTTAGAATATCGCGCAATTGCATGATGCTAGGTCAATACAATGTTTGAGTCCCTTATTCCTCTTTTTTCAATTGCGATGGCATTGATGCTTGGAGCAATAAGCCCTGGGCCGAGCTTTATTTATGTAGCACAAAATTCAATTTCTAAATCACGTAAACATGGTTTGTTTACAGCTTTAGGCACAGGTACAGGTGCAGCTCTTTTTGGTTTTCTAGCTGTTATGGGGTTGCAGGCAGTTTTACTAGCAGTACCTTCAGCATATTTAATCTTAAAAATTGGTGGTGGGCTGTATTTGCTTTGGCTGGCTTTTAAAATTATTAAACATGCCAAAGAACCAATTGCTATGGAAAATGATGGCAAATCAAAAATGACCTATAAACAGGCATATCGTTATGGCCTTATTACCCAGTTAAGCAACCCGAAAATTGCAGTTGTTCTAGCGAGTGTATTTACTGCTTTATTGCCAAAAGAAATCCCAAGTTACTACTATGTCGCATTACCAGTGATTTGTTTTATGATCGATGCAGGGTGGTATTCATGTGTTGCAATGCTGCTCTCTTCAGAGAAGCCTAGAACAATGTACTTAAAAGCAAAAACTGGCGTTGATCGAGTAGCTGGAAGTATTGTGAGTGTCTTAGGCTTAAAGTTAATTTTCTTCAAATGATAAGTCTTTAATTAAAATATCTAAAAAATCCAAAGCCAGCTATTTATAGTCTGGCTTTATTTTTGAGTAAAATATATACAAATTGAAATATCTTTTTTAGTACTTAAACATTTAAAAAGTGGTAACTTAATAAATAAAACAAAAAGAAATGAGGGTCACGTTATGAAAAAACTAATGGTGAGCATTTCTGTAGTTTTTCTCATCTTAACTACAGGATGTGAGATGAGAACCATGAGCAAGCAACAGTCAGCAAATGAGCGAACTATGAGCATTGTTGGTACACCTGTTCATGAAAAAGATTACAAAATTTCTGATTTACAAGCCAATAATCATGAGCAATCCAACTATTAAGTTACTCACAGCTTGCATCACTTACTGCATTTTAAATGTAGTAAGTGCATGTGAGCCTGCATCTTTGGATTGGAAGCTTTTTCAGGAAAAATATGATGTAAATCATGATGGCTTGTACAGCTTAAAAGAGTTTCAACAGGTACAAGATTTCTATCCTTATCGTTGGCCTACGAATAAGCGTTTTCAGGGAGAGAATAAGCAAATAGAGCTATTTCATTATTTAGATAAAAATAAGAATGGCTATTTAACCAATGAGGAGTTGGGGAATATACACGTTTTACTTTGTAACCCTTGTGAAGGGCGGTCATGGACATAAATTAAATCTTCTTATAGATATTTCTTGAAAATTTATAGTTAAAAAAAGCTCCCAATTTAGGGAGCTTTTTTATATGCAGGCGGATTAAGACACTTTATCGCCAGGTTTCGCACCGCTATCTGGTGAAATAATGAAAATACCTTCACCATTTCCGGCAGCAAGTACCATACCATTTGAAATACCAAAACGCATTTTACGTGGTGCAAGGTTAGCCACCATAACAACCAATTTACCTTTTAGGTCTTCTGGTGCATATTGACTACGAATACCACTAAATACGTTACGTGGTTCAGCTTCACCCACGTCTAACGTCAATTGAAGTAATTTATCTGAACCTTCAACTGTACCTGCTTCAAGTACTTGAGCAACACGTAAGTCAACTTTTAAGAAATCTTCAATACCGATAATTTCAGCTTCACCAACTGCCGGAGTAGGCACTGCTTTTTTCTCGGCAGATTTCTCTTTTTTCGCTGCCGCTTTTGTTGCTTCTGGAGCAGGAGCACCTAAAGACTCTTTAGAAGCATCAACCATAGCTGCAACAGCTTTTGGATCAACACGTTGCATAAGTGGCTGGAACTGCGCAATCTCATGGCTTACAAGAATTTGTTTGCGTGACTCGAAATCGAAGCTTTCAAGTTTTAAGAAATCTTGAACTTGTTGAGCTAAAGTTGGCAGAACTGGAGCCAAGTACACCGCTAATTGACGGAATAAGTTGATACCCACAGAACATACATCAAGAACCTGTTGCTCTTGACCTTCTTGTTTAGCAAGAGCCCAAGGTTTTTTCTCATCAATATATTGGTTTGCACGGTCAGCTAGCGCCATGATTTCACGAATAGCAGTAGAAAATTCACGTGCTTCATATGCTTTAGCAATTGAATCGCCTGCATCAATAAAGCTTTGTACTAACTCAGGTTCTGCACATTCAGCAGATAAAGTATTGTTGAAGCTACTATTGACGAATTTTGCACAGCGGCTAGCAATATTAACGACTTTACCGACTAAGTCTGAATTTACTTTTTGAACAAAGTCATCAAGGTTTAAGTCAGAGTCTTCAACTTTATCTGAAAGCTTAGAAGCAAAGTAGTAACGTAAATACTCTGGGTTTAAATGCTGTAAATACGTCTCGGCCTTAATGAAAGTACCACGTGACTTAGACATTTTTTGTCCATTTACAGTCAAGAAACCATTTACAAACAAGCCTGTTGGAGTGCGATAGTTCGCACCTTCAAGCATTGCAGGCCAGAATAAAGCATGGAAATAAACAATGTCTTTACCAATAAAATGATAAACATCGTTTTGGCTGTCTTTTTTCCAGAAATCATCAAAGTTTAAATCTGGGCGTTTAATTTTGATGTAGTTTTCAAAACTAGACATATAACCAATTGGGGCATCTACCCATACGTAGAAATATTTATTTGGTGCGTCTGGAATTTCAAAACCAAAATAAGGAGCATCACGAGAAATGTCCCAGTCTGCTAAACCAGCTTCAAACCATTCATCTAACTTGTTCGCAATTGAAAGAGGTAAACGACCTTCATCACGCGTCCATTTTTGTAAATATTCAGAGAAGTTTGGAAGCTTGAAGAAATAGTGATCTGATGATTTTTCAACTGGTGTTGCACCACTTAAAGTTGAACGTGGGTTAAGTAACTCAGTCGCATTATAAGTTGTACCACACACTTCACATGAGTCGCCGTATTGATCTTCTGATTTACATTTCGGGCATGTACCCTTAATGAAACGGTCAGACAAGAACATACCTTTTTCTGGGTCAAATAATTGAGTTACAGGGCGAACTGCAATATTTCCAGCTTCACGGTTTTTAATGTAGATATCTGTTGAGCGTGCTTTGTTTGCATCGCTATGTGTTGAATCGTAATGATCGAAATGTACGCCAAAACCGTCAAAATCACGAATGTGCTCTTTTTGAACATTCGCAATTTGTTCTTCTGGGCTAATACCATTCGCTTCGGCACGTAGCATAATCGCTGTACCGTGAGCATCATCCGCACATACATAAGTCACATCATGACCCATTGCTCGCATGGCACGAACCCAGATATCTGCCTGGATGTAACCGAGTAAATGACCCATATGAATTGGACCATTCGCATAAGGGAGGGCATTGGTGACTAAAATTTTACGCACGGATCTCATTCTCTCATTCGTATTTATAAGGTGGAAGATTTTAACTGATGCAGGGAGATAAGCAAAGATTAATAATCTTTAGCTAAACATAAGAGGCATCTATAAAAATGGATGTGAAGTTAAAAGCTGTTTCTCTTTAGAACAGATAAACAAATCAAAAAATATTTGAATCTTCCTGTATTGTCTTTGTTTCAAATTGCAGTTACGGTCAGAAAATAAACCATAACGATGTATAACTAATAACTTATTCAGGTAATTTTTTAATTAACGATGAGGATAACAACGATGACTACTGAAAATAAATTAGACGAATTAAAGGCAAAAGCGGCAGATGTAAAAGTACAAGGCGAAAAAGCTTTGGACGATTTAAAAGAAAATGTAAAAGAGAAACAGGCTGCTGGTAAAGAAGCAGTTGAAAATACAGTAGATGAGTTAAAGGCAAAAGCAGCAGACGCAAAAGCACAGGGCGAAAAAGCCTTGGATGATTTGAAGGACAATGTAAAAGAGAAACAAGCTGCTGCAAAAGAAGCAGTTGAAGATAAAGCCAGTGATTTGAAAGGTAAACTTGACGACGCTCAGCATAGTCTGCAAGATAAATTTGATCACTTGCGTACCGAAGCCGCCCATAAACTGGATGATGCTAAAGCCAAAGCAGCAGAATTAAAGGAAGAGGCCGCCTCAAAACTTGATGAGTTAAAAACTCAGGCAACTGCAAAGTTTGATGAATTGAAGAAGACAGCAACCGATAAACTCAATAAATTAAAAAATCACGACTCTGCTGAATAAGCTGATTTAAACCAAAATCTGTACTCCTCACTCAAATGATGAGGCTTTAAAATTAGCAATTATTCATTTCGAGTTGAGCGAGTGCGGATCAATACTGTTACACTAGCTCCAACAAGCTGTAATGATCTGTTTTTGGAGTAAACAATATGTCTTGGCTTTCTTCATTAAAGTCCGTTTTTTCACCTGCACAAGAAGTGAAAGAAGATGAAATCCAAACTGTACTCCAAAATTATTTACTACCGCATTCAAAAGATGCCTTAAAAGAGCGCATTAGCCAGCTTCAGGTACAAGGTCGAGTTTTACAACTCACCATTAACACGTTCCCGGATGAAAAAGAGCATTTGCAGCAAATTCATGATGATTTGGCTAGTGCATTAGAAAAGTGTGGTATTGAAGAACTGAACTTACATGTAGTTCAACAAAAGCGTCCTGCACCAGAAAGTTCAGGTCATGCTTGTTCATCTAAAGCACCGAAAGAAAATTCAAATTTACCTCCTGTGCTTGATGCCTCACCTAAATCTGAGCCAGATCCAAACAATCCACCGATTCAGAAAGCCGCTCCGCAACAAAGAGATGTGCCGCTTCATCCTCGAATTAAGAATGTTATTTTAGTTTCATCTGGTAAAGGTGGAGTTGGTAAATCGACAACGACTGTCAATTTAGCACTTGCCTTACAAAAAATGGGACTTAAGGTGGGGGTGTTGGACGCTGATATCTATGGCCCAAGTATTCCAACCATGCTAGGCAATGCTGGCAAAACGCCTCTTATTGAAAGTGAAAATTTTGTACCTTTAGAGGCATACGGTATGGCTGTGCTTTCTATTGGACATTTAACAGGGGATAACAATACTCCTGTCGCATGGCGTGGACCAAAAGCAACTGGTGCTTTAATGCAATTGTTTAACCAAACACTTTGGCCAGATTTAGATGTATTGATGATTGATATGCCGCCGGGTACAGGCGATATTCAACTTACGCTTGCACAGCGTATTCCAGTAACTGGCTCAATCATTGTGACGACTCCGCAAAATGTTGCTTTGTTAGATGCCACCAAAGGAATTGAGTTGTTTAATAAAGTTGGCATACCAGTATTGGGTGTTGTTGAAAACATGTCGACTCATATTTGCTCTAACTGTGGGCACGAAGAACAAATTTTTGGTATTGGTGGCGGTGATAAGCTTTCCGAGCAATACCATATTCCATTGTTAGGACGTTTGCCTTTAAATGCTCAAATCCGTGAACATGCAGATCAGGGTAAACCGAGTGTTGTAGCAATGGATGACGCAGCGGATAGCTACATCGATATTGCTAAAGCAGTATGGCAACAGATTGAAAAAATCCCTCAACGCACGCGTGATGATAAACGAATCTTTTGATTCATCCGACCCGGCTTTAAGCCGGGTTTTTTATTGTTTGGTTAAAAGAAAAATTTAAATCACTGAATCTAAATAACAAAGCTAAACTTGAAATTGGCATGTAGATTGCTAATTTACGCTTTTAAAAAGAAATAGGTGAGAAATGCAATTTAAATATACTTTTGGCGTTATCAGTTTATGTAGCGCTTTATTTTTGGTTGGATGTAACGACGACCATTCAACAGTGTCCCAAACAACGACAGTTGAAGAGCAAAAACAGAAATTACAGCCGATTATTATTCAAGGTGCCTTACCTGTAGAGTCAAAACAGATGGCTTCTAAATTACAGAATGTGACTGTTGAAACAGTAGGTGGGTGGACTTTCTGGAAAGGAACTCACAATGGCTATCCAATGATTATTTCTAAAACACGGATGGGTATGAGTAACTCTGCTGCTGCAACAGCTCTAGCCATTGAACGTTATAAACCGATTGCGATTATTAATCAGGGAACAGCAGGCGGTCATGACCCAGATCTACACGTTTACGATATTGTTTTAGGAAAATATGCGACCAATATTGGTGCGTTTAGAACGCCTAAACAACCATTAGGAGCTGGATCAAATTCACTCACTTGGGTTGAAGCATTTGACGTGTTGCCAACAGATGAGTCAGACCCAGAACCTATTGCAATTCGCAAATTTGAAGGCGATAAAGAATTATTAATGGCGGCACATAAAGTTCGTTATGACAAAGGTGAAGTAGTCGAGGGAACGATTGGATCGGCAGATGTTTGGAATAATGAGCTTGATCGTATTCAATTTTTCCATCAACGTTACGATACCTCTGTTGAGGAAATGGAAGCAGCATCGGTTGCACAAATCGCAAGTCAGTTTAATGTTCCTTTCTTAGGAATTCGAATTTTATCTAATAATATTACCAATAATGGAGCGTATGACCCAGGTACTGGAGAGGCTTGCCAAGATTATGTGCTTAATGTCGCTGAAGAATATATGAAATCTAAACTAGCAAAATAATAGTTTAACTATAGGCAAGAAGATGGGTTCTTATAGGACATCTTCTTGTTTTTTATAACCAGCTCTACTTTTCCAATTTCGAATGACCATCCAACGCCAGAAAACTTCGGTCACTACATACAGTATGATTGCAAATACAAATGCTTCAACTATAAGCCCAGACATTAAAATTTTAGCGAGACTAAAATCTATATGCCCATGACCAAAATGGGTAATCCACCTAGAAATCTGATGAAGTACACCTAAGAGCATCTTTTTATTGATCATATGTACATGATAAATATGCGAACCAAACCAGAAACCAGTATATAAAATGGGAACTAATGTGAGTGGGTTGCTGAGCCAAGCGAGCATTAGGCTAATAGGCAAATTCACTTCAAACAGCAATACCGCCATCACAATAAAAACACTATGAAATGGAATAGGCAGTAAACCAAAAAAAGTTCCTACAAAAACTGCTCTTGTAATCGATTTACGGTTGACATACCAAAGCACTGGATTAAGGGTTTTTTTCCCAAAAATCCTTAAAAATTTCATATTTGAAACTTTCTCTGGAGAAGGAAGCCAAGACTGAAAAAATTGCTTTGCCATAATCATAGGATAGTAGAGTCTGGTGACTCATATAAACACAAAAAAACAATATATTAATTGAAACTTATTAAAAGCTTAAAAATTAAACTTACTGCTGTAATAATTCATTATAGATCTTTTCGACCTAAAAATAGATTTAAAATAAAAATACTTATATTACTTAATACAATTTGGCACGCAAAGCGCGACAACTGACTCTAAAGTTTTTTAGCTTAAATTTTTTAAAAATCACGTATCTATTTGTTTATTATTTATTTTTCAATTTTATTGATTAATATTTTAAAAAATTGTCTTACAATTAGATTTTGCCATCCCAAAAGATATCTATTAATCTGAGATGACTACATTGTGAGGTCATTCAATGATTTCATGGCTATTTATTGGCTTAGTTGCCACAATTTTACTTACCCCAGGCCCAACCAATACTTTACTCGCATCTTCAGGAGTACAAGTAGGTCTTAAGAAGTCTGCGAAATTAATTCCGGCAGAAGTTATTGGATATGTAATTTCCATTTCAGCTTGGGGCATGTTAATTGGGAAAGTTTCTGCAACGCTTCCTTTCTTGCCTCCTATGCTTAAATTGCTAAGCGCTTGTTACATTATTTTTTTAGCAATTAAGTTATGGCACACAGCCAATCAGCAACTTGAGTTAGATCAGCCAACGATTTGTCCGCGTGAATTGTTCTGTGCAACTTTACTGAACCCTAAAGCATTACTTTTTGCTTCAGCGATTTTCCCTGTTGCAGCATGGACTGATTTTCATATTTATCTCATTCATATGCTGGCTTATTTAGCGTTAATTACACCGATTGCTTTATTCTGGATTTTCTTGGGCTCGATTTTGGCAGGCAATAAAGTACGTTGGTTAAATCAATCGAATTTACAAAAAACAGCCTCACTAGTTTTAGTTAGTTTCTCAATTCCGATTAGCTATTCTGCGTTATTAAACCTTTAAAACTCTTGCTGAGCTATTCTTATCGAGAAGAGTAGCTCAAGCGTTGTTTTCATAATTGCTTTTTTACGTTAAAGTACGTCGCAATCAATGAAATTAACTTTTGGATAGAAAATACATGGCTATTAAGTCTGATCGTTGGATTCGCGAAATGAGCGAAAAACACGGCATGATTGAACCTTATGCAGAGAATCAAGTCCGTTTTGATAAGAATGGTGAAAAATTGATTTCCTACGGGGTCTCTAGCTATGGTTATGACGTACGCTGTGCCCGCGAATTTAAAGTTTTCACTAACGTACATTCTGCAATTGTTGATCCGAAAAATTTTGATGATAAAAGTTTTATCGACATTGAGTCTGACGTTTGTATTATTCCGCCAAACTCATTTGCTCTAGCGCGTACCATTGAATATTTCCGTATTCCGCGTAATGTTTTAACTGTATGTTTGGGTAAATCAACTTATGCGCGCTGCGGTATTATTGTAAATGTGACTCCTTTAGAACCAGAATGGGAAGGTCACGTTACTTTAGAGTTTTCAAATACTACGAACTTACCTGCACGTATTTATGCAGGTGAAGGTGTAGCACAAATGCTTTTCTTTGAAAGCGATGAAGTTTGTGAAACGTCTTATAAAGACCGTGGTGGTAAATACCAGGGACAAACTGGCGTTACACTTCCTAAAACCTAAGTTGTTTTAAATTAGATTAAATTCTAAAAATGGGTCACTTGAAGTGGCCCATTTTTGTTGAAAAATAAAGAAAGTGGCATTCATCGGAATATTTATAAATGAACGTTTTCTTTTGTAAAAAATGATATAAAATGATCAATAATTGATTTGTTTCTTTGAGTTGTATCACACAATTTAAAAGGACTTAAATCATAAAAATCAGATATCGGCATTTCTTTGTTTATTCAATTTAAGATTAGATTAAAGAAAGGGAAGCCAAATAAAAAGAAATTAAATTAGATTATGCCCCCAAGGATACGGAGGTCGGTCATGCGACAGTTTACGTCTCTTCATGTAGCTATTCTAGCACTTGGAAGTTTATGCCTTTCTTCAGCTTATGCTGGTTCTACCTTAGTTCCAATGTCAGATGCTGAGTTGTCAGCTACTCGTGGCCAAGCCTTGATGAGTATGTCTTATATCGCACCTACCGATGCTGCAAGTAACTCAAGTACTAACGGAAACATGGGCTTTTATCGACTTGCCCTAGATGCCCAGTTAGAACTGAATGCCAACATTAAAAAATTACAATTAGGTTGTGGTGGTGTTAATGGAGCAGGGGCTTGTGATATTGATATCGATTATTTGAGCCTAAGTGGGGGCACTGTCGATAGTACTAGTGCGGAACGAGCTGCGTCCTCCGCCGTTATTACAAACCCATTTTTAGAGTTTGCCGTTAAAAACCCGAATTCTGCATCTACACGTGAAATACAAGGTTTCCGATTAAGTGCTAAATCTCTTTCTGGCCTACTCACTTTTGGTTTACAAAATGGCGATGCTGTAAGTGGTATTAACTCTTTGAGTGGATACATGGTAACTAAACCAACAGGAGGTACGGTAACTACCAATCCTTACTATGGTATTACCCAAGATGAGACAGGAACAGCAATTACGGGACGAGCACAATTTATAGGTAATGTAGCAACTCTTCCATTTACATCTACTGATTATAATCTAAACCTGGGGGCAGGCAGTGGAACTCTATCTATGGGACAGCAAATTATTACGGGTAAACGTATAAATACAGCCAATTTAAATGCGACTGCAAGAGTCGGAGGACTTGCTGTTACTGGAACTTTAGATGCAACTGCTTCATTACTCGGTATTCCTGTTCCCATTTCGGGTAATGTAACTGGAACAGTAAATAATTTAGATGTAAATGTAGCAATCAAACAAAGCTTGGGTTATTTCCATGCTGCCCAATTAAATGGATCTGCTGGTTATTTGTCTGTGCAGGGGGTGAATATTCTGTGGCCTGAGGCTGCATCAACTGCCCAAACAGGATGGTGGTTAGAGCTTACAAACCCGATTGATATTGGTCAAATTACTCCTACAGGGAGCGTCGATATTGCTTTAGCTACTATTAATGATGCTTTAGGGCAGGTCAGCTCTTATTTAAACAGTAATCCGGTTCCATGTGGGCCACTGGCATTAAGTTGCTTAGCTGGTAATCTTCCTATTGGAAATGTTGATTTAGCAGGTAAAACACCAGCTTCTATGAGCTTAACTAATGTGGTTTTACAAAAACAAAATTTCTCAGCTAACTGTTATGGTTCTCTAAAATTCTGCTGATTAAGATCATTATTTGAATCATTTTTCATTCATCGGAAAAATGTATTTTTGCTGATTTAATTTTGCATTTGAGTAAATATTCAGCATAATGGAAATGTGGAAAGGTTGGCAATTTTTTAAAAGTTTGCCTTCGTGAGATGAAAAAGGAAATTATTTTATCTCACATCAAGGACTGTTAAAGAAAAATAAATATGGTGCGCGGCATCGTATAAAACAGGAAGGTCACGATGACTACACTTAATTATACGGTCGGTTTTCGAAAAACCGTTTTAGCAAGTTTAATTGGCCTCTGTTTAAGTCAATCGAGCTTTGCTCTTGAAGAGCTTTCTGATGCTGGTTTAAGTGAAACTACAGGCGAAGGTATTGCAATATTACCCCAAAACGCATTTATGGTATTCCGTGGTGCTGGTCCCAATGAATCTGTAAATCAAATTATTACTGACCGTAGTAAAGATACAGGTTACATTAACTATGTACCTGTAGGCCCCTTAAGTGTTGCAGCTGCTGATACTAGTGGTAATGGTACTGTTGGGCCAGAAGATAAAGCAGTAGGTAAAGCTGATATCTTTCTTTATGGTTTAGCACTTTCCAAATCGGATGGTGATGCAAACTCACGTATTACTAATACTGCAACAGCAGCAGCGATTTCAAGCTGGGGAACAGGTGCGAACCCATGGGTATTCAAAGTAAAAACTGCGAACAATGTTCCTAACTTTAGTACTACAGATAGCGGTGGTTATCCTGTTACGTATTTATCTTTAGAGGCTCCTTTATATCAACCTACTATTGATGGTGCAGAGGGTGCAGATGCATATAATTTAAAATTAGGTTTATGGGCGGATGCATTTGTACGGAATCCTAATATTGTAGCAACGACAAATGGCTCTTTAGCACAATTCCAATATGGCGATAGTAATGGATTAATTGGTACCAGTATTGATACAAGTCGTGCTAACCGTTTGCGATTACAAGGTATTCTAAATGGCTTTAGTCTGAATGGTAGCCAGATTAGTATGTTTCAAACACTAGGTGGGGCAACCTCTGCTGGTGGAATGAGTCCTTTTTATAACAATACTTTGGGGATGTCAGGTTTAGTACGTTTAAATACTGGTGATAGTAAAGATACAGGTATTGTGACTGAGAATGTTACGAGCCAAACCCAAACCTATGCGTCGAGCACCAATAATGGTTGGCAAACAGTACATGCGGGTGCAAATTCAACATTAAGTACAAGCAGTAGTGGCGACTGTGGTAATAGCAGTACAGGAAGTTTCAGTACATCACGTGGCTGTCGCTATTATGTAGAAAATCGTACTAGAACAGATACAAAGACATCAAGTAAGACTCGAAGCGCCTTTAACGATACAAGTAAAGTTTTACGATTGAGTACTCGTGAAACCTCTGACTCACCTAATGCGTCAAACAATTTATATACGCCCGCATTAGATGCTACTGGTGCTATAGCACCGAAGTTCGCAGATACTGAAGGTTTATATTTATACAATCCAAATATTAACTTAGTGTTAGGTAATTTATATCAACCACTTATTTTGGGTTCTGATGGTAAAAACTTTAGTATAGAAATTGCGCGAATTGCCAATAAGCCAGAAATATATAAGCAGATTTATACGGACTACACTGGTGCCGACACGACTTACAAAGGATCTACCTGTAACGTTTATTCATGTGCTAATCCAACACACAGCAGTATCGCAATTGGGACAGTTTACAGCCCTGATAATGGAAAAACTTTGTTAGCAAATACAAGTGAAGGCGCAATTGGGGTTTCCTTTGGTCGTTTAATTTCAACAGGAACACAAGTTTCTGGAACTTCCGCTGGTAGTCTAGTTTCACTGACCAACTCTGTATCTGGAACGACCTCGGCATCTATGACAGAAGTCCGTTTTAAACAAAGACAACAAAATACTCAAATATGGAACCAAGAATATAGTTGTGGTTTGTTTAATTCCAACTGTGGTTATAAAACATTAGGATATTTATATCAGTGGGAATATAACCAAGGTACAGGTACTTGGGTGATTACAAACCCAACAGCAAAACCTGCTGATGCAGCGAAGTGTTCTGGCGCATTAGGATGTACGAGTACATCAGGTTCAACCCCAATGTATGGAACGGTTTCAAACCGTGACTGGAGTAATTCTGCTATTCCATGGCTCACATCAAGAAATGCTGTGGTCAACGATTTAATTGGTAGTAGTAACGGTACCACAGGCTATGTGATTCCAACTGCTAATCAGGCACCAGCATTAACGAATATTAGTCCTCTAAACAATTTAGGTTCTGCTGTGGTGGATGGTTTGCTCATCCAACATTTAAAACTCACCACAAAAGGTCTATAAGAGGAGGATAATGCGATGAAAAAAATAACTGCTTTACTCCTTACTCTTTGTGCAACTGCGACTCATGCAGAATTACAGACTTTGGACAACGACGCTTTACAAGCCATTAATGGCCAAGCAGGTGCTGATTTATCACTCATGCTCAATTTAAACCAAACCAGTAACAGCATATTTGATAATAGCAGTGGCGGCGTTTGTGAAAACGTAGAGTTCTGTCATATTGGTTTAGCGATTAATAAACGTTTTGTGCAAGCAGATGCAACTAAGCCAAGTGGGTGGGCTGAAAATAGTGATAGCGGTAATAAGCTTTGGTTAGTGTTTAAAGGTGTTCAAGGAACTTTAAACATTCAAAAAATGGGTTTGGATGGTGCTGATTTGAAGTATCTTGATAAATCTAATACCGAAATTATAAAACCTGCTATTCAACTTAGTTTTAGTGCAGCACAACCAATTTTAATACGTAACTTTGGTTTTAATGCTTTATCCATTGAGCAAGATAACTTTACAAGTTCAACAACGACCCAAGGCTCGAGTACGAATATGTATGATTATGCATATTTCAAAAAACCAACGTATGCGGCGACTGCAAACAGTGCAACTCAGCAAGTGGCTACGGCGACACCTTCAGCCTACGACTATGGGCGTGAAACAGGTTTTATGGGTTTAATGATGAACGGCAACTTGGCTATTCAAGGAAAAGTCATGGTGTTTAGCTGTGATGGTAGCCATCCCCGTTGTTAACGGTTAATGTAGATTTCAAAGGAACTGAAGTGATGAACAAAAATAAAGAAAGTCACGGCTCAAAGTTTATTTTAAATACATTAACAGCCAGCATGTTGTTAGTGAGTGGACAAGTTTTTGCTTTAGAAGCTTTAACCGATGCCGATTTGAGTGCGGTCAATGGTCAAGATGGAATCTCGATTCAAACGACTTTCAACGAGATCAATGTTGATAATGCTTACTGGGATGACCATGCGGGAACGCCAACAAATGCTGATCAAGTTTTAAGAGCTCAAGCGAGCGGTGTAAAAATACAAAAAAGTAATGCATCTACACAAGCTTTAGGAACGAACTACCGTTTAGATGTGGGAAGTAATACGACTACAGGTAAAGCTGGGGTCGATTTTTCTATGCAAAGTAGTCCATCCCTCATTACGGTAAATAGCGTTAAGGTTTGTAATAGTTCCGCTACATGTTCACCTACGTTAGGGCAGTTGGCTATCCAAACAACTTCACCTTTAAATTTAGCATTGACTACTCAAGACGGTTTATTTAGCCCAAATAGCCAGTCAAATATGACATTGGGGATAAATAACGCAAATATTTATTTAGGACAGTTAGATGCTCGTAGTCAGCTCAACCAACTAATTTTAAAGAATTTTAACTTTAATTTTGTGGGTAAAGGGGTCATGTTTATTGACCCTATCCGTGGTGTGGTTTTACAAACGAATACTGGAACAAATGTGGCTGCGGTTGGGCAAACCCCAAATAGTACTTATGGCTATGTCGATTTTAATCGGGTAGCCGACTCAGCTTCTGGTTTAACAGCGGGTACTTATGTTGATAGCAATGGTAAAGTGACTAATTCGGGTCTAAACATTGAAGTAATGCTTAGTTCCAATGTAGATAAAACCAATCCTTATGGGTTGGATGCGACCAATACACCGCAAAATTCAAAAGGTTTAATCCGACTTGGTGCAAGCGGACGTATGGTAAATAGTTATTTACAAGTCCGTGGTATGGATGGCTCTTCGGACACGACAACCTTAGGTACAGCAAATACTGCCTCAGGCACCACCTCAAGTAATAGTATTTTGGGTAATACGGGAATTGCCTTTCGTATGAAAGGTGAGTTCACTAAAGATAACGATTCTATGCTAGGCGCCGATGGCAAAGCCACGACTTTAGAAATTGGTGGGGCAGGGCTGAACGCCTATGGTTTCGAGTTTGGTAATTTAACGGGACTTAACTCGGCGACGCGTGGTTATTTTGATAGCGGGAATATTTATTTAAATCTTGCCGATACAAAAAACTTATTAATGCCAAATAACGCGACATTAAATAGTATTCGTTTAGGATCTGGTACTTTAACAACCGCTGCCGATTATCAACATAATATTCACCGTGATACGGTGACTAATCCATTTAGTTTAATTCTTGCGATGCGTGGAGCGGAGTTTCAAGCATTTTCAAGACGAGGTCGTTTCACCACAAGTGCGAATGTCGCTGCTGCTAATCAATTTGCAGATAATGGTTTAAGTAACCAGTGGGGCTTGGCTTTACCTTTTTATAATTTAAATGCCAATGCAGCAGTTTATGGGGTAGATGCACCTGCGAATAGCGCTTTTTACTATACAAAAGATGCTAATGGTAGACCCGTTCAGAATGCTGTAGGTACCTCAGGAACGACTTCGCGTTTAGGATTTGGTGTTGCTGTTGGCACAACAGGACGTGATGCAGGCGGTACAAAAACAACTTCAATTTTATTAATTGATGGTTCTCCAAATGCCAATAATGCGGGTAATCCTACCGACTATTACATGGGCTTACGTAATATCGATATGTTCCTCAAAGGTAATGGCACTATCGGTTTAGAAAATGGCAGTTTAAATATCGGTTTAAAAGATATGTTACTGGCCTTATCAACTGAAATTGCAGCGGGTTATTTACCAGGTGCTAAATATAAAACTTGTCCGGCAACAGGATCTTGTACTTCACCAATTGATAACTTTGCCAGAAATAATGATGTCTTATTTGGTCTTAAACTACGCTTAGGCGGTGATTTAAATTTATCGATAGTGCCAAATAGTTCAATTGCTGATGGTAGTGCACTCACTGTTTTGGGTGATTTTACGATGCCTGCCACAGCAACTGGAAACTCAGTCCAAATTAGTGATCCGATTGATGGTTCTGCAATTGGTTTTGAGAATATGACTGGTAAGCTTGCGTTTAACACGGCATTAGTTGTTGGAAAAGACAGTGCGAGCGGTTTGGGTAAAGTAGGTGTAAATACCGCAGTGTACTTTAACCCTGATAAGAACATTGATGGTGCTTTGCGTGTTAAAGATATTAATTTCTATCCACCTTCAACAGGGGCAGGCGCACGTTTAGGTGAACTTGCAATTACTGGTGGACGTTTAAATAGTAGCTTCAGTATTGTGCCGAGAAATGGTGCTTTTAACTAATAAAGAAAAGTGGCGATATCGCCACTTTTTATAAAAAATTTATTTTGAATGTGATTGGATTTGCATTCGTCGGGTTATAGGGATAATTGTTTTGTACTCATCTATTATTCTGATAATCTGAACAAATAATAAACGTTTGTCTCTTAAGGATTAGAGCAACATGAAAAATAAAAATATAGTCTGCTGGTTATTATTTGCCAGTAGTTCAAGTGTTTTTGCGATGCAGCCATTAGATGATCAAAGTCTTTCAGCAACGACGGGTCAAAATGGTTTAACGCTAGGCATTCAGGCCGATAAAGTTAAATTTAATCAAGTCGCCTTGATTGATACCAATGGTATTGCCTCTACCTCTTACAATAGTAAAGCTGGTCTCGTCATTGCGGGGAACTCTACTAATCCCGTTCCAAGTATAGAATTTATTAAAGCGGCTGTATCGACCAATCCTTCTTTCAATATTGCTATAGATACCGATGCAGGTGCGGGTAAGCCTTTTGTTAACTTGGCTGTCACGATGGGAAGTGACGTCAATGGTATTCGGCTTACACCATTTTCAGTTTATTTGGCCCCCAATACATCAGTCTCTAGCCCTTCTGACTATGCAGTAACCAGTTATGCACCAAAATCAATTTTTAGTTCGGGAACAACAGTAAATACAGGAGTGAAAGAGCTGATTCGCTCTACTGGAAATTTAGATATTAACTTTGTACAGACCAATAAACCTCGTTTAAACATTCAATTGGGTCATGCAGCCCAGTCTATCATGGTCAAATTTGGTGGAGCCATTCAATCGATTTGTTCTGCGGCATCTGGTTGCCCAATTACTTTAGTATCTGATAATACTGGCGCTAACTTTGGGTTTAAATTTGCAGGAACAAATTCATCTACAGGATTTGTTCTTGATGGGTTTTATGCTGGAGTTGACCCGACGGGGCTTACTTTTGGCAATACAGGTGTCTCAAGTAAATTTGATGCGTCACTTAACAATATAACTTTAGGAAATGCGGGAATACAAAGTCCAACAACGTTTAATAATTTACCTAATGGGTCTATGGGGAGTTTTGGAGTCACGGGTGCTTCGGTAACCGACTTTAAAATGAAAGTAAGCGGTTTTTAAAAAATAATCACTGAACTTGAAATAAAAAAAGAGGATGGTTGTATAAACAGCCACCCTCTTTTATAAATTTTAAGTAACTAGCTATGTGATGAACTGGTTTGTTCTAACTTTTGAACAATATCATCTAAAGCTTTAATGCGTTTAACTTGGTCCCATAGTTCTTTGGCTTGAGGGTAGGCTTTGGTCATCATGCCTAACCATTGCTTATAACGACCCACCATACCAATTTCTGTTTTTGCTTGACCATTTAAAAAACGGATTTGCAAATCAACCAGTTGTTCCCAACTAAATAATGCCTCATCCATATTATTACGAATGCACTGCGTTAAATCGGGAGTCGTCACAGCACCACGACCAATCATTAAATCTTCACAACCAGATTGCTGTTGGCAAGCTTTAGCATCGGCATTGGTCCAGATTTCGCCGTTAGCAATGACATTAATTTTTAAAGCTTCTTTAATCGGTAGAATTTTTTCCCAGTAGGCAGGAGGCGTATAGCCATCTGCTTTCGTTCGCGCATGTACTGTTAGCCAGCTTGCGCCAGCATCTTCGACCGCATGGGCATTTTCTATGGTGTGGTTTTCATCGAGATAACCCAAACGCATTTTTGCTGAAACAGGAATATGCGCTGGTACAGCATCGCGGACTGCTTTAATGAGCATATGTACCACGTCTGGTTCATCGAGAAGTACGGAACCACCGCGATGTCTATTTACTGTTTTTGCAGGGCAACCAAAATTAAGGTCGATTGCAGGAGCACCTAGTTCAACCACTTTTGCAGCATTTGCTGCCAGCATATCTGGGTTGTTCCCTAAGAACTGAACATGCACGGGTGTTCCAGCAGCTGTTTTACCGTCGTTCTTTAACTCAGGACAAAAACTATAATAAATATGGTCGGGTAAAATGCTGTCTGTAACTCGAATAAACTCGGTTACACACCAGTCGAAATGACCAACAGATGTGAGCGTATCCCGCATGATCGGGTCAGTTAAACCTTCCATTGGAGCGAGTATGAGTTTCACAGTCTGAGTCACCTGATTAAAACAAAACAGCGTTATACGGGATATGTATAACGCTGTCTAGTAGTGCTGAAATTTTAATTGTTTTATCGGCCTAATATCATTTCGAGTACAAATTTACTGCCAATAAAACCAATCGCTAAAAGGGCAAAACCAATTAGGGTAAAACGAATCGCTTTTTGACCGCGCCATCCGAGTTTGTAATGGCCAATGAGTAATGAACCATAAATAATCCATGAAATAATACTAAATACGGTTTTATGAGCGAGATGCTGAGCAAAGAAGCTATCAACTGTTAAGAAGCCAAATGCAAGAGCAATGGTTAATAAAATAAAACCAGTAATGATTAAGTCAAATAACAATGACTCCATGGCCTGAATAGGCGGGAGTAAGTTGACCCAAAAACGTTTTTTTTGTTTCTTTTTGAGTTCACGATTTTGGAACCATATTAAGATGGCATGTATGGTTGCCATGAGTAGAACTGCATAGGCAGAAAGTGAAAGAATAATATGAGTATCTAGGCCTAACGAATGCTGCTCAATAAACTGATTTGGTTTGCTAAATGCAAAACCCAAAATAAGGCCAATAGCCGCTACAGGAATACCGAGTAAGTTTAAAGGTACAATTGGACGAAAAGTACTAAAAATTAAACTTAACAACAACATAAGCCATGATGTAAAAGAGACTAAATTAAAAACATCATAGTTAATTCCTAAAGGCGTCAGCATGGCATGGCATAAAACTGTACCGTGCAGCAGCAGTGCCAAGGTCGTAACAAGAGCAAATAACCATGGGTTTGGTTCACGTTTTGACATTAAACGTATGAACAGATACCAGAAAGAAGTGGTATATGCGATGAGTGCCAAAATTGTGTAAACCAAGGGGAGGCTAATCATGTCAAACCTTTTTCAGGATTAATTCATCTAGATAAGATATAAATTCGCTGCGAACTAAAGTATCCTATAGCATTCTATGCATAAATTTTCTATTTCGAGAAAGATTTTTTTGCAACTAGCCATTTTAAGCGGATTTTGCAATGTTTGATACCTTAACAGAACGACTCACGCAGAGTTTAAGAAATGTTACTGGCTCAGGGCAGCTGACCGAAGACAATATTAAAGATACCTTACGTGAAGTACGTATGGCTCTTCTTGAAGCCGATGTCGCGTTACCTGTAACTCGTGAATTTATCGCGAAAGTTAAGGAAGAGGCATTGGGCCAAGAAGTGATGACCCAGTTATCTCCAGGCCAGGCATTTGTAAAAATTGTCTATGACGAACTCACCAAGATGATGGGTGAGGCAAATGAAACACTGGATTTAAGTGCTAAGCCTCCAGTTGTTGTATTGCTTGCTGGTTTACAAGGTGCAGGTAAAACTACAACTGCTGCCAAGCTGGCACGTTTCTTAAAAGAACGTCAAAAGAAAAAAGTAATGACCGTTTCTGCCGACGTTTACCGTCCAGCAGCGATCAAACAGTTAGAAACTGTGTCAGCAGAAGTTGGCGCAGGCTTTATTCCATCAGATCCTTCTGAAAAGCCAATTGATATTGTTAATCGTGCAATTGAGCAGGCAAAAATCCAGTTTGCTGATGTGTTGATTGTCGATACAGCGGGTCGTTTACATGTCGATGAAGACATGATGGATGAAATTAAAGAATTGCATGCAGCAGTTAAGCCAACTGAAACTCTGTTCGTGGTTGATGCCATGACAGGTCAGGATGCTGCAAATACTGCTAAAGCATTTAACGATGCTTTGGCACTTACAGGTGTGATTCTTACTAAAACTGACGGTGATGCGCGTGGTGGTGCGGCACTTTCTGTACGTGCTATTACCGGTAAGCCAATCAAGTTCTTGGGTATGGGCGAAAAGCTGGATGCCTTAGAGCCATTCCATCCGGATCGTGTTGCTCAACGTATTTTAGGTATGGGTGACGTACTTTCTTTAGTCGAAGAAGTTGAACGTAAAATCGACAAAGAAAAAGCCGAGAAAATGGCGAAAAAATTGCAAAAAGGCGGTAGCTTCAACTTTGAAGATATGCTGATGCAATTTGAGCAAATGAAAAAGATGGGCGGCATGATGGGCTTCTTAGACAAGTTGCCTGGTATGAGCGGTGCGGGAATTCAGCAAGCGATTGAGCAAGCGAACCCTGAAAAACAAGTCAAAAAGATGGAAGCTATTATCCAGTCAATGACTGTTAAAGAACGCCGTAACCCAGACCTGATGAACCCAAGTCGTAAAAAACGTATTGCGGCAGGTTGTGGTATGGATGTTGCTGAAGTGAATAAGCTCATTAAGCAACAAGCGCAAATGGCTAAAATGATGAAGAAGTTTGCGAATCCATCTGGTATGAGCAAAATGATGCGTTCATTAGGCAATATGCAAAAACAATTTGGCGGTGGTGGCGGTATGGGACCACTGTTTGGTAACAACGACCAAAAGAAATAAAACCATAAAATAAAAGGCGCCTAGAGCGCCTTTTATTTTGTTCTGTATTTTAGTCTTTAGGATAATGAGCAATATATTGCTGTAACCCTTTAAGCAAAAGATCTTTTTCAACAGTTGGCTGGTACTTCTGCAGAAATTTAGCAAAAAGAGGAGCATCTCCACCTGTGAGGAGCAGCTTTTTAGGAGATTGCTGCATGATGCTTTCAATTGTACTAATCAGGCCTAACAAAATACCGTGGTGTACAGCATCTACTGTGTTATTTCCCGGGTTTAGATTATCAAAAGCCGAATCGGGAATTTTAATACCTTTAGTATTTTGAATCAGCGCATCGCGCTGCAAATAAAGGTTTGGCAGAATATAACCGCCTAAATGCTGTTTGCCCTTGGTTAAATCAATAGTAAGCGCTGTTCCGCAACCAATAATACAATAATTTTCTTGTTCCTCTGCCACAGCCAATACTTGTAACCAGCGGTCAATCCCGAGTTGACTCGGTACTTCATAGCCACATTGTAGGCCTGCATATTCCGAATGGACTTTGGCAAAAACAACAGGGATTTCAAGCCATTTTAAAATCTGCTGAATACGTTGGTTGTTTTCAGTATCGAGTACTGAAGAAATTCCAATGCGATGCAGACCCTGATGTTTAAAGTGTTGGATTAATCCAAGTAATAAATCGGCAGGAGACTGCAAATGTAGTTCAGCTGCATGTTCAATAATTTTCTGATTTTCAGTAATCCAGTATTTTAAACGTGTGTTTCCGATATCAAGCCATAAACTTTTCATGGGGAAAATACCTGATTACTGAGTTGTCTGTGGTCTTAAACGACCTTGATAAAACTGCTGTGGCTCTGGAGTTTCAAGAATTACTGCACCTTCATTAGAAATTCCAACAAAACGGCCATGTACCAATCCTTGACTATGTTCGAATTGAACTAACTGATTCAACCAAGCTGCATGATGGTTAAAACGACCTGCTAAGTTATAACAACCATGATCAAACCAGCGAGCTGCATTTTGAATTGCAATATAGAGTTCTGAAATCAGCTCAAGCCTACTCATTTGCTCTAGACCTAAATCTTCTAAAGAGGTGATTGGCTGATCACTATCAGTCACTGGTGGTGTTTTTAAATTAATCCCTACGCCTACAATAGCCTGATGCTGAGAAAGTGGTTCGACCAAAATTCCCCCCCATTTCCCATGCGCACTATACAAATCATTTGGCCATTTCACTTGCAAGCTCAAAGCTTGCAACTGCGGGATTTGCAAAATATTTAGAGCAACTTCAAGTGCTAAGCGACCATCTAAGGGTGTTCGAGTTTGCACCAATGTGCTTAAATAAATGTTTCCTTCAGGTGAAATCCACTGCCGTTGATGTTGACCTCGCCCTTGAGTTTGTTGAGCACTGCAAACCAAGCCTGTTGTAATGCCTTTCTGGGCAATTTCACGAATATCATCATTGGTCGAAGTTGTGGTTGCTTTTAATAAAACCACTTCTGGAAGCTGGTTTTTTGCGCTTAAAAGTTGTTGTAGTTGGCGAGTCTCTAAATCCATGTTGAATATGAGCAGAGTGGTAAAACATTTATGGAGTTAATCATATATTTACTCATTGGCGCAATTGCTGGTTTTACTGCCGGATTGTTTGGGGTTGGTGGTGGACTAATTATTGTACCAATCCTCTATGTCGTTTTTACCCAGTTGCACTATGACCCTGCGGTAATCATGCATATTGCAGTAGGAACATCGCTTGCAACCATTATTGTGACGTCGTTTAGTTCAGTTTCTGCCCATCATAAAAAAGGTGCAGTACTTTGGCCTGTTTTTCGTAATTTGGCACCTGGGCTAGTGATTGGTTCATTCTTAGGGGCGGGGATTGCCGATTTGATGTCTGGTCAGCATTTACAGCTCCTTATTGGGGTTTTTGCAGTTGTGATGGCCTATCGCATGTTTAAAGGCGCAAATGTTGTTGTTGACCCAACACGTCAGCTCCCTTCAACACCTATGCAATTTATGGCAGGTGGTGGCATTGGTATTGCCTCTGCAATTTTTGGTATTGGAGGCGGTAGCTTAACCGTTCCGTATTTAAACCGTCATGGCGTAGTCATGCAAAAAGCAGTTGCGACTTCTGCCGCTTGTGGTTTACCTATTGCTGTAGCGGGTGCAATTGGCTTTATGTGGTTTGGTGCTAAAGAGCACATTTCTGTACCTAATACGATTGGTTATGTGCATATCTATGCGTTTATTGGTATTAGTGTCATGAGTTTTGTGACGGCTAAACTTGGGGCTAAGGTTGCACATGCTTTATCACCACAAATGTTGAAAAAATGCTTTGCTTGTTTGCTCGTGGTAGTTGGCAGTTACTTTATTTATAAAGGTTTTATGAATTAAAAAGCGCATTTAGTTAGAAAAATATAGAAAAAGAAGCTTAGACTCACATGGTTTAAGCTTTTTTTATTTGAAGATTTAAACAGACTAAAGATAAGTTTTTTCATCCGATTTCTGTATGGATTTTGGGCGGGTTGGCTTAAAATGCAATAAAATTGTCAGACAATGACATAGTTTTTAATGGATGGGATCAGTTAAAAACAAGGATGCGAAAGAAAAGCATGGATTAATGCATATAAAAAGTAGCGGGTGATTTATGAATCTCGAAGAGACAGAAAGTCTTTCTGAGCAAATTGTAAAATATATTAGCGAACAGATTATTAGCGGCGAATTGGTAGAAGGCGAACGCATACAAGAGCTTCGTATTGCGAAAGAGCTTGATGTAAGTAGGGGGTCGGTTCGTGAAGCATTATTATTACTTGAACGTACGCATTTAATTGAAATTTTTCCGCGTCGGGGCGCAATTGTCTCAGAAATGTCTGCACAACAAGTGAAAGCACTGTTTGATACAAACGTGATGCTATTAGGACATATCGTGCAACGCATCAGTGAAACATGGCGTGCGCACGAAGCTGATCAATTACAGCTCTTATTAGAACAACTTCTTGAGCATGTAAAAGCAGGCGATATCGAAAAATTCTACGATGCCATTTTCCAATATCTGGCTGAACAGCAAGATATGGTCGGTAATCCTTACTTAATGAAATTTTATAAAGAATTATTACCTTCTTTACGTCGTAGTTATTTTTTGACCCTAAATACCTCTAAAAGGGAACTGCAAGAAGCGTTTGCATTATTTAAACTCGTGACTGATGCAATTTTAATCCGAAAATCACAACAAGCCGCTTTATTTATGGAAGATTTTTGTCGACACTTACGTAACCTTGTGTTGGAATCGCTGACACGAATGAAACAGATTGAATTGGCTTGGGCGAGACGCTCACGCCGTTAGTTAGGGCATTATGCGTTTAAGCAGTTTAAAACTTTCCGGCTTTAAATCTTTTGCAGATAGTACAACTTTAAATTTCAAGGCTAACCGCACAGCAGTGGTTGGTCCAAATGGTTGTGGCAAATCCAATGTTATTGATGCGATCCGCTGGGTGATGGGTGAGTCAAACGCTCGTCAGCTTCGTGGTGGTAGCATGCAAGATGTTATTTTTACCGGAACATCCAAGCGTAAGCCAGTGGGTGTTGCCAGTGTGGAACTGCGTTTTGACAATACCTACGGCAAATTGGGTGGAGCCTATAACGCTTATAACGAGCTCGCTGTTCGTCGTCAGGTGACCCGTGAAGGTAAGTCTGAATATTTCTTAAATGGTACACGTTGCCGCCGCCGTGATATTACCGACATTTTCTTGGGAACGGGTTTAGGGCCACGCTCTTATGCTGTGATTGAACAGGGCATGATTAACCGTTTAGTTGATGCTAAACCTGAAGAAATGCGTATTTTTATTGAAGAAGCAGCGGGCGTCTCTCGTTATCAGGCGCGTCGCCGCGAAACCTTGCAGCATCTTGAACATACTGAGCAAAACCTTTCACGTTTAGAAGATATTGCGCTTGAGTTAAAATCACAGCTTAAAACGCTAAAACGCCAGTCAGAAGCTGCAGTTCAATATAAAACCTTAGAAAGTCAGATTCGTACCCTAAAAATTGAAATTTTGTCTTTTCAGGCAGATAAAAGTGTACGTCTACAAGAAGAATATACAGTTCAAATGAATGAACTGGGCGAAACTTTTAAGTTAGTCCGCTCTGAGTTAAGTACAATTGAACATGATTTAGAATCGACCAGTGCTTTATTTCAGCGACTTATTCAGCAATCTTCACCATTACAACAAGAGTGGCAGCAAGCTGAAAAGAAACTGTCTGAACTAAAAATGACTCTAGAACAAAAACAGAGTTTATTTCAGCAAAATAGTACGACACTGGTTCAATTAGAACAGCAAAAAGCTCAGACGAAAGAGCGTTTACAACTTTCCGAGCTACAGCTTGAAACGTTAAGTAATCAGCTAGAAGAACAAACTGAAGCTTTAACGACGGTTGAACATACCGCAGCCGAAGCAGAGCAAAACTTTGCTGCTTTACAAGCACAGCAGCGTCAAGCACAGCAACAGTTTGAACAAGTAAAAGCTCAAGTTGAAAAACAACAGCAGCAAAAAATGCAAATGTCTGCGCAAATTGAGCAGCTAGGCAAAAATGTTCAGCGCATTGAGCAGCAAAAAGAAACGCTGCAACATCAGGCAAGTCAGATTCAATCGCAAGTACACGAAGATGAACAAGGTGAGCTTGAGCAACTACAACAGCAGCTTTGTCGTGAAATCTCAACGTTAGAGGCTGATATTGAGCAGTATGTGCAACAGATTGAACAGTCTCAACAAGCGCATCAGGCAACTAAAAATCAGCAACAAACACTGAAAACAGAAATACAGGTTTTATTATCTGAGCAGAAAAACTTAAGCCAGCTTGTTGCTAAACAAAGTCCAAAGCAAAACCAAGATACGCTACGTTTAATGCAGGCTCTAGAGTTAACGGAGCAGGGTAAGCCACACGCGCAGATTGTTGAAAAGTTTTTAGCAAAATGGTTGCAGGCGCATATTGTTGAAACCGAACAAGTCTTTCAGGAAGGAATTGCTCGCCAGTTAAAACCGTCAGAACAAACAAGCAAATTTAAAGGAAATTTGGCCTGTTTAAATGACTGGATTGCGTCACCACAGCTTTCAATATTTTCAAATGTAGCGATTGCGCAAAATTTATCTGATGCTTTAAATGAGCAAAAGCAACTACAACATGGCCAGTCTATTTTGACTTTAGATGGTTATCATGTCGGGCAAGATTGGGTCATTGCTCTTATGTATGATGACGAAAGTCAAAGTGCACAAGGTATGCTCAGTCATCGTATTCGTCTAGATGAAATTGAACAAGTTCTTCAAAAGCAGCAACCTGAACTACAAGCATTAGATCAAGTTACTGTTCAGCAAAAAGAAAAACTTGCACAGGTACAAGCTGACTTACAGCAGAAACAACAAGTTATTAAACAACAACAAAAAGACTTGCAGCAGCTAGACGTGCAAATTGCTAAACAGCAAACTGCGGCACAAGCATTTTTACTGCAAAAACAGCAATTGAAAGATCAGTTAGCTCAGTTAGACCTGCAACTTGAAGAAGATGCAATGCAAAAAGACGATCTTGAAATTGATTTGCATGCGCTTGCGATGAAGCTAGAAACCATTTTACCTGACTATAAAACTTTGCAATTTCGGGTAGAAGAATTAACAGAACAACTCGAAGAGCAACAACAAGTTTTACAACAGCAGCAGCAAGAACGCGAGATTTTACGTCGTAACAGCACGCAGACGACTCAACAAATCGAGCTGCTTGAAAAAGATATTTCATTCTTGCAGAGTCAATATCAACAAATTGCAGCGCAAATGGAACAGGCGAAAAAGTTTGTTGACCCTATTCAGTTAGAGTTACCAAACCTTGAATCAGAGTTTCAGCAACAATTTGCTCAGACTGAAAAGTTGCAAAAGACTTGGAATGACTGGCAGCTTGAGCTTAATAGTGTGCAAGAGAAGCAACAAACACTCACAGACCAACGCCATCAGTACCAACAGCAAGATGAAAAGCTTAGAGAGCAGCTTGAAGTCAAACGTTTAGCATGGCAAGCAGCTAAATCAGACCGCGAGCACTATCAAGAGCAGCTAAAAGAGCTAAATGCTGAGCTTCAAACAGGCTTAAAAATAGATTTAACCGAGCACCAGCAAAAACTGGAAAAGGTACAAAAGCAGTTTGAAAAAATCGGTGCGGTTAACTTGGCAGCCTCACAAGAGTTTGAAGAAGTTTCTCAGCGTTTTGATGAGTTGAGCCACCAAATTCAAGACTTGGAAAATACGGTAACTCAGTTAAAAGATGCGATGAAAAGCATTGACCAAGAAACCCGTAAACTCTTTATGACGACTTTTGACCAGATCAATCAAGAGTTGCAAAACCTGTTTCCAAAGGTTTTTAATGGTGGTGAGGCAAGTTTAAGTCTGGAAGATGACTGGCAATCTGGGGTTAAGCTCATGGCGAGACCACCTGGAAAGAAAAATAGTTCTCTAGCATTACTTTCCGGTGGAGAAAAAGCGTTAACGGCGTTAGCATTAGTATTTGCCATTTTCAGGTTAAACCCGGCACCGTTTTGTGTACTTGATGAAGTGGACGCACCACTCGATGATGCGAATGTACAGAGATATTGTAATTTGGTAAAAGAGCTTTCTGAACATGTACAATTCATTTACATTACACATAATAAGCTGGCGATGACCATGGCAACTGACTTGTTGGGTGTAACCATGCCTGAACCGGGCACATCAAAATTAGTCACTGTCAATTTAGAACAGGCAAAAGAATACGGGTTAGTTTCGGAGTCATAGAATGGAAATCAATACGATTATTGGCATCGTTGTTGCCATTATTATCATGCTAGTTGGCTTAAGAATGATTTTAAAAAAGCCGAACCATGCTGAACCCTCGCTAGACAGTGATTTACATATTAATCCTGAAAGTAATCAACCGGTTATTCCTCGTCATGTACGAGACCAACTTGAACAGGCAGAAGCAGCTGTAGCATCATCAGCTGTTGCTGAACGTGTAGAACCGACTTTAAGCGAGCAGGCGCAGCCAAAAGAACAGGAAACAAAAGAAGTAGAACAAGCTTCACAAACTCAAACAGACCAGACACAAGCACCCGTTGAAAATACTCCAGTAGAAGAAGTTAAAGCTGAAGAAAATACTGTTAGTCCAACTGTAAGTGAAAATAGTTCAGTTGAGTTAACTGATACCGTTTCTGCTGCAACAGAAGCTACAAGCTCATCAGAAGAAAAAGTGGCAGAAGAGCATTCTAAAGCAGAACCTGAATTAAGCTTAAATCCGAACATTGAAACGGCTGAAATTGCCGAGTTTGAAGGTGAAAGTAATATTCTGGATGTACATTTGCATGAGCAACAGCGTTTTGACGACGAAAGTGCGTTAGCAATGGCTGAGCAGATTATTGCACTAAATGTTTATCCAAATCCGCGCCGTGCGTTATCGGGTGATAAGGCACTGAAAGTACTTTTAAAATACGGTCTACGTTACGGTGAAATGTCTTGTTTCCACCGTTATGAAAATACCGATGAACCAAGTGCACTCATGTTCTCTGTACTTCGTATGACAGATAACGGTCCAGCTGGTTTTGATTTGGAAACTTTATCTGCGGAACAAGTTCAAGGCTTGGCATTTTTCCTTGCACTTCCAAACAGTAAGGCAGTTACTGGTTTTGACATGATGACCAGTATTGCAGGTCTTATTGCTCGTGAAATTGATGGTAAGGTTTATGATGAAAATAACCTTGAGTTTACGCCACAGTTAAAAGAACATTGGCGCCATCATGTGATTGATTATCGTCCTGCACAGGCAACAGCCTAGTTTAAATTTTTTGTATAGGTTGCGATAATTGCAACATATCTAGTCGCAGCTCAGGGTGGAGAAATTTCCACCCTTTTTTATGGTGAATAACATAATGGCAATAACTTCCGTGATCGAACAGATGCGTCAGCTTATTCAACTGATTGCAAAGCATAACCATGCCTACTATGTCATGGATCAGCCGACAATCTCGGACAGTGAATACGATCATTTATTTCATCAGCTAAAAGCTTTAGAAGAGCAATATCCTGAACTTGTACAAGCTGATTCACCAACAACGAAAGTAGGTGGACAAGCGCTTTCAAAGTTTGAAAGTGTGACTCATGTGGTGCCAATGCTTTCCCTGGGCAATGTATTTAACCAAGAAGATTTATTTGCATTTGCACGCCGTGTAGAAGAGCGACTACCAAACCAAAAAGTACAATATGAAGTTGAATTAAAACTCGATGGTCTTGCAATTTCACTATGGTATGAAAATGGAGTATTGGTTCGTGGTGTAACGCGTGGTGATGGTGAAACCGGTGAAGACATTACTCAAAATGTAAAAACCATTCGTAACTTACCTAAAGTTTTACACTCGGAAAAGTACGAAATTCCACGTTTGCTCGAAGTTCGTGGCGAAGTACTCATGCCAAAGTCTGGTTTTGAAAAACTCAATGCCGACCAAGAGGCAAAAGGCGAGAAAACCTTTGCTAACCCTCGAAACGCAGCAGCAGGAAGTTTAAGACAACTTGACCCAAATATTGCTGCTAGCCGACCTTTAGCATTTTATGCGTATGGTATTGCGCAGTGTGAACCAAATCATAACTTAACGACCATGCATGATAGCTTGCAATGGTTAACGGAACTTGGTTTTCAAATTGCGGAACGTCAGTACTTGTGTAACTCAATTCAAGAAGTACAGCAGCGCTACGAACAAATTCAGCAAGAACGTCCAAACCTACAAGTTGAAATTGATGGTATGGTCGTAAAGGTCGATGACCTAAAACAGCAACAGCAGCTTGGTTTCTTAAGCCGTGAACCACGCTGGGCAACTGCTTATAAATTCCCTGCGCAAGCCGCACTGACCACTGTTGAGCAGATTGACTGGCAAGTAGGCCGTACTGGGACTTTAACACCTGTAGCACGCTTAAACCCTGTTTTTGTGGGTGGTGTGACTGTTTCTAACGTGACTTTGCATAATATTGGTGAAATTCATCGTCTAGATGTACGCGTTGGAGATACGGTAAGTGTTTATCGTACTGGTGATGTTATTCCTAAAGTAGAAAAAGTTTGGCCAGAGTTCCGTCCTGCTGAAGCAGAGATTGTTCATTTACCTGAAAACTGTCCAGTATGTGCTTCTCCAGTGGTTATGCCTGAAGGTGAGGCTCTCGCACGTTGTTCTGGTGGATTATATTGTGCTGCACAGCGTATTGAGGCTATTCGTCACTTCGTATCGCGTAAAGCTCTGGATATTGAAGGTCTGGGAGATCGTTGGGTTGAGTCTTTATTACACCTCGATTTACTCAAAGATGTTGCTGATATTTACCATTTGCATGAACACAGAGAAACGCTGTTGGGCATCGAAAAAATGGGTGAAAAGTCAGTACAGAACCTTATTGATGCCATTGAAGCTAGTAAGAAAACAACTCTTGCGCGTTTTATTTATGCCTTAGGTATTCGTGGGGTAGGTGAAACAACAGCTAGAATGTTAGCCAATACATTCCAGACATTAGAAGCTCTTAAAGCTGCTGATATTGAAGCTTTGAAGAAAACTCCTGATGTAGGCGATATTACTGCTGAATGGATTGCTGATTTCTTCTTGGCACCGCATAACATTGAAGTACTCGATCGTTTAATTGCTGCGGGTATTCATTGGGATGCACCAACTGCGCCAACACGTCAGCCATTAAATGGTGAAAGCTGGGTACTTACAGGTACATTAGAGCAAATGACGCGTGATCAGGCGACTCAAATGCTCCAAGCATTAGGTGCGCGTGTAAGTGGTAGTGTATCGAGTAAAACTAAATGTGTGGTTGCGGGTGAAAAGGCTGGTTCAAAACTAGAAAAAGCAGCGAAATTAGGTATTCCTGTCATGAACGAAACAGACTTCTTATCACTCATGGCGGGTTATGGGCAGACTTTGAGCTAAAAGACTTAGCGAAATAAGAACCATTGATTTTAGTTACAAATTTATAAATTGATGGTTTATGCCATATTTGAACGCTTGTTTGAGCCTATAAATCGGACAAGCGTTTCTTTTTGCAGAGGAAATTTAAATAACTTAAACTGCAAATGCGTATGTTTCTCATTTTAATTTGATAAAAATCATAAACTTAACTATTTTTTATTTTGCAATCATTTTTAAGATTGCCCATAATAGTCTCATACGATAGGAGATTTATTATGCGTGGCAATCCAGAAGTCATAGACTATTTAAATATGCTCATTGGCGGAGAGTTGGCTGCCCGTGATCAGTATTTAATCCATTCTCGTATGTATGAAGATTGGGGCCTAAACAAGATTTATGAGCGTATTGACCATGAGATGCAAGAAGAAGCTTCTCATGCCGATGCAATTATTCGTCGTGTATTATTTTTAGGTGCCAAACCAAACATGCACCGTGAAGATATCAATGTTGGTACAGACGTTGTATCTTGCTTAAAAGCTGATTTAGCACTTGAATATCACGTACGTGAAAAATTAGCGACAGGTATTAAACTTTGTGAAGAAAAAGGCGACTACATTAGTCGTGACATGTTACGTCAACAATTATCAGATACTGAAGAAGACCATACTTATTGGCTCGAAAAACAGTTGCGTTTAATTGAACTGATTGGCCTACAAAATTATATTCAGTCTCAAATTTAATGATTTGAAAAACCCAGCTTAAGCTGGGTTTTTTATTCGCTCATTTTAATAAAATGAAGTCATTCCTTAGAGGTTAATATTGTCAAATTGAATATATTCAAAGCCTTACTATATAAGGCTTTGGCGGTTACAAAAAAGTCAGAAAAATTGTATCAGACCCCATGTTTTTTTTGTGGAATTGGATATAATTTCACCAACAAAAACCCTTGCCTGGAACTTAATAAGGCAGGGGTTTTTCTATGGGGAATCGGTTGGTATGGATCGCCAATGGTTTTATGGTGAGCTTCGCGTATATGTTATTTTCCAAACCTGCTGTTTTAGATACAGCTACTCTCTTAAGCACACAACGATTAGCAACTCGTCTTAGCTTTTTTAGCTTGGGCTTTGCGATATCTGCTTGGGCGCCACTTATTCCTTATGCACAGCAACGTTTAAACCTAAATCATGCAAATTTTGGTTTATTGCTGCTTTGTATGGGAATCGGCTCAATGATTGCTATGCCTGCGACAGGGGCTTTAGTTAAGCGTTGGGGATGTCGTCCTTTAATTGCTGTGGCGACTATACTCTTAACAGTATTACTACCAAGTTTGACAATCTGGCATAGTCTTGTATCGATGGCGGTGGCGTTATTTATTTTTGGTACGGCAGCAGGTAGTCTTGGCGTTGCTATCAATTTACAAGCAGTTGTGGTGGAAAAGAACAGCTTACGTGCACTCATGTCCAGTTTTCATGGTATGTGTAGCCTTGGTGGTTTAATAGGTGCCATGCTTGTTACTGCACTATTGGCAATTGGTCTTTCACCATTCATGAGTACGCTGTCTGTGGTCATGATTTTATTGGCTGTTAGTTTTGTTGCTATCCCATCTGCTTTAACAACCTTTGAGCAAGATGAAAAAGGTGCAGCAGAAATAACTGACGCACCGAAAAAATCTTCGCGTCCCAATGGTACTATTCTCTTAATTGGGATGATGTGTTTTATTGCCTTCTTGTCAGAAGGTGCCGCGATGGACTGGGGTGGTATTTATTTAACGAGTAAATATCAGCTGAATCCTGCTTTTGCGGGGCTGGCTTATACATTCTTTGCACTTAGTATGACAAGTGGTCGTTTTGCAGGACATCTCTTGTTAAAACAATGGGGCGAGAAAACCATTGTGACTTATAGTGCAATTGTTGCAGCTCTTGCTATGGTCACTATTGTGATGGCACCTGTTTGGCAGGTCGTGGTATTAGGTTACGCACTTTTAGGTTTAGGCTGCTCTAACATTGTGCCTGTTATGTTTTCACGTGTTGGCCGTCAAAATGATATGCCTAAAGCAGCAGCGCTTTCTTTGGTTTCAACCATTGCTTACACTGGCTCATTAAGTGGTCCAGCTTTAATCGGCTTAATTGGTCAGTGGACCAGTCTAACCACAGTGCTAACAGGTGTAGCAGTTTTATTAACTATGATTGCTCTACTCAATCGCTTTACCCTTGTGAAGGCAAAGTAACTTAAGCCAACTTACCCGCCGAAAGAACATCGAGAAAACTTCTCGATGTTCTATAAGCTTAAATCATTATAAGACATGGTAAGTAGGTTGATACTTGTCTTGTAATGACAGCTTAGACTTATTGAAAGTCGGAGCATTTTCTAAATCCTTCAAGAAAGTATTTCGCCAATCACTCAAGTCGGTGGCTGCCAAACCTTCTATTAATTGTTCATAACGATTAATACGTTCTGCTTTAGACATCTCTAGAGCAGTTTTTAGAGTATCCATCATGGCTGCTCTATCTAATGGGTCAACAATCAAGGCCTGAGTCATTTGTTCAGCAGCACCAGCATATTTAGATAAAATCAGCACACCTGGGTTCTCTGGATCTTGAGCCGCAATATATTCTTTTGCGACCAAGTTCATACCATCACGTAATGAGCTAATCCAGCAAATATCAGAACGACGATAAATATGCATTAGACTGTCATGTTGAACAGTATCGTAGCAGCAATCAATTGGACGCCAGTCTTCGTGTGCAAACTCTTCATTAATCAGCTCTAGTTTGGTTTTAAAACGTTGGTATAAACGTTGATAAGCTGGAATATCAGTACGTGAAGGCGTTGCAACTTGAAGGTGGCGTACCAGTCCATGATATTCAGGATTAGTTTCCAAGAAGGTCGCAAATGCATTGAAACGCTCAAGTAAACCTTTTGAATAATCAATCCGATCAACCCCAATAATAGTTTTTTGACGTGGAATATCTTCAAAGTTAAATACATATGGGGTATGAAATGCCTGTTGTGCTTGGCGCTGAATAAGTTCTGGTTGCACACCAATAGGGTAGGACTTAATCAACACCTGACGTTTTTTATAACTGATTCGGTCGCTTAGTATTTTTTGAGCTTCAAGTAAGCCCATACAGGTTTGCATACAGGTGTTTTGGTCAGCTTGGGTCTGTAGACCAACCACATCATATTGGCAAAGGTCTTGTATTAACTGTAGTGCAACTGGAATTTTGCGCCAAATATTTAAGCTTGCAAAAGGAATATGCAAAAAGAAACCGATTTTATTTTGCATACCTAATTCGCGGCAATGACGGGCTACACTAAAAAAGTGGTAGTCATGTACCCAAATAACATCATCTGGTTGAGCAATTTGCTTTAATTTTTCAGCAAATAAATGGTTAACCCTTTGGTAAGTCTTATATTCTTCAGCATCATATTCGATCAGATCATCTCGATCATGCATGGCAGGCCATAAAACTTTGTTAGCAAAACCACAGTAGTACTGTGCATATTGCTGATGTGTAAGAGGGCAGGTAATGTAGTCAATCCCATGAGAATATGCCTGATCGAACTCAGGTGCTTCAGTATCGGTAATTTGCTGACCATTCCAGCCTAACCAAATGCCGTTACTGTCATTTAATGCGTCTTGTACAGCTACTGCAAGGCCACCTGCTGAAGCCTTACCTGATGGCATACTTATTCGATTCGATAACACGATTAATTTAGACATATTTGTTCTCCATTCTGATCTTGACTATTTTTGACGTATAACTTTTTTATTTTTTCGAGAAAGAAAAAAAGAAAATTAGAAACGCTGTTAATATCTTTTAATCTATATTGAGCTTCTGTTTCACCAGAACCTACTTTAATTGAAGTGCCAAATTGTTGATTAATAAAAGTGAAACCCGATTCATCTGTTAAATCATCTCCTATAAATATTGGATGAATTACCGGTAAATTAAGATGATTTAATATAGTTTGAATTGCTTTACCTTTATCTGCCTGTTTAGGTATTAATTCAACTACAAATTTTCCTCTATTTAATTTTAGTTGAGGATAAAAATATTTAATCTGTTGCATAATATAAATTGCATTATTTTCTAATTCTGGATTTTTTCGATAATGCAAAGCAATAGAATATCCTTTATCCTCAATTAATAAATTGGGATATTTTTTACAAGATTTTATAATATCTTGTTTTAATTTGTTAAAATTAATATCACTTAAGTCTGGGTGAATATAAGTGTTAGAGTCAAAATAAATATCTAAACCATGTAGCCCAGCTATAGGAACTTCAATAGACTGAAGCAGCTTACTCGCTGTTTCAACATCACGACCTGTTACAGCAATCACTGGTATATTTAATTCAATAATTTTTTTTATAACTTCTAATGTCGTATTCGGAATAAAACTATGTTCAGGATGAATTTGAAATGGAGCTAATGTTCCATCAATATCCAGAAATAAACAATAATTTTTATCTGAAGGTAAGGTATTTATAATACCGTTGGGTGTAACAAAATATGTATCTTTTTCTCTCCCATTAGATATTATACTTTGACTATTCATATTAACCTGCCTAATATTTTGATCATTAATTAATCTTCTAGCATTAAAATGAATTGATGAGTCATTTTTTTTAATAAAAAAACATAAGTATTAACATTAATTACATTGCACAATGGATTTATGGGTGAAGTGTGGATTATGTTGTTTTTTGATTTGCTTCAATGTTTAGTTAATTAAAATTTTGTATGTTTCATATGAATAATTTAGGCCTTACTTATCAATATATTTCAGAATATTAAATACCTCTAAATGTCTGATTTTACTTTGTGAAATTTAATTTTTATGTTGATTTTAAAGGATATTTAAAATTGATATTAATATATAATCTTGCAAAAGTTGGCTGTGGGCAAGCATATGAAGTTACAAAATAAAATTTTATTGATTACAGGTTGGGGAGTAGGGATAGAACCTTTGCAATCACTTAAATTGCATTTGGAAAAAGCTGGTTTCGAAACACAACTAATTAATATTTTTGATATTTTAGAGAGTAACTATCAAGCACAGCTTGATTTAGTGGCCGAAATTGATGTGGTTATAGGCTGGTCTTTAGGCGGACAGTTAGCAACTCATCTCGTTGACTTTTTTTATAAACAAACTGGGCAAACTAAAATGTTAATTACGCTCGCGTCGAATCCATGTTTTGTTGCTAACGATAATTGGCAAATAGCAATGCCTACTGATGTATTTAGTCAATTTAAAGCGTCTTTTTTACAGAACCCGCAAGCCACTTTAAAGCGTTTTTATTATTTGATTACACTTGGCTCATCTCAAGCGAAACAAGATTGGATGAGTGTACAAAATATAGCAAATCCGCCGTCAAATGAACTTTTAATAGAAGGTTTGCAAATGCTTGAACAGTTAAATCTGGTAGATAACTTGAAAAACTATCCAGGTCTACAGCTTCATTTGTTTGCTGAGCAAGACAATGTCATTCCTTGCAAAATTATGGAGAATTTTAAGGATTTCGCTACAGAAAACATGACTTATAAGTTGCTAAAAGACGCTACACATGCTTTTCCCTACTTACAGGTGGAAAGAACAATTGAAGAAATCTGCCAATTTTTAACAATTCATCAGCAAAGTTCATAAGCTTTGGTTGATCTCGCAATTTTCTTTCATTCTTAACAGGTTTAACATGTGCTAAATGAAAGATTTGATTGCTGTAAAAGGGTATAGAGGATGACCGATAATTTTGATTTGGAACATATTTGGCATCCATATACTTCAATGACTCAACCGTTACCAACATTTAAAGTGAAACGTGCCTATGGCGCAACGATTGAACTAGATGATGGTAAAACTTTAATTGATGGCATGTCCTCTTGGTGGTGTGCAATTCATGGCTATAACCACCCTGAACTTAATCAAGCAGTGACCGATCAATTACAGAACATGTCACATATCATGTTTGGTGGGCTAACTCATGATCCTGCGATTGAGCTTGGGAAAGTTCTTTTAAAAATTACACCGCCAAGTCTCGATAAAATTTTCTATGCAGATTCAGGTTCGGTTGCCGTTGAAGTTGCTTTAAAAATGGCTGTGCAGTTCTGGACAGCACAGGGCCAACCACAAAAAACAAATTTTATTACAACGCGTTCTGGTTACCACGGAGATACATGGAATGCGATGTCTGTGTGTGATCCGGTTACAGGCATGCACCAAATTTTTGGTACAAGCTTACCCAACCGCCTTTTTGTGGCGGCACCACAAACCAAATTCCACGAAGAATGGAATCCTCAAGATATTGCCGAGCTAGAACAAGCTATTCAGCAAAATCATGAAAACCTTGCTGCACTCATTATTGAACCAATTGTTCAAGGTGCAGGGGGCATGCGTTTTTATCATCCTGAATATTTACGTCAGGCTAAAGCACTTTGTGAGAAATATCATCTCTTATTAATTTTTGATGAAATCGCGACTGGCTTTGGCCGTACAGGAAAGCTTTTTGCTTGGGAACATGCCCAAGTCGAGCCTGACATTATGTGTATAGGCAAAGGTTTAACAGGTGGTTATATGACGTTATCTGCGACTTTGACTACAAAGCATGTTGCAGAAACCATTAGTCGTGGTGAGGCTGGAGTATTTATGCACGGCCCAACCTTTATGGCCAATCCACTTGCTTGTGCCGTTGCCTTGAGAAGTACGCAACTTTTAATTGAGCAAGATTGGCAAGCCAATATTAAGCGAATTGAGCAACAGCTTAGCCAACATTTAGTGGCTTTAAATCAGCTGGATTATGTTGCTGATGTACGAGTGCTGGGTGCAATTGGTGTAGTAGAACTCACCTTTAATGTTGATATGAAAACTTTACAGCAACAATTTGTAGACCGTGGAATCTGGATTCGCCCTTTTGGCAAACTGGTTTATGTGATGCCACCTTATGTCATTACTCAACAAGAGCTAAGCGATTTGCTTGAACAATTAGTTGAAGTTGTTAAAACATTGCAGGGAGCGTATTAAGATGTCATTGCTTGATCATTTTGCTACAGAGTTAGATGAGTTAAAACAACAAGGTAATTTCAGACAATTTACCCAAAATGTACAGCATGGCCGTTTTATTACTATTCAAAATAAAACAATGCTCAACTTAGCCTCAAATGACTATCTTGGATTGGCGGCTGATCTTAATCTTCGCCAAGAGTTTTTAGATAGCTTGCCGTTAGAGCGCAGCTATTTTAGTTCTTCATCGGCCCGTTTATTGACGGGTAACTTTGATGAATATGAGCAGTTGGAAAATAGCCTAAGCAAAGCATTTGGTGGTCGGTCGGCTCTGTTATTTAATAGTGGCTATCACATGAATATTGGTATTTTGCCAGCTGTTTCTGATAACAAAACTTTAATTTTGGCTGATAAGTTAGTTCATGCGAGCATGATTGACGGTATACGTTTATCTGGTGCGCAGTATGTGCGTTATCGACATAATGATTTACAGCACTTAGAACAACTTCTGCAAAAATATCATGATGATGACAAAATTGAACGAATCATTGTAGTCACAGAAAGTATTTTTAGTATGGATGGTGATGAAACGGATTTAGCCGCATTAGTCCAGCTTAAAAAACGTTTTGCTAAAACCATGCTTTATGTCGATGAAGCACACTCAATTGGTGTACGTGGTCAGCAGGGTTTGGGATGTGCTGAACAATATAATGTGATTCAGGAAATTGATTTTCTAGTTGGTACCTTTGGTAAAGCATTGGCAGCAGTCGGTGGTTACATTATTTGCGATCCAATTATTAAAGACTATCTTATTAATAAAATGCGTCCGCTTATTTTTACGACCTCTCAACCTCCTATTATTGTAGCGTGGATAAACTTTATATTCCAAAAAGTATTAGTTGCTCAACCTCAGCGTGAACACTTAAAAAATATTAGCCAATATCTTCAACAAGCTGTTGTACAAAAGGGTTATGTAAGTCCGTCGACCAGTCATATTGTTCCAATTATTGTGGGAGAGAGTCAGGCTGCGATCGATAAGGCAAAACACGTTCAAGAAAGCGGCTTTTATGCCATGCCTGTACGCCCACCAACAGTACCTAAAAATAGTGCACGTTTGCGTATTTCTTTAACGTCAATGGTGCAGCAACATGAGCTTGAAGCACTGGTGAGTTTTCTGTGAGTCTGAATAAAAACTTAGTTGCCGAGCGTTTTGCTAAAGCAGGGCAAAGCTATTCAGAGCATGCGGTTGTTCAAAAACAAATTTGCCAAAATTTAACGGGCTTACTAAAGCAGTTTTGTCCAAGCACGATGTCACGTGTCTTTGAAATTGGTTGTGGTTCTGGCAACTTAACTCGTCTGCTTGTTGAATCTTTTCAAATTGAAGATTTAATTTTGAATGATCTGTATGCAGAGGTGCAACAGCACTTTAGTCATCAAGAACATTTGAAATGGTTAATTGGAGATGTTGAAACGTTAGAACTCCCTCAACAGCTCGATATGATTGTTTCTGGTTCTGCTTTGCAATGGATGCAAGATTTACCGCGTTTGCTTAAGCGTTGTAATGAAGCTTTAACTGACAGCGGTTGGTTATGCTTTTCAACATTTGGAGCTAAGAACTTAATTGAAATTAAAGAGCTAACTGGACAAGGCCTAAGTTACTGGTCGCTTGAAAATTGGACCAGTACCTTAACTCAGGCTGGTTTTGAGATTTTGCATTTGTCAGAGTCACAAACTCAACTCTATTTCAATTCACCTAAAGCGGTATTACAACATTTGAAAGCAACAGGTGTAACTGCTACAGCTCAGCATCGTTGGACTAAGCAAAGTTTACAGCAGTTTTATCAAAATTATGAGCGGTTTAAGCATGCTGAGGGATATGCCTTAACATATCATCCAATTTATTGTATTGCCTGGAGAATGAAGTAAATGAGTGGTCAGGTCTATTTTGTGAGTGGGATTGATACCGAAATTGGTAAAACCTACGCGACAGGCTTTTTAGCAAAATTATGGACTGAGCAGGGTAAAAAAGTAATTACCCAAAAACTCATTCAAACAGGTAATGCTGATATTTCTGAAGATATCGAGAAGCATCGTGAAATTATGGGGCAAGGTTGGTTTCAGGAAGATCACGATAAGCTGACTATGCCTGAAATCTTTAGTTATCCTGCTTCACCTCATTTGGCAACACGCTTAGATAATAGAGAAATTGATTTTCAAAAAATTGAAAATGCGACTCAAACATTGGCTGAGCGTTTTGAAATTGTATTGTTAGAAGGTGCAGGGGGCTTAATGGTGCCATTAACTACAAGTCTACTCACCATTGACTATGTGGCTCAGCATCAGTTTCCTGTTATTTTAGTGACTTCTGGTCGTTTAGGAAGTATTAACCATACTTTGCTTAGTCTTGAGGCACTTAAGTCACGCGGCCTGAAATTAAAAGCTTTGGTTTATAACTTAAAAGATGAATCAAAAGATCCATTAATTTCGCAAGATACTTCAAATTATTTGAAGGACTATTTAGCCATACATTTTCCTGAGGCTGAGTGGATTGAATTAGCAAAAATGAATTAAGTGCAAACCAGCAATAAAAAACCGCTCTAATGTGAGCGGTTTTTTGATTTAAAAGTTTTACTTAGAACTTTTTAAATCCACGGTTAAAACCCGTCGATTTGCGCTGATTGCCTGTGTTAGCTGGCGCTTCTTTTTCATCATCACGGCGCTGTTGGCGTAAGTAACCACCACGACGTGCTGCCATTGGCTTTTCAGTCATACGGTCAGTACGACGTTTTGCCATGCCAAATAAACCTGTACCTTGACGTGGCTTTAATTCAACAGATTTTGCCAAGTTGTCGATGTCAGTTTTGTCTAACTCCATCCAACGACCCGTACGTAACTCACGTGGTAAAATAACAGTACCGTAGCGAGTACGTAATAAGCGGCTTACTTTAAGACCTTGTGATTCGAAAATACGGCGAACCTCACGGTTACGACCTTCTTTCACTACAACTTGATACCAGCGGTTAATACCTTCACCACCAATTTCAGAGAAAGATTCGAACTTGGCTGGACCATCTTCAAGCTCTACACCATTGACCATGTTTTGACGTAATTGTGGAGTTACTTCACCCATTACACGTACAGCGTATTCACGTTCAATTTCATTAGATGGGTGCATTAAGCGGTTAGCAAGCTCACCATCATTTGTAAATAGTAATAAACCTGTACTGTTAATATCCAGACGACCTACCATTACCCAACGGTCATTTGCAATTTGTGGCAAATGATCAAATACGGTTGGGCGTTTTTCTGGGTCATTACGTGAACAGATCTCACCTTCAGGTTTATAATAAATCAGTACACGACGACGAATTTCGTCCTCGATTTGGAACTGAACTTTACGGCCATCAATGCGTAATTCATCGCCTGGTTCAATGCGCTCACCCACTTGGGCAACGCTGCCGTTTACACTCACGCGTCCTGCGGCAATAACCTCTTCCATATATCGACGGGAACCTAATCCGATTCGCGCTAATACTTTTTGCAATTTTTCACTCATGACAGCACAACCTTAGACATAATGATCAACAGTCCACCTCTTTATGATTTCGGTGCATTCGCATCGAGAGCCATAAATGCTTCCTTGGCGTTCTGTAGGGGAGGCAATTGGCCTAAAGAGGCTAGACCAAAAGCATTCAGAAATTGAGGCGTTGTAATTAGCAACGCAGGTCTTCCGGGTAAATCTCTAAAACCGGCTTCTTTAATCCAGTTCCAGTCAAATAGCGTTCTGAGAATCTGACTATTATTAGATACACCACGAATTTGTTCAATATCAGCACGCGTGACTGGTTGATGATACGCAATGACAGCCAACGTTTCTAGTAAAGATGGCGACAGTTTTGTTGGTCGCTCTGGCCAAATCTGCGCAATAATATTGCGATATTTGGATCTTACCTGAAAACGGAAGCCTTGCGCGGTTTCAATCAACTCAATAGAGCGGCCATGTTGTAAGAGGGCAAGCTGTTGTAAAAGCTGACGAAGCTGTTGTTTGTTATATTGATTATTAAAAGCTTCTTTTAAACGAGCAATTGAAACAGGTGCTTCACTGGCAAAAATAATCGCTTCAAGTTGCAATAAAACTTCGTGATGAATGTCAGCTAATGACAAATCGGTATTATTTTGTTCAAAACTCATGCCGCAGACCCTTGAATAGCTAATGGAGCTTCAACACCTGTCGCAATAATTTTAATCTTTTGTTGTCGGGTCAATTCTAAAACAGCCATAAAAGTTACAACCATTCCCATACGGCCTTGTTGGGGATTCAGTAATTCTTTAAAACTTAACACGTCGCCTGACTCTAATTTCTCTTCAATATAAGCAATACGTTCTTCTAACAGTACAGGCTCTTGTGCAATTGTGTGCGTTACAGGTTCTGGACGGTTAAATACGCAAAACAAAGCATCGTGTAATGCTGAAACATCATAACCTTCATAAACAGGCGCAATATGTCCTAAGCTTACATTGGCACTAAATGTATCACGGTCAAGAACTGGCATTTGACCTAAACGTTCAGCAGCTTGCTTAATGCGTAAATAAGTTTCTAGTCGATCAATAAGATCCTGCTTCGGATCTTTTTCAATACTAATAACAGTAGGTTTAGGTAAGAGTAAGCGAGACTTCAAATCAGCCAATAGAGCAGCCATCACCATATAGTCAGCAGTCAGCTCAATATTTAAGGATTTCATGCTATCCATATAAGCTAAATATTGAGTGGCAATAGGGGCGATATCTAGCTGAACTAAATCAAAACCGTTTTTCTGAATCAGATAAATTAAAAAGTCGAGTGGTCCTTCAAACTGTTCGAGTAAAATCTCGAAGGCAGCTGGAGGAATATAAAGATCTTCAGGAATCGTGTCGTGCCACTCATCTAAAACACGGATGTGTGGAACGTCTTCCATGGATTGATGAAGTGATTGGTTCATTACGATTATAAGCCACGCGAATTTTCAAAAGCATGAGACTTGTTTTCAAGTCAATAAGAGCTGTAGCAGAAGAACAGCAGATAGTGCAAAACATTCTAAAGGAATTGTGACTTTTAATAAATTGCTTAACGACTAAAGTGTAAAAAAAATCCAAACTAAATAAAGAGTATTTTTTTTCTTGATAATACTTTTTTTTTAACTGTTGGTAAAAAGGAGAATAAGTGCTTATTCGAAAGCACTTACATCTCCAGCGCCATGACGGATAATTTCTGGATGTTCACCCGATAAGTCAACAATACTGGTGGTTGTTAAAATACCGAACCCACCATCGATAAAGACATCAATACGTTTAGCCAACTGATTTTCAATATCGTAAGGATCATCTAGTGGGTCTTCTTGCCCGGGTAAAATCAATGTACTTGTCAGTAAAGGCTCACCAAGTTCTTTTAATAAAGCCTGACAAATCGGGTTACTTGGTATGCGTAAACCAATCGTTTTCTTTTTAGGATGCATTAACCTACGAGGAACTTCGCTGGTCGCAGGTAAAATGAAAGTCGTAATGGCAGGTGTATTTGCCTTTAATAATCTATAAGTCGCATTATCAACTTTTGCATAAGTCGCGATATCTGATAAATCGCAACACATAATTGCATATTGATGTTTAGGACCTAAATCACGAATCTGGGCAATACGTTCCATCGCATTTTTATTACCAATCTGGCATCCGATTGCATAGGCAGCATCGGTAGGGTAGACCACAACATCTCCTGCACGAATACGCTCAACAGCTTGATCAATGAGGCGTTGCTGTGGATTTTCAGGATGTACATGTAAATGCAGCATATTTTAGAGACTCCATCACGCCAGTATTAAAAATAGTATTAGACTTTTCAAACTTGGGAAGCAAGTCAATTACGTAGTTTTTTTGTCATTTAATCAAGGAGTTCACGTTTAAATTCATTTAATTGTAACGCTGCACCTGCTCGCGTACATAGGCAAATACATTCAATGAATCTTGCTGCATCAACAGGTAGTTTAGCTTCACCAGAAAAGTAACGTTGTACTTGGGCATAAACATTATCTTTAAACTTTTTGCCATCTCCGCTATCACCTGTCAGGTTATCTAGAGATACTCTAAATTTTCGGCCAAAAGACTGGGCAAATAGCCATTCTATGGCTTGAGGTTTGACTTCTACTTGTTCAAATAAATCCTGCTGTTCTTTAGTTCGGCCATCTGGCGCATACCAATAACCTAAATCGGGTAGTAGGCGTCTTTTTGCACCTGCAATTGTCCAATGGCTAATTTCATGCAAAGCACTATTAAAAAAACCATGGGCAAATTGAATTTTAGCTGGCTCATGTTCATTCGCTGGGAAATATTCTGGTTCAAATTCTCCACGAACTAATGTCACATTATGGTGGGAAAACCAGTGATTAAAGTGTAAAATAAGCCAATCAACTTGCTCAGACTCTAATTTTGAGCTTGGCCATGGTGAGAGTTGCACCACGTCAGGTAAAAGAGTGTTTTGGTGAGTTGAATGGGTGCAAACGAGTAATGAAGTGTTAACTTCAGGTTGCGGCTGCAACAGGTGCATTGCTTAATTTACCCCGAGTTCTGTCTAAAGAAGTACAAAATTGTATCTTAATCTTTGACAGAGTACCGATGAATTTGTAGAATTGCCGCCTTAATTATGTCAGCAAATACCTTTCCGGCACAGATTGAGCCGTTTAAATGGGCTGAACAAGGCTTTACATGGTCAGGTCAACTGCCATTGTCTCGTCTTGCTCGTATTGCTCGTGAAGCTGTTGGGTCAATTGATAACCAATTGATCAACATAGACTGTAAGCTATCAATGGATGCCTATCATCGCATTGTGTGGTTAGATGGTCATATGGAAACAAAAGTTCCGATGGAGTGCCAACGTTGTTTGGAATCTGTTGAAATGCCAATTGTTTCTGACTTTCATATTGCACTTGTAGATGATGAGTCACTGATAGAGCGCTTGGATGAGGATGCTGATTTCATCGTTTTAGGTGAAAGTGAGTCTTCGACAAAAGGTGATTTTGATACACCTGCTTCGATCAACTTACTCGCATTACTAGAAGATGAACTGTTATTGTTGATGCCTTTATCTCCCAAGCATGATGCTTGTGAACATAAACATCAACCTACCATTCAGAACGTTGTCGAAGAGAAACGGGATAACCCGTTTGATGTTTTGGCAGGTTTGAAGGGTAAACTTAACTCATAATTTGTGTTATGATTATGAGATAAGACAACTGAATTTGTTCTGATCCATTTTTTCGATCTTTGTAAGGAGCCATCATGGCCGTTCAGCAAAACCGTAAAAGTCGCTCTCGCCGTGACATGCGCCGTTCACATGACGCTTTAACCGAGAATGCATTAACAGTAGACCAAGCAACTGGTGAAACTCATCGTCGTCACCACGTGACTAAAGACGGTTTCTACCGTGGTCGTCAATTATTCGCTAAAGCAGCTGATGCTGAATAATTGCATGATATGCATTAAGCGTGATGCTTAAGTATAGAAAAAATGGGAGCGAAAGCTCCCTTTTTTTGTTGTTTTTCGCAATTATAAATATACAAATTAAATGTTAAATTTCCGCTCCAGAGAAATGAGTGAAAACCCAAAAAGGATTTCTTATGTCTGCTAAACGTCTTGAACAAGTAGCTTTAGCCACAAAAACTGCATTTGTGTTTCCGGGTCAAGGTTCACAAAAAGTTGGTATGCTCGCTGAACTCGCAGAACAGTTTAGTGGAGTTGGGCAAACTTTTGCTGAAGCTTCAGACGCGCTAGGATTTGATCTTTGGCACATTGCGCAAAGTGGTGAAGGTTTAGACCAAACAGAAAACACCCAACCTGTATTATTAACTGCCAGCATCGCTTTATGGCGTCTATGGTTAGATTTAGGTGGTTTAGCGCCTAAATACCTTGCAGGGCACTCTTTAGGTGAATACAGCGCTTTAGTTGCAGCGGGTTCAATGAGTTTGGCAGATGCAGTTAAATTAGTTAATTTGCGTGGAAAACTCATGCAAAGTGCTGTTCCTCAAGGGGAAGGCGCTATGGCTGCAATTCTTGGTTTGGCCGATGATAAAGTAGTTGAATTGTGCCAGAGCGTATCTGCATCAGGTCAAGGTTCAGTTGAAGCTGCAAATTATAATTCACAAGGTCAGGTTGTAATTGCTGGTAGTACTGCATCTGTACAGCAAGTTATGGCATTGGCAAAAGAACAATCTGCTAAAGCAATTGCTTTACCAGTTTCTGTACCTTCGCATTGTTCATTGATGAAACCTGCTGCAGAGAAATTTGCAGAAGCTTTGGAACAAACTGCCATTGAGCTACCTACCATTCCTGTAATACAAAATGTCAACGCGGGAATTGCTACCGATGTTGCTCAATTACGTCAGGCTTTAACGGCACAATTGTACCAGTCTGTACAATGGACTCGTACCATGCAGTCTCTACAAGACCAAGGTATTCAGTACATTGTTGAGTGTGGTCCAGGTACAGTATTGAGTAATCTCGCAAAGCGTTTACCAAATATTGAAAAAGCTTTTTCTATTGATAGTAAGAGCAAAATGGAAGATGCCCTAAATGCTGTTTTAGTGGCAGAAGGAAAAATTGCATGACACAAGAACGCAAAGTTGCATTAGTAACGGGCGCGAGTCGGGGCATTGGCGCTGCAATTGCCCAGCAACTTATTCAAGACGGTTATTTTGTCGTAGGTACTGCGACTTCTGAATCTGGTGCACAAAAGCTAACTGATAGCTTTGGTGAACAAGGTGCAGGTTTGGCGCTTGACGTGCGTAATCTCGATGAGATTGAAGCAGTCGTGTCTCATATTGAACAGAACTATGGTCCTGTACTTGTTCTTGTTAACAATGCAGGTATTACGAAAGACAATTTGTTGCTTCGTATGTCTGAAGATGATTGGGATGACATTCTCAATATCCACCTTAAAGCCGTTTATCGTTTATCTAAACGCGTACTTAAAGGTATGACGAAAGCACGTTTTGGTCGAATTATTAATATCAGTTCTGTTGTTGCTCATTTTGCAAACCCAGGCCAAGCAAACTACTCTGCTGCTAAAGCAGGTATTGAAGCATTCAGCCGTAGCCTTGCAAAAGAGATGGGTAGCCGCCAAATTACTGTAAACAGTGTGGCACCAGGTTTTATTGCAACAGAAATGACAGATGCACTTAGTGAAGACATTCGCAAAAAAATGAGTGATCAAGTGGCTTTAAATCGCTTAGGTGAGCCACAAGATATCGCAAATGCGGTGAGTTTCCTTGCAAGTGATAAAGCAGGTTACATTACCGGTACGGTATTACATGTAAATGGTGGTTTATACATGGCCTAACGCCGATGTATAAACTTTTAAAAATTTTTATATTCAATTAAACTAGTGGCAAATCAAACGCCACAAGCAATGAGGAGAATTCCTGTGAGCGATATCGAACAACGCGTTAAACAAGCGGTTGCAGAACAACTTGGTCTTAAAGCTGAAGAGATTAAAAACGAAGCATCTTTCATGGATGACTTGGGTGCTGACTCTTTAGATTTAGTTGAACTTGTTATGTCTTTCGAAAATGACTTCGACATCACTATCCCTGATGAAGATTCAAACGAAATCACTACAGTTCAATCTGCAATTGACTATGTAACTAAAAAACTTGGTTAATTCGCATATTGCTGATTAAAAAGAAGGCCACCGTAAGGTGGCTTTTTTTATTTGAGTAAAATAATGGAGAGAGATACATATTTTTACAAGATCAACCTTAATTGATAGCAGAGGTGTCTCTTTTTTCAAGTATAACAATAAGGGTCAGTTTAATGACTTTACTATAAACAATAAGATGAGGACTAAAAATGGGTCTTTTTGATTTTGTAAAAGGTATTGGTAAAAAAAATACCGCACCAGCAGAACCACAACCAGCTCCAGCAACTCCAGCAGAACCTTCTGCACAAGAAGTGGCGAATAAATTATTAGGATTAATTAAAAGTTTAGGCCTTGGGGTGGAAGGCTTATCTGTAACATATAATGGTTCAACTGATACTGCGACTATTAATGGTCAAGTACAAAGCCAAGCGGATAAAGAAAAGATTATTCTTATTGTTGGTAACATCGATCATGTTGCACATGTAGATGACCAGATGACTGTTGTGACTCCAGAGCCGGAAAGCAAATTTTATACAGTAAAATCTGGTGATAATCTTTCAAAAATTGCGAAAGAATTTTATGGTGATGCAAACCAGTATCCGAAAATCTTTGAAGCAAATAAACCAATGTTGAAAGATCCAGATGAGATTTTCCCTGGACAAGTTTTACGTATTCCACAGTAATTGGAATAAATAAAAAGGCGCTTTAAGCGCCTTTTTATTTGGTTGTTAAAATCGTTTTGGAATCTTTTGTCCATTAGGTACAGGTGTTTCGGCATTTTTTAAAACACCAAATAACCATGTTTCTGCATGTTGTACTGCAATTTTTAGAGAATCACCTAAAGCTAAGCGACCTGCAATAAAACTCGCTAATGAACAACCTGATCCATGATATTCACCTTCAAGGCGAGGACAACTACTACTCGCCGCAAGTTCACCATCGATATATAAACTATTTTTAATGAAGTCGGGAGTATCTTCGTGTCCACCTTTCACTAATAGAGCCTTGGCACCCATTTCAAATAACTTTTGTGTTGCTTGCTCTAAGTCATCAATACCTGTTAATGCTCGTAATTCAACTGTATTTGGGGTAATAAGAGTCGCTAGGGGAATCAGTTCAACAAATGCTTTAACTAGAGTTGCTTGGTCTCCTAACGAACCGCCACTGTTTGCAACTAAAACAGGGTCAAGTACATATTGATAGTCAGGATGAGCACGTAAAAATTCAGCGAGTGCAGCAATATTATCTGTGGTGCCCAGCATACCTGACTTAACACATTTAATGGGTAAATCACCTACCACGGCATTAGCTTGAGCTAGTAATAGTTCTTTTGAGGTTGCTTCAAAGCCAAATACTTGTTGTGAGTTTTGAATGGTAAGAGCTGTACATGCAATTGCTGCATGGGCGCCACTTTGTCCAATCGCTTCAATATCGGCTTGTAAACCTGCACCACCTGAAGGGTCTAAACCCGAGAAACAAAGTACGGTTGGACGCACGGTTATTTCCTTTTCAATTTAAATTTACGTTAGTATAAGAGAGTTTGATTAAACTCTCGACTAATTGAATTAAATACTTTACTGGGTTAGTGATTGAATGGCTATAAAACATATTTTGATTGATTTAGATGGAACCTTAACAGACCCAAAAGTTGGTATCCATACTTCAATTCGCTATGCAATGGAAAAACTAGGCTATCCATTGGCTGCCGATTTAGATATTGATTGGACCATTGGTCCACCATTAAAGCCATCACTTGCAAAATTATTAGCTACTCAAGATGATGATTTAGCTGAACAAGCTTTAATGGCTTATCGTGAGCGTTTCTCGGTCATTGGTTTATTTGAAAATGAAGTATATCCATCTGTTGCAAAAACGCTTAGCGCTTTAAAAAAAGAAGGATATCGTTTATTTGTTGCTACTGCTAAACCAACAATTTATGCGAAACGAATTTTAGATCATTTTGAATTAAGCCAATATTTTGTACATATTTATGGCAGTGAATTAACGGGTGAGAGGACCAATAAAGCTGAGCTTATTCATTATATTCTTGAGCATGAGCAATTAAACCCAGAAGAATGTTTAATGGTAGGTGACCGTCAATATGATGTTTTAGGTGCTCGCCACAATGGTATTGAGGCGGTAGCTGTGACTTACGGTTATGGAACACCAGAAGAACTTGCTCAAGCACAGCCAAAAGCAATGATTAATCAGTTCTCTGAACTTTTGGACTATGTTGAAGAACTGGCAGCACAAAAGAAAGTTTCTTAAATATAAATAAGTTTTAATTTATAGGTTTGGCTTTGGTCTAAAGCCAAACCTTTTTTATTTAAATACCGTGTTGTTGACGGTATTGAACAAGTTCTTCAATCGTAATCACAGTTAAGTGATGAGTTTGTGCATATGCTAAAACTTGAATGCCTGATGCCATTGTGCCATCTGGATTAGTCAATTCACATAACACACCAGCAGGTTTTAGACCGGCTAATCTTGCTAGATCAATTGTTCCCTCAGTATGACCACGTCGAGTAAGCACGCCACCATTACGTGCGCGTAATGGGAAAACGTGACCAGGACGATTTAAGTCACTTGCAACAGTACCATCTTTAATAGCAGTTTTAATCGTTGTTACACGGTCTTTAGCAGAAACACCAGTGGTAACGCCTTGAGCGGCTTCAATGGTCACTGTAAATGCAGTATGAAACTGACTTGAGTTTTGAGAAACCATTGGTGGAAGATCTAAGTGATCTGCTAATTCTTCTGTCAGGCATAAACATACAATACCTGAGCCGTCACGAATCATACGTGCCATGGTCTCAACAGTTAGAGTTTCTGCTGCAACAATTAAATCTGCTTCGTTTTCACGGTCAAAGTCATCCATAACCAAGACAGGTTTGCCTTGACGGATATCTTCTAATGCTTGTTGAATACGCTGCTCAGCAGGAGAGAGGGCTGAGAAAAAAAGTTCTGGTTGAATTAAGCTAGACATAATGAAACGCTCTCGTAAAAATACGGTTGAACATTTCAGGACTGATGTAAAAACAGGCTGGCACTGAAATAAAACGGATTTATCCCAGTTCGTCGTCTTCTTTCATCCGGACTATACCGTCGGCTTTGGAGTTTCACCAAATCTGCTCAAATTACACAATTTAAGCTCGTGGGCTTGTTAATCTATTCATAAAATTAACTTTACCACCGGTGGGGAATTACACCCCGCCCTGAAGCGATGGGTTTTATTATAGCGCGCTTGGCAAAATTGGCTAGATGCTTTTGTAGAATGCTAAGTCTCATTATGAATAAGTATTTTCATAAATCGAAATAGGTTTTTTAACAAGAGCTTACTTGTTGGTTTTAAAAGTGAATGCTATGTTTTTTATAGAAAATTATAAATAAAACAGGTTTTTCATGCAGATTAGAGACGATTATCCATTTAGGAATACTTTATTTATTCAGCATCTCCATATTTTCAGTTATGTATTTATGGCGCTCAGTATTCTTTATTTAATTGCTGCTAACTGGTTGATGCTTCCTAATAGCATTCAACTCATCATTCCACCTGTTATATTACTTGTCACTGCTTGGGTGAGCGTAAAAGATACTTTAAGCGAGGGGGTTCGGCAGACCTTACATGGTATTTGTGGCTTGATGGTCGGTTTGAGTCTGGCTGTAATAGGGCAAGTTTATCAAACTGGTGCAGACAGTTATTTATTGTTCTTGATTTGGACTTTGCTTTTATTACCTTGGTTATATCGACCTAATATCGGTATTTTTGCTTTAGTTTGTATTACAGGCCAACTTACACTTTTTTTATTTTTTAGACAGACTTTTTTGGCAGAGAAATTTCCCTATCTGTATCTTTTTGCTCTAAATCTATTAAGCCTTGTGCTATTTTGGGTCTGCCAAAAAAAATATACGGCTTTACGTTTTATTTTTATTGCTTGGTTTGCTGTTATTTCAATAATAGGGATGATCCAATTTTTATCGAATAAAAATTTACCGTATCTGATCTCGGCTTTCTTTCTAGGCGTTATTGCTTTCTATTATTTCTTTAAAAAGAATGATCAGCTATGTGCCAGTTTGATGGCTGCTGTTCTCGGTGTAACCGCAACAATATGGCTTGTAGATGGTATTAATCATTTATTTAAAGATTCTAATGAGTTTATTTTTTTATTGATTGCGGGCATTATTTTTATTTGGTTTGCACTCATTAGTTACTTCTTAATAAGAATTTTTCGCCAAAGTCGTTTTTATGTCATTCCTTTAGCAATTGGTGCTTGGCTTGCTGGTTTAGCACTTGCAGCATTTACACTCGTATTTTGGGAGACTATTTCTTTAATTATTGGAATCATTTTTGTTGTTATAGCTATAACATTACTGACAAAATCTCAAAGCTATTTCATTCGGCAATTTGTATATTGTTTATTTGTGAGTGGGCAGACTGCTTTTTTATTCCATCTTGGTTCTGAGACAAATCAAATTTTATGGGTGTTGATTGCCCAGATTTTTATGCTATGTATCAGTTATTTTCTTAAGCCTCATTGGTTCTTTATTTTAATTCAAATGCTCGCAACTTATGGCATAGCATTTATCTACATACTGCAACTAGACCATTCATTGTGGTCAGTACATCCGACTCAAACTTACTTCAATTTAACTTTACTTAACTATTTAATTTTTAGCTTAGTACTACTAATAGGGAGTAAGGCAGCTATATTGTATGAGCGGAGTATCTTTTTATGCGTACTTGCTGTGATTTTGGTGAACTCATTCTTTGATAATTTTATAGGGTTAGCATTGCTTGATTCGGCTGATCAGTCATCATGGTTTTTCTATGTTTTACCAAGTCTATGGTTATTGTGCTTTAGTTTTTTCTATCTCTATAGGCAACTTCACGCTATAACTTTTTTTGCCTTTTTAATTTTTGGCATAGTACTTATTGCACTCGGCTATTTTGATGTATTCATTCTATTTATAATTTTGACATGGGCCTTAAAAAATAAAGATCGCGTTGTTTACGGTATTACACTTCTTGTGTTTGCTATTGTACTTTGGCAACTTTATTACAGTCTACAATTAAGTTTTCTAGCTAAAAGTGCATCAATCCTAGTGTCAGGAATTATATTGTTGGCCGTATATGGATTGCTCCTACAAGAAGCTAAGAACAATTTTGTTGAGGGAGAAAAGTAATGAAAAAGTATTTCTCTCTTATACTTGCAATAGTCACTGTATTAGTTTTTGCAGGTTTGGTAGCGAAAAATGAATGGCGCCTGCATCAGAGTAAAAGTATTTTTATTAAGCTTAAGCCCGTTGACCCTCGCTCCATATTACAAGGGGACTACATGGCGCTGGCGTATGAATTAAATTTACAATCTCTTAAAGCACTTTCAGGAAGCGAAGGTGAAGCTTTAGATCAAGTGATTCTTAATCATGCCAATATTCCAGCAAAAGTTATTTTGGATTCACAAAATCGAGTAGTTCGTACAATTTTAGATACTCACAATTCATTTGCTGGGCAAAGTTTAATTTTAAAAAATCCTGAAAATCGTTTGCAGGCTTTATATCCAGCTTCTCGAAGTTTTTTATTTGCCGAAGGTCTAGCTCAATGCTATGAAAAAGCAAAGTATGCTGAATTTAAGGTAAATACAAAAGGCGAGGCGACTTTATTTGATTTAAGAGGAGAAGAACTACAGCCTTTAAACTGTAAGCAGCAGCGAAGCTGGTGGAAGGGGACTGCTAGGAATTTGTAAAGTCAAATAAAAAAGCCCGTATTTACGGGCTTTTTTATTTTTAAATCTTTAATTAAGCAACTTGTACAGGAATGCAATTCGCTGTGTGGTTGACTGTATTATCTGGGTTTGCATATACCAAACGTGGTTTATGAGCATTTGCTTCAACTTCTGTGAAATCACCAAATGTAGCAATAATAACTAAATCGCCTACATCTGCTTGGTGAGCAGCACCACCGTTTACTGAAATAATGCCAGAGTTGTCTTCACCACGAATCGCGTAAGTTGTGAAGCGCTTGCCATTAGTTACGTTCCAAACGTGGATTTCTTCGTATTCACGAATACCAGCTAAATCCATCAATACGCCATCAATTGCACAAGAACCTTCATAGTGAAGTTCAGCATGGGTTACAACTGCACGGTGAATTTTGCATTTTAATAAACGAGATAGCATGGCTAGCGTCTCCTGAGTAGACCTAAGAAGATCTTATAGTGAAATCTTTTGCCTTTGCCATTCGGGCAAGATGGCTGATGCGCATTTTGCTCCTAAAAAAGCAAGATAGCAAGCTTGATTGTTCAACAATTTAAGCTGGTTTATACGCATTAATTTGGTTCATGGCCTGTGATACCTGTCCTTGAACAAGTAGCTTTACTTTAGAAAGAGCATGATCAATTGCTCCATCCATCAGGCTTTGTTCACTACTTGGTGCTTTTCCGAGTACATGCCCAGAAACTCTTTCTTTTGAACCTGGATGTCCAATACCAATTCGTAAACGATGAAAATTTGGACCAATATGTGGGACAATATCACGTAAACCGTTATGACCACCGTGTCCACCGCCTGTTTTGAGACGAATTACACCAGGGTTCATATCAAGTTCATCATGAGCAATCAGAATTGCTTCTGGAGCAATTTGATAGAATTTTGAGAAAGGAACAACACTTTGTCCGGAACGATTCATGTAAGTCGTTGGTAGAAGTAAGCGAACATCATGTCCTTCTATATTACCACGACCACTGATTCCGTGAAATTTTGGATCATTTTTTAATGTAATGCCATATTTATCTGCAAGCTGTTCAACGAACCAGAAGCCTGCATTATGGCGGGTTTGGGCATATTCTGAACCAGGATTGCCCAAACCAACAATTAGCGAAATATTTGACACTAATTTACGCCTTTAAACACTTATGCGCGTTTGAAGTCAGCGTGCATAGGGGTGTTTTTAGATGGGTGACGTTGTAACGCTTGGATTTTAACGTTTTCAACTTTGTCGCCCACTTTGATTTCTACAACTTCTTCAAAGAAAGCATTGTTTTCTAAAGCTTTTACAAGCTCACGAAGTTCTAAAGTAACAGTTACAGGCTCAGCGTTACCACCGTAGATGATAGCTGGAACTAAAGATTCGCGACGAAGGCGGCGGCTCGCACCTTTCCCTTGTTTGTCTTCAGCACGCGCTTGAGCGTTGAATACGAAGTTTGCCATGAGATAAATCCTCATTAAAGATTAAATAAACTAAACTTGCGACCAGTTTAGTGATAGAAAACCCCAGCCAAAGCCAGGGTTAAGAAAAAGCTGCAATATTATAAACTATCGAACATCGCGCTGATAGACTCTTCGTTATTAATACGACGAATCGTTTCAGCAACCATGCTAGCAACAGAAACTTGACGGATTTTGCCCAAGGTCAATGCTTCTTCAGAAAGAGGAATTGTGTCAGTTACAACTAACTCATCAATGACTGAGTTGCGTAAGTTCTCAATTGCTTTACCTGAAAGTACAGGGTGAGTTGCATAAGCAACAACACGACGTGCACCAAATTGCTTAAGTGCATCAGCTGCTTTACACAATGTACCGGCTGTATCAACCATGTCATCTACAATAACGCAATCACGATCTTTTACATCACCAATCAAGTGCATAACTTGCGACTCATTGGCTTTTTGACGACGTTTGTCGATGATTGCTAAATCGATGTCACCCATCTGTTTGGCAACAGCACGTGCACGTACTACACCACCAACGTCAGGAGAAACCACCATAAGGTTATCATGTTGTTGTTGACGTAAGTCAGCAAGCAAAGCAGGAGTACCGTAGATGTTGTCGACTGGAATATCGAAGAAACCTTGGATTTGGTCAGCATGTAAGTCAATCATCACGACACGGTCAATACCAACAGTGGTAAGCATGTCTGCAACAACTTTAGCTGTAATCGGCACACGTGCAGAACGTGGACGACGGTCTTGGCGAGCATAACCAAAATAAGGAATAACAGCGGTAATACGGCCAGCACTTGCACGACGCAAAGCATCTGCCATCACCAAGATTTCCATAAGGTTATCATTGGTAGGAGCACAAGTAGGCTGAACGATAAATACGTCTTTACCACGAACATTTTCAGTAATTTCTACTGAAATTTCTCCATCAGAAAAGTGACCGACTGATGCAGCACCTAGAGGGATATGTAAGTGACTTACGACTTTTTGAGCGAACTGTGGATGAGCATTTCCACTAAAAACGACAAGATTGGGCATGAAGCACCCTTGGCGGTTGGTATGTAATAAAATAGATGGCAGGGGCGGCTGGATTCGAACCAACGGATGCCGAGATCAAAACCCGGTGCCTTACCACTTGGCGACGCCCCTAATGCGGCAGAACTTTAATATTTTTGCAATGCAATGTCAAGAATTATCAACAAAAAGCAAGGCAATTAAGTCTGTCTTTAAAATAAGAGAATGGCAGGGGCGGCTGGATTCGAACCAACGGATGCCGAGATCAAAACCCGGTGCCTTACCACTTGGCGACGCCCCTAAATTCGATGATATATATGATGGCAGGGGCGGCTGGATTCGAACCAACGGATGGCGAGATCAAAACCCGCTGCCTTACCACTTGGCGACGCCCCTAATATAATCATCATTACAGGTGAAATTGGCAGGGGCGGCTGGATTCGAACCAACGGATGGCGAGATCAAAACCCGCTGCCTTACCACTTGGCGACGCCCCTAACTTGCAACTTTAAAATGGTGTAGAGGAGATTCTTTTAAACTATGTACCAAGTAAGCTTTACATGGTGCATGTTTAAGAATGTCATCAACATTCATTTCATCGGTCACTTCAGTAAAAACACAAGCACCTGTACCTGTAAGCTTTGCATGACCAAATTGATCAAGATATTGCATCGCTTCTTCAACTTCGGGGTATAACTTTCTAGCCAAAGGCTCAAAGTTATTTCCAAAATTAGAAGGTTCTAACTGATAGGCGCAAAATTTAGTGGTCTTAGTGTCTCTTGTCAATGTTTTTTGTGAAAAAAGCAATTGAGTGCTGATAAAACAATCAGGTTTTAAAATAATGAACTGTTTTTGATCTAAGTCTATGAATGTTAAATGTTCACCAATACCTTCAGCCCATGCATTTTTACCATAAATAAAAATAGGAACATCTGCACCAAGTTTTACACCATAGTCTGCAAGCTCTGCCTGAGTCAGGCCACATTCCCATAATTGATTTAAAACGATAAGTGTTGTGGCAGCGTTCGAAGAACCTCCGCCTAGACCTGCACCCATTGGAATATTTTTTTCAATTTTGATGTGTAGACCACAAAGCTTTTTTGCATGCGGTTTTAGTATTTGAGCAGCCCGATAAATTAGGTTCTGCTCAAGTTGAACCTCACCTAAACCTTCAATTTGGATTTCATCTTTCTCAATAGGAGAAAAAGTCATCCAGTCATATAAATCAATGAGTTGGAAAATGGTTTGTAGTTCATGGTAACCATTTTCACGACGTCCTGTGATATGTAAAAACAGGTTGAGCTTGGCTGGGGAAGGAACTCGAATCATAGATTTATATAGTTAGGTTTAACGGTTTTGGATAACCATTGTAATACGGTTTTCTTTATCTTCAGCAAGAGGTTGCTTTAAAACCAATTTATTTGGCAAAGTTTGTTCACCATCATAACTAAAATTAACCGTCCAACCATCTTCGATGAGTTGGCTCACACGATTTGCATTATCTTTGCTAATTTGGGCATTTAAAGTTGCTGGCTTTGCTAAAATCCAACTGGTTAAATGAGTAATCGGCGCTTGCCAACCAGTAGCACGTTCTAAAAGTTCTTCAGGGGATGCCGCTGTAATAACGCCAGTTTTAGCACTGTTTAAAGTGACTTCACCCGGTTTTCCCTGAATTTGTGTTTTTCCAACACCTAAAATGCCACTTAACTCGATATCGAAATTATCTTGCTGTTGAACCCATGTGAAGAAGGCACTACCACTTTGTTGCGGAGTGCGTACCCCAATTTTACCTTGCAAATTGAAATGTTTTTCGTCTTGCACTTGGTGGGTAACTGCAGGTTTAGGCTGAGTAAAATGCTGACAACCGGTTAAAAATAACACACTTGATCCACAGATCGCTGTGCACAGTTGGGCAAGTTTGCTCATAAATTTAACTCTTTTTTGCAGATGTAGGTAAAATTAACGCATCAAGCTGGTGTAATTGTGGATCATTCGCGTGTTTTTGTTTCAGTTGTTGTAACACAGCACTAAATTCAGTTAATGATCCTTGCATATACAGTGCCTTAGCGTAACGAATCCCAATATTTATGTTATGACTAAGCTCATAAGCTTTGCCTAAAGCTTCCGCTGCGCCCTCATAATCATTTTGTAAAAATGCGATATAACCTAGCGTATCTAAAATCGAAGCTTGTTCTGGTGCATATTCCAATGCTTGTTCAGCATATTGTCGCGCTTCTTTTAATCTGCGGTTTTGTAAAGCCAGCGTATACGCATAGGCATTCAGATAGGTCGGGCTATTTGGTTCTAACTGCAATAATTGCTTGAGTGTTTTATCGAGTTTATCGCGGTCAGTATAAGGGTCTAATAATAAGACTTCTGCATAGATGAGTTCTGGGTCATCTGGTAAATTTTTGATTGCTTCATCTAATAAATTTAAGGCAGCCTTTTTATTGCCCATTTTCTTTAAAATTTCGGCTTGAGCTTGATAGAGAAAACTTGCATGCTGCGGATAATTAACTCGCTCTTGAGTTAAAAACCGTAAAGCATCATGTAAATTTTCTTGTTTATCATAGATCGCAATTAGATTACGCCTTGAAACGATGTAGAGACTACCATCTACTAAACGGTAATAGGCTTTGGCAGTCTCATAATGCTGTTTTCGTTCTGCATTAATGGCTAAGTAGTAATACGCTTCATTTTGATACTTTGCAGAGTTGCGTAAATCAACCAAATATTGTTCAGCTTTATCATATTGCTTCAGGTCAATACTGGTTAAGCCTGCAATGAACAGTGCCTCTTCAGCACGAGGATTACTCTCTATAATTTTTTCTAATTTTTCAAGAGCAAGCTGAGGTTGGTTAATTTGGATAAGATAACGCACTTCAGCTAAGCGAATATCTAGATTTTTCTTATATTTACGACTGGATTTTGCATACCATTTTAAAGCACCTTCTTGATCACTTAGGGCAATCAATAGGTTTGCTTTCATCAAGATAAAACTGGTTACTTTAGGGCGACGGCGTAGTGCACGGTTAATGGTATTTAGAGCAGGTTCTAATTGCCCATTTTGTGCTTCTAGGTTCGCGATAAGCGCTAAAATAGAAGGATTTTCCTTCTCTGCACTTGAACGTAAAGCAGTTAATAAAACTTCTCGATCTTGTGCATTTTCAGGTGCGATACTTGCCAAAATTTGTTCAAGATCGGCAGTTGGATCAATTTTTAAAATTTTATCTAAAGTTTCGGCAGCAAGCTGATATTCATGTGTTTTTAAAGCAATATGCGATAAATAAAACAAAGCAGGGACGTCTTTAGGCTCTTGAACCACCCAGTGTGTTGCAATATTCAGTGCAGCTTGTAAGTCGTTATATTCAAGTGCAACATCTAGGGCACGCTGTTTAATTGTTGTTGAGTTGCTTCTAATCGCAAGCACGGTGTAATTATGTAGTGCTGTAGGAATATCGTCGTAAGCTAAGGCAAATTCAGCGACCATACTCTGTTGTAGAGCCTGATCAAATGAATGCACGGCATAGGTCTCTTGCAACGGACGTGCATAGACATATGAGGACATGCTACCTAACAATAAGAATGTGGTAGAATACTGTCTTATCGAAGCACCGTTAAAATTTATACGGCTATTCATTTGACGCAATTTTTATTGATCCAAAGTAATGCTTTTTATGACACCGATGTTGCACAATAGCATAAATTTAGCGAAATGATGATCTGATATGTCTTTCTTTGCATTGGGTGTCAACCATCAAACAGCTTCTGTAGAACTCCGCGAGCAAATTGCTTTCAATGCAGAGCGATTAAGTAATTTGCTTGCCGAGCAACGTTATCACGAGTCTTTAAAAGACTTGGTGGTTGTCTCAACCTGTAACCGTACAGAAGTCTACGCCATGGCGGAAGATGCCGAAAGCCTTCTGAAATGGTTAGCCGATGCCAATAATATTGATGTAAAGCAGTTAATTCATCATGTTTATCGTTACGAGAATGCTCAAGCCATCACACATTTAATGCGTGTCGCAAGTGGTTTGGATTCACTCATGTTGGGTGAACCTCAAATTTTAGGGCAGGTGAAAAGTGCTCTAGCATTGTCTAAAGAGGCGCAAACGGTTTCTCCTGAATTAAATAGTGTATTTGAGTATGCTTTTTATGCAGCTAAGCGTGTGCGTTCAGAAACAGCTGTAGGTAGCCATGCGGTTTCAATGGGTTATGCGGTTGCACAATTGGCTTTACAGGTTTTTAGTAAACCTGAAAGACTCACAGTGATGGTGGTTGCAGCAGGTGAAATGAACAGTCTGGTTGCCAAACACTTAGCGGAAATGGGTGTAGCCAAGATTATTATCTGTAACCGTAGCCGTGAGCGTGCTGACCAGTTAGCACAAGAAATTGCCCATCGTGTTGAAGTTGAGATTATTGATTTTTCAGCGTTATCAGAAAATTTATATCGTGCTGATGTTGTTTCAAGCTGTACGGGGAGTTTGCATCAAGTTATTGCATATGCAGATGTCAAAAGTGCATTAAAAAAACGCCGTTATCAACAAATGTTGATGGTTGATTTGGCTGTACCGCGTGATATTGACCCTAAAGTGGAATCACTTGATGGGGTGTATTTATACGGTGTAGATGATCTACAAAGTGTAATTGATGAAAACTTGGCTCAACGTCGTCAAGCAGCTGTTGAAGCGGAAGTGATGGTGAATCAGTTAGCCACTCAACTGATCACACATCAAAAAGTCAAAGAAGCGGGTAGCACCATTCATGCTTATCGCCAACATAGTGAAGAAATTAGTCAACACGAGCTTGCTCATGCGTTAGAAGCTTTGCATCACGGTGGAGATCCAGAGCAAGTTCTACAGCAGTTAGCCCATCGTTTGACACAAAAGTTAATGCATCCAACATCTATGTTGCTACGTGAAGCTGCTAAAGCAGAAAACCCTGATCATTTCGAATGGCTACAACAGCATTTACAGGATGTATTTGATCATGAGCGAAAACCAAAACGTTAAGACAGTAGTCTTAAACTGATTTGTTTGGTGAGCTCATTGAGTTGTTGCCTTAAGTTTCTTGACTCAACTAATGAAATTTTAGATTTCAGTTTTTGACGTAAATATCTTTCTTGTAAGCCTAACGCATATTCTTTAGCGAGTTTATCGGCGACTTCAGGTGCTTGAGTTAATGCCTGAATATTGGTTCTTTGCATAATATCTGCAATTTCATGGCAATAACTGCTACATGCACCTAAAACATAATAAGTCGCTAGCTCTTGGTCATCAGGCAACTCATCAAATATACGGTTTAAAATTGCTAATATTTTAGCCAATAATTCATCTTGCGGAATATAAGCTCGCAATCCTTCAAAATGAATATAAAGAAATGGATGGTGCATCAAAATTGCGACAGCAAAGTCTTCATCTTTCGTTTGAATATTAAATGATAACGATGCATCGTGACTAACTTGTGGAGTAAAACGCTTACCTAAACCTAATTTTTCACGGAAAGATTGGGTTAATAGATAACGGAAGGAACCTTGTTTTGGTAATAACTCGGTGAGTTCCCTTAACTCACCCATAACAAGACTCTTGCCTTCAGGCGTACTAATGTCATGTTGACCCGTAAGATGGGCAAAAACAAAATCAGAGAGCAGGGGAGCTTGGTCTAACAGCCTTTGGAAGTTTTCGAGACCTTCACGTCGGATCAGGGAGTCTGGGTCGTGGTCATTTGGCAATACAAAGAACTTAAGCTCACGGCCATCATTTAGGAGGGGTAATGCAATTTCTAAAGTTCGACGTGCTGCTTTTTGACCTGCGATATCGCCATCAAAGGCAATGGTAATTCGATTATTTTGCTTAAATAAAATATTAAGGTGTTCAGTATTACTCGCCGTTCCCAAAGTCGCGACAGCGCCTGTAATGCCATATTGCTGTAAAGCAATGACATCCATATAACCTTCAACCATTAACCAGTCATTAGACTTTAATTTTCGACCTTCATAGAGACCATAAAGTAATTGGTTTTTATGGAAAACTTCTGAGTCTGGCGAGTTAATGTATTTAGGTTTAATTTCATCATTGAGCGCACGACCACCAAAACCAACTACACGGCCTTTAGGGTCTCGAATTGGAAAAATGACGCGATCACGTAAAAGGTCAAAGTCACGACCACTATCACTTGAACGGATGAGTCCAAGTTGTTTTAAACCATCAATGTCGTAAGGAAACGCTTTTTCTAAATGTTGCCAGTCTTCTGGGGCATAACCTAAACGCCAGAATTGAATAGTCTGGTCAGTTAAACCACGCTGTTTGAAGTAATTTTTAGCTTTCTGACTTGTTGGTAATTGATGTTCATAAAACTGAGCAACATTTTCCAGTAAGTCATATAAATTACCTTCTTGTACAGGTTCATCAAAACTAAATGGCTGTTCAAACTGTGCAAATGGATCGTCAAAATATACTGGTTCAAGCGTATTGTACTGATCATCTATAGGCGCTTGGGTACTTGGTTCTACAACCGTTTTTTGCGGAACAGGTGGCTTCGTAACTTGGCGGGTATAAGACAGTTTTTTATTATCAGTATTATCTTTGGGTAATTCGATCCCCGCATTACTCGATAACTCTTTCATGACATCGATAAAGTTTCGGTTATCAATGTCCATTAAGAAGCGGATAGCATTTCCGTTTGCCTGACAGCCGAAGCAGTGATAGTACTGTTTATCGCGATAAACATGGAAAGAGGGGGTTTTCTCTTGATGAAAAGGGCAACAACCAGAATATGTTCGTCCGGTCTTTTTCAATTTCACACGTTGACCAATTAGATCGACAATATCTGTCCGATCTAGAATCTGATCAATCGTATGCTGTGGAATTGCCATAATTCAGATAACCGTGTTTAAACTAATGATGCGATAGGTCAGATTATTCTGACATGATGAACCGAGATATGCCCGATAAATATTTTACTATTTTATAAAAACAAACAGGCAAGTGATATCACTTGCCTGTTTGTTGGTTATTTTTAAGCTGTTATTGCTTATTGAGCAGCGTCATCTGGTTCAGACGAAGATGCTGCAGGTGCAGTGGTTGCACCTTCTGCTGCTTTTTCTGGTTTATCAAGTAAACCGAAGCTTAAACGGTTAGTCCAACTACGTTCAGTTTTTGGAGTTTCAACTGGTGCTTTTGTTGTTTCTTGAGTTTCTTCTTTACCAGAATTACCAATTAAACCAAAGCTTACACGGTTAAGTAGACTACGTTTAGGTTCTGTTTCAGTAGTCGTAGTATCTGGTGTTGTAGACTTAGATTCACGGCCGAGAATACCCAAGGTAGCACGGTTAATCCAGTTGCCTTCTTTACGGGCAGCACGCATGTTTACTGTGCCATTTTTATTAACCAGACTAGGATAATTAAGCTTTAAAACTTCGATATATTGTTGTGAAGTTGCCTTATCGCCCAGCTGGTCATAGCTGTATGCCAAAGTTGCTAGTGCTTCTGGTACTTGAGGTGTTTGTGGGTAGTGTTCAATTACCCATTGTGAACGCTCAGCTGCAGCAACCCATGCTTTACGCTTAACGTTAAAACGTGCTGTATTCATTTCACTTTCAGCAAGCTCTTGGCCAATAAACTTCATACGCTGTGCTGCATCGACAGAGTATTGGCTACTTGGGAAGCGACGAATCAAATCAACGAAGTTTTGATAAGCAAGTTTTAAATAACTGATGTCACGGTGTGATTGTTGCAAAGATGTGTAACGCAATAAGCTGTCGTAGTTCATCTCCATATTAGATACGCCGCGTACATAGTAGGCATAATCTACATTTGGATGCTGAGGATTTAAACGAATAAAGCGTTCAGCTAGAGCAATCGCCCCTTCATAATCTTTTTGTTTAAATTTTGAATAGAGAAGTTCAAGTTGTGCTTGTTGTGCGTATTGTCCAGTTGGATAATAGGTATCAATCGCCTCTAAAGATTTGGTCGCGTCAAGATATTGACCACGGTCAAGCGACTTTTGGGCCTTTTCAAAATATGCTTGTTCGCTAGATTGAGGGCCAGTATCGACCACATCTTTTTTACTTGGATTGCTGCTACAGCCCACAAATGCAGACGCTACACCTAGAGATAAGGCAAGCATCGTAATTTTATAACGTGGTAGCGACATAAAAACTCCTCTGTTATGTTGGGCAATGAGCTACAATTGCGCTATTAAACCACTTTTATCTCAATGATCAAATGACTTCAGCACAATCTTCAAACACAAACTTCTCTGAAACCGACTTCAATTTACTTGAAGATTCTGAGGATGCAGATAACCATACTTCTGATACAACTGCAACACGTTTATCGTTGCAAGTTCAGCTAGATGAAAGCTACTTAGGGCAACGCATCGACCAAGTTGCAGCTATGGTGTGGAGTGAGTTTTCGCGTGAAAAGCTCAAGCAATGGTTGAAGGATGGCCATCTGTTGGTGAATGGTAACATTGTCAAACCTAAGCACCGTTGTGAAGGCACAGAGCTGCTTACACTCGAAGTTGAGCTTGAAGCTCAGACGACGAGTCAACCTGAAAACATTCCACTCAACATTGTTTATGAAGATGACGATATTTTAGTCATTAATAAACCAGTAGGGATGGTGGTACATCCTGGAGCAGGTAATACTTCTGGAACTTTAGTAAATGCTTTGCTTTACCATTCTCCAAAATTGGCGGAACTTTCTCGTGCTGGTTTAGTACATCGTATCGATAAAGATACCAGCGGTTTACTGGTTGTTGCTAAAACGTTAGAAGCGCAATTTTCTTTAAGTAAACAATTGGCAAATAAGTCGGTTTATCGTGTATATGACTTGGTTGTTTATGGAAATATTATTGCTGGCGGTACAATTGATGAGCCAATTAAACGCCACCCAGTTGACCGTGTAAAAATGGCAATTTTGCCGGGCGGGCGTGATGCGGTGACTCACTACAATGTAAAAGAGCGTTTTAAAGATTTTACTCGTGTGCAAGCGCGTCTAGAAACAGGCCGAACACATCAGATCCGTGTGCATTTTAGTTATATTGGCTACGGCTTAATTGGTGATCAGGTTTATATGAATCGTGTACGTGTGCCTGCTGGTGCATCTGAATTGCTGATTGAAACTTTACGTGGTTTTAAACGCCAAGCATTGCATGCAGCTAAGTTGGGCTTAAAACATCCGCGTACTGGTGAAGAAATGTTATTTGAAGCACCATGGCCTGAAGATTTTACTCAGTTGGTTAATGTGTTACGTTCAGAAAACGCTGCATATTAAGGACATGTATATGGAATTTGTTCAAGGTTTACCTCAAGGCGTATTTGTAGGGCAGACACGTATTCAACATCCTTTGGCTTTGCCAACGGATCAAAACGAATTAACAGGCTTTAATCTTGCTTTACATGTTAAAGATGAAGCTGGTCGCGTTCAGCAGCATCGAATGATGCTGCTAGAAGAGTTTGCTCAGTTTGGCGTTAAGAAAATGACGTGGATGACCCAAACGCATAGTACAATTTGTCATACGGTAAATGAACAAATTCCCTTTACAGCTTTAATTGGCGATGGCTTGGTTACGCAAACCAAAGGTCATGCATTAATGATGATGACAGCCGATTGTTTACCTGTAGTCCTTGGTAATGCTGAGGGCACTGAGGTTGCCAACTTGCATGCAGGATGGCGTGGTTTGGCGGGTGGTATTATTGAAAATACAGTTACTGCGATGCAGAGCCCTCCAACTTGGGCGTGGTTAGGAGCTGCGATTAGTCAACCTTGTTTTGAAATTGGAGCCGAAGTAAAAACTGCTTTTTGTAGTAAATATCCTGAATTGGAAACTGCATTTATTGATGGAGCGGCTCCAAATAAATTTCACGCAGATTTATATGCGATTGCTCGTTTTATTTTACAAAGACTTGGTGTTAAGCAAGTTTTAGGTGGCGATCAATGCTCATATCAGCAGCAAGATGAGTACTTTTCTTATCGCCGTGATGCTAAAACGGGACGTATGGCAACTTTTGTTTTTATTTAGTTTATAAAAATCGTATTTCATTTTAGAAGTACGATTGTTGTGTTATCACTCTCTTATGTTATTTAGATTTTAAAATGGCATAAGAGAGTTTTTTATTTTTGTATTTTCAGTACTTACTAAAATAATTCGTTAAAAAGCTAGTCTTTGATATTTATAGATCATGGTTTAGCAAGTTTTAATAAAATGATAAAATACAAAAAATCGCTCAAAAAATTAAGCTTATGTCTTTGCCTGAAAAACATCTCGCTATTGTCTATCACAGCCCCTATGGTCATACCGCAAAGGTAGCGTTTGCTATTGCTGCTGGTGCAGAGGTAATGGGTGTTAAAGTACATGTGATGAATATTGAGCACATTGACTGGAATGTTTTAGATGCCTCACAGGGTATTATTTTTGGCTCGCCAACGTATATGGGAAGCGTAACTGCCGATTTTAAAAAGTTTATGGATAGTACATCTAAACGTTGGAAAAATCGTTTATGGCAAGGCAAGTTAGCAGCAGGTTTTGCAAATTCGGGTGGTTTGAGTGGTGATAAACTGGCGGTTTTGCAACAGCTTAATATTTTTGCGATGCAGCATGGCATGCTCTGGTCTGGTTTGCCTTTAATGACAACAGGCCATACCGAAACTGATTTAAACCGTTTATCGAGCTGTTTAGGTTTAATGACTCAGTCAGATAATGCACCTGTTGAAATTACTCCACCGCAAGGTGATTTAGATACTGCAAAATGGTTTGGTGAGTATATTGCCGGGCTTTTATATAGATTAAATTAAATAAATCATGCGATATAAAAAAAGCCTCTAACAGAGGCTTTTTTTATTAAATTATTTATGAAATATACGAGCTTTATCACGTTGCCAGTCACGATCTTTTTCAGTCGCACGTTTGTCGTGAAGCTGTTTACCTTTCACAAGCGCAATTTCAAGTTTAACCAGATGACCTTTCCAGTAACATGCTAATGGAACGCATGAATAACCTTTTTGGTTTACTGAACCTGTTAGCTTTTCAAGTTCACGGCGAGATAATAATAATTTACGTGTACGTGTAGCTTCTGGCACGATATGTGTAGATGCAGAAAGGAGCGGTTGAATTTGTGCACCAAATAAGAATGCTTCACCGTTTTTAAAAATGACATAACTTTCTGTCAAACTCATACGACCAGCACGTAAAGACTTTACTTCCCAGCCGAGTAAAGACATGCCAGCTTCAAATTTTTCTTCGATAAAATAATCATGACGGGCACGTTTATTTTGTGCGATGGTTCCGCCATTATGTTTCTTTACTACTGTTGCTTTCGCCATAATTCAAACTTCCACAATTGTCCCTATTGTGCCGTAAACTGATGCCAAGGTGAAGTTTTTTCCCACATATCAATATTTCGCCTCATGTATAACTTTTGCTAAAATAGGCGCACAATACAATTAGAGTACTAGCGGATGTCTAAAACGCGTGTAATTTATCCTGGAACATTTGACCCTATCACAAATGGGCACGTTGATTTAGTTACTAGAGCATCAAGAATGTTTGATGAGGTCGTAGTAGCGATTGCAATTGGACATCATAAAAATCCTTTGTTCAGTCTAGAAGAAAGAGTTGCACTGGCACAGTCATCATTAGGCCATCTATCAAATGTTGAGTTTGTAGGTTTTGATGGTTTATTGGTTAATTTTTTCAAAGAGCAAAAGGCTACAGCAGTACTTCGCGGTTTAAGAGCAGTATCTGATTTTGAATATGAGTTTCAATTGGCTAATATGAACCGCCAGTTGGACCCACATTTTGAAGCAGTGTTTTTAACACCTTCTGAACAGTATTCTTTTATTTCTTCGACGTTGATTCGAGAAATTGCACGCTTAAAAGGTGATGTAACCAAGTTTGTTCCGCAAGCTGTGGTTGAAGCTTTTGAACGTAAACATCAACAAGGTTGGTAAAGTGTCGTTATATATCACCGATGAGTGCATAAACTGTGATGTTTGTGAACCAGTTTGCCCAAATGAAGCTATTTTTATGGGTGAAGTGATTTATGAAATTCATCCAGATTTATGTACAGAGTGCGTTGGTCACCATGACCAGCCACAATGTCAATTATTTTGTCCAGTAGACTGTATTCCTAAAGATCCGCAGCATGAGGAAACGGAAGAACAGCTATTAGACAAATATAAAAGATTAATTGCTCAAAAAAGCACAAGCAATTAGTCAATAAATTTGTTAATATGCGCCCCTGAAGTGAGCTGGATGGTCGCTGCTGTGGAGGTCTTCGTGACTGAAGCAGGAGAGGAAAGTCCGGGCTTCATAGGGCAGGGTGCCAGGTAACGCCTGGGCGGTGAAAGCCGACGGAAAGTGCAGCAGAGAGTAGACCGCCTCATTCGTGAGGTAAGGGTGAAAGGGTGCGGTAAGAGCGCACCGCGTGTCTGGTAACAGTTCACGGCATGGCAAACCCCACCAGAAGCAAGACCAAATAGGAATCCTAGGTGCGGCCCGTACTGGATTCGGGTAGGTCGCTTGAGCGTATGAGTGATTGTACGCCTAGAGGAATGACCATCCTCGACAGAACCCGGCTTATAGGCTCACTTCACCTCATTTTATTTAAAATTTTTCTTGACGCGCGGTAAAGAAGCTAAGATAATGCGCGCACAGTTTACGGCTATGTAGCTCAGTTGGTTAGAGCACCGCACTCATAATGCGGGGGTCACAAGTTCAAGTCTCGTCATAGCCACCATTTTACAGACCACGCTCCTGCGTGGTCTTTTTTTATGCTTATTTTTTGATTAAACACAGTTTGTAAAGACCGACTTTATAGTTCTGGCATTGTTTGTCTAACTCAATTTCTTCATGTTCTTATAACACTTAACAAGGATGTTGAAGACATGAAAAGGTCATTATTATTTTTAGGAATTCTAAGTTTAACTGCTGGAACACAAGTCTCTGCAGCTGATTTGAGTTGGGGTGATCCAACTTTAGATTCGGGTCAATTTAAAGTGTCTGGTGCAATACGTTCTCGTTATTTACATAAAGATTATGTGGTCGGGGCAAATGAAGGTTCCCAAAATGATGACTGGCGACTTACTGATATTAAATTAGTGTTGGGTTATGAAAACCCAAACTGGATTGCAGGAGCAGATGCTCGCTGTTATCAATATGATCGCTTGTGTGATGCGATTTTTCTAAAAAAAGCTTGGATAGGGTATAAGTTATCTGACCAACAAAGAGTCACGGCAGGTTTGCAGCCTGTTGATTTTGGCTTTGGTGAATTTTGGGGGAGTAGTTATTACGAAACGCTTTTAAATACTGTTGGTTTAGAGGATATCGATAATCTGGGGATTAAATATAAATTTGCAGATGATAAATATAATTTGACCTTAGGATTTTATCCAACTGATGGTGGAAATTATAAGGGAACTTCAAAAGACTCAAGCCGTTACAGTGGTAACTTTGTTGAAGCTGATGATTTGGCTACTGGGACTAATATCAAAGAAAAGAATATGTGGATTGCTCGAGCATCTAGAAAATTTGAACTAGATAAGTCTCAAAACTTTTCGACTGAGCTAGGTGGGTCAGCTTGGTACTCCGATTTAGAAAATAAGAGAACAAATGTAGATGGGCATCGTAAAACATGGAACGTTTTTGCTCAAACGCAATATCAAGCTTGGCAATGGATGTTCTTGGCAGGTAAGCAAGATGTCACGAATGGGGATGATTTATTTCCAAATAGCTCAACGATTGGTGCATTTGATTATCCGTATCAAGTCGCCAATAAAGGTAAATATTTGGTCAATGAAATTAATTACACCTTTGCTCAGCCATTCCATCAACTTACCAATATTAAGCCTTATATCTCTCATAGCCGCTTTTTCAAAGACGAGGATGGCTATAAAGACTCTGAACGTTTAATTGCAGGGGTTTATTTTAATTACAAAGCCATTGGTATTCAGGGTGAATATATTATGAGCAAGAATGATCCAATGGTAGGTGGCGGGGCAAATGGCCTTGCACAAGGCAGCAGTAATGACTGGGATAAATTATTTTATCTTTCAATTGGATATTACTTCTAAAATTTAAAAGCAAACTACTGCCCTAAGTGAATAGGCTCACTTAGGGCTTTTTTTATAGAAAAACTTTTTCAGGTGGCGGTTCTCGGTTGACGGCTGGTGAAATGAGTTGCCCCCGGTTTAGGTTTTGCACATGTTGCAAGCGATTAAGGAGCTCATTTTGAATGAACAAAATACAGGTTTGCAGTTTGGAGGAGCTTTTGAGTCGTGATGGATAAACTGCCCAGACGTCTGCATCTTGCCAATATTCAGGCAAAATATGTTGAAGTTGGCCTGTAATTAGTTCATCTGCAACGTCCCAAATTGATCGGAAAATAATACCGTGGCCTTCTATGGCAAGCTGATGAATAATTTCGCCGTTATTAGAAACAAAGCGTGGTTTGACATGAACCGAGACATCTTCAGAAGCATGTCTAAATTTCCATAGCACAGATGATTGATCACGCTCACTAATCGTCAAACAATCATGTGTTTGCAAATCTTCAATGCTGTCTGGTACGCCGTGTTTAAGTAAATAGCTTGGTGCTGCACATAAAATTCGAAAATTAGAAGCTAACTTCTTCGCAATCATGTTTGGCGCAATTTCATTACCAATTCTGATGTCTAAATCAATACTGTGTTGAATCAGGTCTTTAGTATTGTCGATGGTGTCAAAATGAATTTGAAGCTTTGGATAAAGCATCATTAATTTAGACAGAATTGGTGCGATATGCTTTCTGCCAAAACCAAAGCTACTAATAATATCCATACGACCTGTGGGCGTACTAAGCGGGTTATTGACCAGTTCACAGACTTCATCAAATTCTTCAAGAATATTTGAAACTCTCTCAAGAATGAGTTTGCCATCTTCCGTCAGGCTGACATGACGCGTGCTGCGATGAAAAAGTTTGCAGCTTAAGGTGTTTTCTAAAATATTAATTCGCTTGCTAATAAAAGCTGGCGATGTTCCGAGTTCCTCAGCAGATTCGACAAAACTTTTTAGTTTGGCGACTGTGCAAAAAACCTTTAAATCCGATAGGTTAGGTAGATTATTCACGATCCGTGTCCATTGGAGTGATAGTTCCGTTATTGATCATTTTTGCTTAAAACATCATGTTTAAGCCATACAAGGATATTAGTCGAAGGTGTGAAGGAAGCTTATGGCAAAAAGATATAAAGTTGCCACGATTGCAGGCGATGGCATTGGTTTAGAAGTTCTACCAGAAGGCATTAAGGTTGTAAAGGCAGCGGCAGAGAAGCATGGTATTGAGCTTCAACTCGATGCTTTTGATTGGGCAAGCTGCGATTACTATCTTGAGCACGGCAAAATGATGCCAGATGACTGGTTTGAAACTTTGCAGGGCTACGATGCAATTTATTTTGGCGCTGTAGGCTGGCCAGATAAAGTGCCTGACCATATCTCGCTTTGGGGTTCGCTACTTCAGTTCCGTCGTGGTTTTGACCAATATGTGAATTTACGTCCAGTGCGCTTAATGCCAGGTGTGAAATGTCCATTAGTAGGTAAAAAACCAGGCGACATCGATTTTTACGTAGTTCGTGAAAACAGTGAAGGTGAATACTCAGCCATTGGTGGTAAAGCTTTTGAAGGAACAGACCGCGAGTTTGTTTTACAAGAAGCCGTATTTACACGTCATGGTGTAGACCGAATTTTGCGTTATGCATTTGAGTTTGCAAATCAGCGTGATGCGAAAAAAATTACCGCAGCGACCAAGTCAAATGGTATTGCAGTGAGCATGCCGTACTGGGATGAACGCGTTGATGCGATGGCAAAACAATATCCACAAATTCAGGCTGATAAACAGCACGTTGATATTTTAGCGGCTCGTTTTGTTTTACAACCTGAACGTTTTGATGTGGTTGTGGCATCGAATTTATTTGGTGACATTCTTTCCGATTTAGGCCCTGCATGTACTGGAACTATTGGTTTAGCGGCATCGGCAAATTTAAATCCTGAAAGAAAATTCCCATCGTTGTTTGAACCTGTACATGGTTCAGCTCCAGATATTTACGGTAAACAAATTGCCAACCCAATCGCTGCAATTTGGTCGGGTGCCATGATGTTCGAATTCTTTGGTGAAGAAGATGAACGCTGCATTCAAGCAGGTCAGGACATTATGCAGGCGATTGAGAATGTCTTAATTAATGGGCCAAAAACAGCCGATATCGGCGGTCAGGCAAAAACTTATGAGGTAGGAAATGCAATTGCATCGTGTGTAGCCCAAATTAAAATGGACGTGTTCGCTATGGAATAACGCCATCCAAAAATGGATGTATGGATATGGATAATCAAAACACAAAAATTTATACGGATAAAGTTCTTGCCGTAACCAGCTTACTGTTTGTATTTATTTCAGTTGCTGGTTTGGCGATTTATTCGCAAGAGTCGATCAAGATTGCTGCAACATGGATGCAGTGGACGACATCGGTATTTACAACCCCAGTATTACTGTTTGCTTTTTTAGCTATCATTTTTACTTTTGGTCTGGCCTTTAGTAAATACGGCAAAATCAAACTAGGTGAAGGGAAACCCCAATACACCACGATGTCATGGATTTTTATGTTCATCTTGTCAGGTATTGGGTCTTCTACGCTGTATTGGGGCTTCTTGGACTGGGCTTACTATTATCAAACTCCGGGTTTGAGCTTACCGCCTGAGTCAGCAGAAGCATTGAAATATAGTGTGGCTTACTCGTTTTTTCATTCAGGTTTAAGTGCTTGGGCAATTTATGCATTAGCATCAATTTCTTTGTGCTACAGCTACCATGTGAGAAAAAACAAAGGGTTGAGTTTAGCTTCCGTGATTGAAGCGGTAACAGGCTTTAAATCAACTGGCGTGGTTGGACGTTTAGTTGACCTTATGTTCTTGCTTTGTATGTTTGGTGCATTGACCATTTCGTTGGTACTCACCGCCGTGACATTTACCAATATTTTGTCGCAGCTCACAGGTATCCCAAATACCTTTATGACCAAGGTCATCATTATTTTAGGTGTTTCGGTTCTGTTCGCACTCAGTTCGTATGTGGGTATGGATAAAGGCATGCAACGTTTAAGTCACATGGTGTGCTTGGGCGTGGTGTTATTTGCAATTTATGTACTTTGCTTTGGTCCGACTCAATTCATTTTGAATAATTCATTAATGAGTTTCGGGTTAATGGCAACCAACTTTGTTGATATGAGCCTGTTTACCGACCCAATGGGTGATGGCAAGTTTACCCGTGAATGGACTGTATTTTACTGGTTGTGGTGGATTTCATATGCACCGGGTGTGGCACTGTTCGTAACGCGTGTTTCTAAAGGCCGTACGATTAAAGAGGTCATCTTTGCCATGGTAATTGGCGGCAGTGTTGGTCTTTGGTTCATCTTTGGCGTGTTTGAAAGCTACAGTGTTTATAGCTTTATTCATGGAGCTGTGAATGTACCGCAAATCTTAAGCCAACAAGGTGGTGAGGTTGCGATTGGTCAATTACTCAGTCTGTTACCTGCCGGAAAGCTCATGATGTGGATTTTCCTAGGCATTATGGTGGTGTTCTTAGCGGCACACATGGATGCAGTAGGGTATGCAGTTTCAGTAACATGTACACGTGGTTTAAGTGAAGGACAAGATCCATCACCAAATGCTCGTTTGTTCTGGTGTGTCATGCTGACTTTAGTTCCAATTGCTATGATCTTTAGTAAAGCACCTTTGGACACCATGAAAACAGCAACCATTGTGACAGCTTTACCATTCATTGTGATCATTCTGATTCAAACCTATGGCTTAGTGAAATGGTTGATTCAGGATTATGCCAAAGTCCCATCGCATTTAATTGAGCAACAAGGTTATGATGATTCGGAAATTGGTTTAAACCAGTCTCAAGATGAACATGCAAAAAGGATGCAGCTTGAGCTTGCAAGCTCAATCAAACTGGATAGAAAAACCAGCTAGAGGGAACGGTAATGACGACACATGAACAGACCACTTATGCCTTAAGTGAAGAAATGCAAAGCCTTGTGTATTGGAACAGCATTTATTCACCAGCAGATACCGATATTGACTCAGTCCGTGCGGCTTATGACGCGATGTGCCGACACTACACTTTGCCACGTGATGGCAAGATTGAAGTGGAAGATCGCTTTGTTGCAAATGATGAGCATCAAGTTCCTGTTCGTGTGTATTTACCAAAAACAAATCGACCTGAGTCTGGTTGGCCATGTGTGTTGTATCTACATGGCGGCGGTTGGATGGTTGGTGGGCTCGATTCACATGAGTTTATTACCAGCTATTTGTGTCATGACTTAAATGCAGTTGTCATTAGCGTAGATTACCGCATGGCACCAGAGCATCGCTTTCCAGCAGCTTATGAAGATTGTTTAGCAGTTTATCAATGGCTTAAAAAGCATGGTTCAACTTGGCAAATCGATAGTGAAAATATCGTTCTAGCAGGGGATAGTGCTGGCGGTAATTTAGCAGCAGCCCTTGCAGTGCATCTACAGCATAGTGGTATGCAAGCTCAAGGACTGGCTTTGGTTTATCCGTGTTTAACTACAGCGCTTGATACACCAGCCGCACAAAAGCATGCCCATGCGCCGTTGTTAACGACAGAAGATATGCATTTTTATTTAAAGGAATATGCACCTAACTCTCAAGATTGGCAGGATTTACGTCTAGCGCCTTTATTGGCAACGGACTTTTCAGATATGCCGGCCAGTTTTGTTGCAGTTGCTGAGTATGACCCTTTAAGTGATGACGGTTATTTCCTTACCCAAAAATTGGAACAAGCAGGAATTTCGAGTGAGTTCCATTTAGGCAAAGGTTTATTACATGGCAGTTTACGTCTTATGCGTGACTGCCCAGAAGTTCAACAGTTATATCAAAACATGCTGAGTGCGATACGTCGCATGTTTGGCAGTGTCGAAAAGACATCAATTTAATATCGAGTCATTTGGACGAAAAGAATTTAATGGAGTAATAACATGAGTGCAGTTGAAAAATTACCTGAAGATTTTTGCGCAAACCCAGATGTTGCATGGACTTTCCCTAAAGTTTTCTATACTTCATCACAAGTTTTTGAGCACGAGAAAGAATCAATCTTTGCTAAAAGCTGGATTTGTGTTGCACATGGCAGTGAATTAGCACAACCGAATGACTATATTACCCGTAAAGTAATTGGTGAAAATATTGTCATAATTCGTGGTAAAGATAGCGTTTTACGTGCGTTTTATAATGTGTGTCCGCATCGTGGTCACGAGCTTTTAAGTGGCAGTGGTAAAGCAAAAAATGTAATTACCTGCCCATACCATGCTTGGACTTTTAAGCTAGACGGTAGCTTGGCTTTGGCACGTAACTGTGACCACGTTGAATCTTTCGATAAAGAAAACTCAAGCATGGTGCCTTTAAAAGTTGAGGAATATGCTGGTTTTATTTTCATTAATATGGATGAAAATGCAACTTGTGTCGAAGACCAACTTCCGGGCTTTGCAGAGCGTTTAAATCAAGCATGTAGCGTAATTAAAGATTTAAAATTGGCAGCACGTTTTGTGACAGAAACGCCAGCAAACTGGAAAGTGATTGTTGATAATTACATGGAATGTTACCACTGTGGTCCGGCACATCCTGGCTTTGCTGACTCAGTACAGGTTGATAAATATTGGCACACAACGCATCAAAACTGGACATTACAGTACGGTTTTGCGCGTTCATCAGAAAAGTCGTTCAAACTTGATCCATCGATAACAGATCCTGAGTTTCATGGTTTCTGGACTTGGCCTTGTACCATGTTCAACGTACCACCGGGCAGCAATTTCATGACTGTGATCTATGAGTTCCCAGTGGATGCAGAAACGACTTTGCAGCATTACGATATTTACTTCACGAACGAAGAACTCACTCAAGATCAGAAAGACTTAATTGAGTGGTATCGCAATGTATTCCGCCCTGAAGATTTGAACTTGGTCGAAAGCGTACAACGTGGTTTGAAATCACGTGGTTATCGTGGTCAAGGCCGTATTATGACGGATAAGCAACGCTCTGGAATTAGTGAGCATGGTATCGCTTACTTCCAGCATTTAGTGGCGCAGCATCACAAATAAAACAAATGGATTTATTCAGGTGTAAAGATGACTTGCACCTGATTCTTCAGTTAGGAAGATGATATGTCGAGTTTACAAAGTACTGAATTATTTCAGCAACAAGCCTATATTAACGGACAATGGCTAGCTGCACAGTCAAATGCAACGGTTCCAGTGACTAACCCTGCAACAGGCGAAGAAATTGGCACAATTCCAAATATGGGAGCGGCTGAGGCTACTCAAGCAGTTGAAGCTGCTTATACTGCTTTACAAAGTTGGAAAGCTTTAACGGCTCAAAACCGTGCAGATATTTTATTGGCTTGGCATAAACTGGTTCTCGATCATACCGATGAACTTGCTCTCATTATGACTATTGAGCAAGGCAAGCCTTTAGCAGAAGCGAAAGGTGAGGTGCGTTATGCTGCATCCTTTATTCAATGGTTTGCAGAAGAAGGCAAGCGTATTTATGGCGATGTGATTCCAACCGTCAATAATCAACAGCGATTTATTATTAGTAAAGAACCTGTTGGTGTGGTGGCTGCAATTACGCCGTGGAATTTCCCAATTGCCATGATTACCCGTAAAGCAGCGCCAGCTTTAGCAGCTGGATGTACGATAGTGATTAAGCCAGCAAATGAAACACCTTACTGTGCTTTAGCGATTGCGAAACTTGCAGAAAAAGCAGGTATTCCAGCTGGTGTAATTAATGTTGTTACCGGTAAATCTCAAGAAATTGGTTCTGTATTTACTTCGCATGAAAAAGTGAAGAAATTGACCTTTACTGGCTCAACTCCAGTGGGCCGTTTACTGATGCAACAGTGTTCAAACACTATTAAAAAGTTAGCACTTGAGTTGGGCGGAAATGCACCTCTGATTGTATTTGATGACGCCAATTTGGATAAAGCTGTACAAGGTGCGATTTTTGCCAAGTTCCGTAATGCAGGCCAGACCTGTGTTTGTGCTAACCGCATTTATGTACACGACAATATTTATCAAGCTTTTGCCGAGAAGTTTGTACAAGAAGTACAGAGGTTTAAAGTCGGTAATGGACTTGAAGATGGTGTACAAATTGGTCCATTAATTAATGAAAAAGCAGTTTTGAAAGCACAGCAGTTGATTGATGATGCAGTGAGCAAAGGCGCTAAAATTGCTTGCGGCGGTAAACAGCATGCTTTAGGACAAACCTTTTATGAACCATCAGTTTTAACTAACGTTGACCGTACAATGGAAATTGTCCAAGAAGAAATTTTTGGTCCAGTTGCGCCGCTTATTCGCTTTACAGATGAAGCAGATGTGGTTGCTCAAGCCAATGACACCATTTTTGGTTTGGCTGCTTATGTTTATAGCGAAAATATTTCACGTTTATGGCGAGTGTCAGAACAGCTTGAATATGGAATGGTCGGTATGAATGCCACAGCAATTTCAAATGAAGTTGTACCATTCGGTGGTGTGAAGCAATCAGGTGTTGGGCGTGAAGGCTCAAAGTATGGTCTTGAAGAATTCATGACCATTAAATACATGTGTTTAGGGCTTTAAGGATAAGCCCTAACAACAAGAATATGCGGTAAAAGAAGGATTCTAATATGGCTAGTCATTATGAAATGTTCCCGGCAGTTGTTACTCATGTGGAACAGCTAACCCCTTTAATCAAACGGTTTACGTTCAAACGTCAAGATGGGCAGAACTTTCCTCGATTTAGTGGGGGAAGCCATATTATTGTCAAAATGAATGAACAGCTTTCAAATGCCTATTCATTAATGAGCTGTACGCAAGATCTATCGACTTACCAAGTCTGTGTTCGTAAAGACGTGGAAGGTAAGGGCGGTTCGGTTTTTATGCATGATCAATGTAATGAAGGCTGTGAAATTCAGATTTCAGAACCAAAAAATTTATTTCCATTAGCGGAAACAGGCAATAAACATATCTTAATTGCAGGTGGTATTGGCATTACACCATTCTTGCCTCAAATGGATGAGCTTGCAGCACGTGGGGCAGACTTTGAGCTACATTATGCTTATCGCTCGCCTGAACATGCGGCTTTGTTAGATGAATTAAAGCAGAAACATGCCGAGCATGTATTTAGCTATGTTGACTCAGAAGGTTGCTCATTGAAGCTGGATGAACTGATTTCATCACAACCTAAAGGCACACACGTGTATGTTTGTGGGCCGAAACCCATGATTGATGCTGTGATTGATTGCTGTAATAAGCATCGTTATCGCGATGAGTACATTCACTGGGAACAATTTGCTTCAACAGTTCCTGAAGATGGGGAAGCTTTTACGGTTGTACTTGCTAAATCTAATCAGGAAATTGAAGTACAAAGTAACCAGACTATTTTACAAGCCATCGAAACATTAAATATCGATGTGGAATGTTTATGCCGAGAAGGGGTTTGCGGTACATGTGAAACTGCTATTTTAGAAGGTGAAGCAGAGCATTTTGATCAATATCTCAGTGATGCCGAAAAGGCTTCACAGAAGAGCATGATGATTTGTGTATCAAGAGCAAAAGGCAAAAAATTGGTATTAGATCTTTAATATATTTCTGTGGCCGATCAATTGTTTAAAGTAAGAATTTGCTAAAAAATGAACAAATAATGATGATCTGAATCATATTTGTTCATTTGGTGGACATTAAGAGTTTTGAAGTATTGACCTGCTATACAGAACTATAGATAATGCGCACACAGTTTACGGCTATGTAGCTCAGTTGGTTAGAGCACCGCACTCATAATGCGGGGGTCACAAGTTCAAGTCTCGTCATAGCCACCATTTTAAAAACCACGCTCCTGCGTGGTTTCTTTTTATCTATTTTTTACTCATTAAAATGTTTTTCAATCATATCGAGTGTTTTTGAGCTTTGATAAAAAGGAGCTAAGAGCGCTTGAAGTAATGGTTCTAAAATACCGTGCTCATTGAAGGCATCCATAACTTTCGGATAAAAGCGTAAAGCTTCAGTTTGCAAGTCGGTTTCGGTTAAACCAATCTCACTTAAAACTTCAAATAAACTTTGATCTTTATAAAAATCATAAAAAACTTCGACGCCATACAAAATAAGATCTTGCATAAATTGCGACTGGCGTAGCTCTTTCCAGTACTCATAAATTAAAACAAAGAACTCCTCAACATCGAGAGGAGTGAGCTGTTTCATAAACTCATACATTTTTTTATGCCTAATATCTTCCCAGATATGACGTACTAGGCTTTCTAAATCTTCAGCCGATAAAAGGCTTAATTCTGTAAGTTGTTCATGAATAAAACTGGCAATCCACGTTTCAAGTTTATGTTCGAGACGTTGCTGCTGTAAAAAAGAGAATTTTTTGAGTTTATGTTGCCATTCAAAATGGTAGTCATTTACTGTCGAGGTAGTTAAAAATTTTGGTAATTTTTGTTCTAGAGTTGATGTCGCAATATATTGGCAAAGCTGTTGAACAGAAGGGCTGGTTCTTAAAAACTCATTCAGATAATGAGGGATATGCTCCATTTCCAAAAACTTGGAAAGCCACATTTCAAACTGGTGATCAGAGACCAAGTCTTGTAGCTGAATTGGAGATTTCATCGCAGATAAATAAATACGCTGTGCAATTTCCCCAATAAACTCAAGTAAGCCAGCGCCAAGCTGCATTTCAAAAGCATAACGTTTCACAACGGCTTGTAATTGTTCTAAATCTACAACTTCATGAAGCTTGATTTCATCAGCATGTTGCATAAATAACTGAATGAACTGCTGGAAATAAATAGGTGAGTTTTCTATCGATAATTGTTTTTTGAAAAATTCCACCTGCTCAAGCAAAAGTGCTTGAGCAAGTGCTGTGGTTTTTGATGAGTTTTTCTGCTCAGTCATTCGCTGTCCAACCGTTGACAATCGGATAACGTCGTTCGCGACTAAATGCACGAGAAGTAATTCTCGGGCCAATCACACCTTGACGACGTTTATATTCATTACGATCAACTAAACGGATGACTTTTTCAACAACTTCTTTATCAAAACCTTTGGCAATAATGTCGGCTTGACCTAAATCTTCTTCAATATATGCATAAAGGATAGCATCCAATACATCATATGCTGGCAGAGAGTCTTGGTCTTTTTGATCTGGACGAAGTTCTGCTGAAGGTGGGCGAGTAATGACACGCTCAGGAATAACAGGTGTTTCACTTAAGCTATTACGGTATTTTGCTAGTTCAAACACGATTGTTTTATAAACGTCTTTTAGAACAGCAAAGCCACCGACCATGTCACCGTAAAGTGTGCAGTAACCAACTGAAAGTTCAGACTTGTTGCCAGTAGCGAGTACTAAATTACCAAACTTGTTAGATAAGCCCATAAGCAATGTGCCACGAGCACGTGCTTGTAAATTTTCTTCAGTTGCATCGGCTGGTGAATTACCAAAGAACGGATAGAGCGTTTGCATGAAGCTATTTACGATTGAGTGAATTTCAGCAATACCAAAAGTTACACCCATACGACGAGCTTGTTCAGCCGCATCTTCTACACTAATTTGAGAAGTGTAAGTATATGGCATCATTACAGCTTGTACTTTTTCTGCACCAATTGCATCAACCGCAATTGCAAGTGTGAGGGCAGAGTCAATACCGCCAGAAAGACCTAAGATCACACCAGGGAAACCTGAACGCTCTACATAGTCACGCGTTGCCATAACTAAGCCTTGATAGATCTCTGCAAAAGTTTCTAATGCAGGCGCAGACTCGGTAACTTTATAGAGTTTTGTGTCACGGTCAAATTCAGCAATGTAGAGGTCTTCTTTAAAGCTTGGTGCTTGTAAAGCAATTTCACCATTTTGGTTGCTGACAAAACTTGTACCATCAAAAATTAAATCATCTTGTCCACCAACTTGGTTGACATAAACAATATTTAAATGAAGCTGTTTTGCAAGTTCACTTAATGTTTGTATACGATGCTGTGGTTTGCCCACTTCATATGGCGATGAATTAAGCACAAGTACAGTATCAACATTTAATTGGCTTAATTGTTTAACTGTATTGATTGACCAGATATCTTCACAAATAAGTACACCAAACTTATGGCCTAAGTATTCGAACACCAAGTGCTGATGGCCTTTTTGGAAATAACGTTTTTCATCAAAAACGCCATAGTTTGGCAAGTTGTGCTTATTGAAGACACCTAAAACCTGACCGTCTTTCATGACAGCAGCTGAATTATAACGTTGGCCGTCTTCTGTTTGGTTTACGAAGCCGAAAACCATCACAATATCTTTAACTTCACTAAGTTGAGCAAAAGCTTTTTGCATACGTTTATTTAAATTTGGACGTAACAATAAGTCTTCAGCTGGATAACCAATCACAGAAAGCTCAGGAAAAATAATCAGGTCAGCGTCTTGTTTTTTCGCCTGATTTGCTTGCTCAATCATCTTTTGGGTGTTTGAGTCAATATTGCCAATATGCGGAGAAAACTGAGCAAGGGCAACTTTAAAACTTTTCATTCAAACCTAATCCTAGATCATAACGAATATAAATACACATAGTGTTGATTTTTATGAATATAATTTTTCAACGATGTGTATGGCACGATAATAAACAAGTAAAATAGTAAACAAAAATGTCAAGATCAATAATATATACCAATCACATATTTTCTGCGTAAAAATAACGAGATTTTCTGTATACAATAGAAACAAGCTTCATTATTTTTATTGTTTGTATACTGCCTTAACACTCCAAAATTTGGAATAAGTTTTTATACTTATTTTCAATAATTTGACATTAATAAAATTAGATCTCAACTTTATTTTCATATTTTTTTGTTTATAAATTTTCTACCAGTAAGTTAGCAAAAAAATTACGTAGAAGACGATCTTGATTATTTAGTTACAAATCAAAGTGAGGTGAACAAATAATATTTGGCAGTTTACCTGAGCAGATATCTCTAGCAATTTCTCCTTGCTGCTCAATATTGTAAGAGCTAAAAGCTTTCTGAGGATGGTAAGTGTATTTATATGGGTTGTAATATTTAAAACTCAGATAGTAGGCCGTTTGCAGTAAGGCACCTTTTAGTAGTACATGAATACCTCGTTGGTATTGCATGACATGAGCCAACTCATGAATAAAAATGCCTTGAATGAATTTAGATTCTAGCGCGTAATTACTACTGTAGTCAGAAATGTTGACATAAATATTTCCATTTGGCGCCATCAAAATTCCATGAGATTGCCAAGGTAAGTAACGAGTAGCAATAATTTTAGGTCGTTCGCAATCTAGCAAATCCCCAAACACCCTTTGCGCCAAAACCTTTTCTTCAGGCGTAAGAAATCGAATTGGATAGCTTTTTAAGTGACGAAAAATAAAAAGGGTGAAAATAATAAATTGTCGATATATGACAAGTTTAAAAGCGTTGAGAGTGAACATAGTTTTGCTAGTAAATAAGTTCATCTATTGATTTGTAGCATAACATACATCAACTATGTTGAAAGACAGACACAAATAACTGTCATTCGTTTATCATGCGGCAGTTAGGCTGTTTTACTTGGTAAATCTTCCATTTTTAATATCATCATAGGCTTGTAAAATCTCATCATAAGTATTCATTACAAATGGACCATGACCATTAATCGGTTCTGTGATGGGTTGTCCAGTCAAAATAAGTAATTTGCAGCTTTGCAGGGCAGTAATAGAGAAATGCTCTCCTTGGTTTGACATGACTGCTAGGCCTTGTTCCTCTAAAACGTCTTCATCTTTTTGAAATTGTGCCCGACCTGAACGTAAATAAACTAAAGCTGTTTCACCAGATTGAGCAGGGAAGGCAGTTTGTTGACCTGCCTGAAGCTCTACATCTAATACGGTAATAGGAGTATGAGTAAGTGCAGGGCCCATAACATGCTTAAACTGCCCTGCAATAATACGTACAAATCCAGCCTCATTTTCCAGTTTCACCATCGGTATTTCAGCTTTCTTTAAACTTTGATAGCGCGGAGAATTCATTTTATTTGCTGCTGGTAAATTGACCCAAAGTTGAATCATTTCAAAAGGACCACCAGATCGAGAATACTCTTCACTAAACAATTCCCGATGAATCACACCAGAGGCTGCGGTCATCCATTGCACATCACCAGCACTTATAAATCCACCTCCACCAGATGAATCTTTGTGTTCCAGTTCACCTGCATAAACAAGTGTTACCGTTTCGAATCCACGATGGGGATGATCATTAACTCCTCTACGTTTCATAGAAGGTGCAATTTTTCCGGGACCTAAATGGTCGAGTAGTAAGAAGGGGGAGAGGGTATTGCCTAACTCATGGTAGGAAAAAACAGAAAGAACTGGATAAAAATCACCGACCGCAAAGCGAGTATCGTTACGATGAATAAAAGCCAGACTTTTCATGCTTTATCCTTTCTGTTGATTGAATTTATAAAAAAGATCAGATGTTTTTATAAGAATGTATTAAGGGTGGTGTAAAAGTCTTTTGCTCTGAATAATAAATTATGAATAGGTTGGGTCAGTAAAATGCTTAAGAGAAGGAGATGAGAGTCCTAGATAATAAAAAACCCCAGTTAAAACTGAGGTTTTACAACAACTAAAATCACAACAGCAAATAAAATTAAGGTTGGCATTTCATTGAAGAAGCGCCAGAACTTATGTGATTTATAGTGAGCATTTCCAATAAGCTTTTTGCGATAGTAACCACAAACAAAATGGTAAACCACTAATAAGGCCACTAATCCAACTTTTAGATAAAACCAAGTGGCTTCATGGTAATGTCGAGTTGCATCGCCCCACTCTACAAGAAAGTGTGCGGTAATTAATGTGGCAATCATAGACGGCCACATAATACCTCGATACAACTTACGTTCCATCACTTCAAAGCGCTGATGACTTGCCGCATCATCACTCATTGCATGGTAAACATAAAGACGTGGTAAGTAGAACAAAGCAGCGAACCAACAAACCACAGCAATAATATGTAATGCTTTTACCCACAAAAAAGCATCAGAAGGTGCATCCATTGTTAATCCTAGGTGGGATTATGCATCCCACTTCTTGAAAATTAGGCAAGCGTTTACACCGCCAAAGCCAAAACTGTTACTCATTACAGTATTCAATTTTGCATCACGTTTTTCAAGCACAATATCAAAGCCTTCAGTACCTTCATCAAGCTCAGTCACGTTAATGTTTGGAGCAATAAAGTCATTTTGAAGCATTAATACAGAGTAAATTGCTTCATGAACACCAGCAGCACCCAAGCTGTGACCAGTCATAGATTTAGTTGAGCTTAAAGGTGGAACTTTACCTTCACCAAAAGCACGTTCCATTGCTTTAAGTTCAGTAACGTCACCAGCTGGTGTAGAAGTACCATGTGTATTTACATAGTCAATTTTTTCTACGCCGTGTTGTTTAGCTTCTTCAAGAGCCATCAAGATACAACGAGTCGCACCTTCACCGCTTGGAGCAACCATGTCTGCACCGTCACTGTTCGCAGCATAAGCAACAACTTCAGCAAGAATTTTTGCACCACGTGCTTGAGCGTGTTCAAGAGATTCAAGAACAACGAAACCGCCGCCACCAGCAATAACGAAACCGTCACGGTCTTTTGAATATGGACGAGATGCAGTTTCAGGTGTGTCGTTATATTTAGAACATAAAGCACCCATAGCATCAAACAATAAGCTTTGAGACCAATGATCTTCTTCACCACCACCAGCAAGCATAAGATCTTGTTTGCCTAATGCGATAAGGTTATATGCATAGCCAATTGCATCTGCAGAAGTTGCACAAGCACTTGCAATTGAGTGAGCAATACCTTGAAGTTTAAATGCAACACCAACGTTTGCAGTAATTGTGTTCGTCATGTTGCGTGGAACGAAGAAAGGTCCAACTTTACGAGCGCCTTTAGTTTCTAAAAGCTCAGTCATTTCTACAACAGAAGCAGTTGAACCACCACCTGAACCGCCAGCAATACCATAACGTGGATTATCTGCTAAATCTTCTGCTTTTAAGCCAGCATGTTCAACAGCGGCAACAGCAGAGTTATAAGCGTACATTGCACATACGCCCATGAATCGTTTTAATTTACGATCAATATTGTCAAAATCTTGTTCTGCAGCAGCGCTGACATGACTCTTAAAATTGAGTTCAGCATAAGTTGGGTTAAAACGTGTCCCGGAGATTCCATTTTGAAGTGAGTGAGTAACTGCTTCTAAAGAGTTACCGATACATGAGTTAATACCCATACCAGTGATTACAACACGTTTCATCTACAGGTCCCTTTATGGTGATATTTAAAGTCTATGAACATAAGCAGCTATTAAATGATAGGAGAATATAGCTGTAAGAACATTAGACATATGTTTTCGTTGTTACCATGATAGCAGAAAGGTTTTTTATTTCTTATGGCAAATCTTTATGTCAATTTTGCATTTAAAAAAAATAACCAAATACATAGTATGTTGCATTTAGGGTTAACTAAAATACACACATTCAAGTTGAGATAAATCCACATTCCACCTAGTATTTATCTCTAATTAGATAAATTAAAAAATCGAGGTACTGGATGACAAAATTTAATAATAATCAATCTGACAATTTGTTTTCTCAGGTCTTCGGAGTGGCTAAAAAGCTCAGTTCTACTGGTTTAAACATCTTGCAGCAAAGCCAAATAGGTGAGGTTAGTAAGCTAGTTGAGCCACTTGCAAGTGGTAAAACAGTAGAAGGAAATGCTAGAAGTAAAAGTCCGTTTGAAGTGGAACAGTATGAAAGTCCACAACAAATGTTACGTGAACATTTACCTAAAGTTACTCGTCAGGTGTTTGGCCGTCATTTTAGAAAGGTCAATGGTATTGCGACATTTATTTCGCCTGACTGGAATGAAAAAATATCGAGCTATTTATTTGATTGGCTAAATGACTTTAGTTCAAAAAGCACGCTGACTGAAAAAATCTTAGAAGAGGCGGGTGCAAAAGACCTATTTGAGCTGACTAAAGACACTTCACGTTCACAACGTTTAAGTCAGGCTTTAATTGAACAAAATAAACTAATTGCAAGTATTCAAGGTGCGATTACGGGTGTATCGGGTATGATTGGTGCAGCCGTAGATATTCCAGTTTCTTTAGTATTGGTTTTAAGAACAATTTATCAAACAGGCAGATCACACGGTTTTGATTTAACTGAAGCCACTGACCAAGATGTCGTTGAATTTATTTTTAAAGAAGTTGATATCAGCCTAATTGCAGAGAAGCAGACGGTGCTTTTAGCACTTAAAGCTTTACGTAATATGTTAGAGACCCAAGACATTCAACAGTTTCAGCAGGTACTTGGGTCTTCAAATGACATTGAGACTTTAAAAAGCTGGTTAGTCGATGAAAGTGGTGAGTTCAAATGGAGCTGGTTAAATAAAGTTCCTCAACTTGCTGCGGTGGGTAAGTTTACTCCAGTAGCAGGTGCAATACTTAGTGCTGTTTATAGCTGGAAGTTACAAGAAGATGTAGGCCATAAAGCACAAGCTATTTTTGGTGCAGCACGACATTATTTAAATGAGCACCCAAGTGAACATTTATCACCATTACAAGCTTATTATGCTGCGGTAACTCTCATTCAAAAGGCGAGTCCTCGTCTGTTAAATGTTGGAGAAAATGGCAGTGTTCATGCAGCACAACATCATAAAATTGAAAATCATGATGTAATTTCAAAAGTATCTGTTGTGGTTAAGTCGAATACTTCTGAAAAAAGTGAAGAAAAAGTGCAAGAAAATGTTCATCAAGGTATCGAACAGCTTGCAGAAAAACATGTTGTCGAACATGAGCACAGTGAACAAAAACCAGCATTAGAAATTGAAAATGATGATGTTGTAGAGGATCAGAAGTACTCTTAACAATACAATTACAAAGATAGGGTTTGAAAATTAAGTTTCACCCTTATTTAAATTTGTAAATCATCCTGTCAAACATTGATATGGTCAACATTTGGTAAGTATTGCCATGTTGACCATTTTTGCATCTTGGCTTACAATTATGTGCCCTTAAAAAGAGGTGTTTTCTTTTTAAGGTTTTTTAATAACGGGAGAATTGCCATATGGCAACAACGAATCAGTTGATCCGTAAGGGTCGTACGACTTTGGTTGAAAAATCCAAAGTTCCTGCGTTGAAGGCTTGTCCACAACGTCGTGGTGTTTGTACACGTGTTTATACAACTACACCTAAAAAACCTAACTCAGCTATGCGTAAGGTTTGCCGTGTTCGCTTAACTTCAGGTTTTGAAGTATCTAGCTACATCGGTGGTGAAGGTCATAACTTACAAGAGCACAGTGTTGTTCTTATCCGTGGTGGTCGTGTTAAAGACTTACCAGGTGTACGTTACCATACCGTTCGTGGTTCTTTGGACTGTGCTGGCGTTAAAGATCGTAATCAATCACGTTCTAAATACGGTACTAAGCGTCCTAAGAAGTAATTCTAGGAAACTAGTCTAAAAGCCCTTTAGCGTTTCGCTTGTTTGAATTCTTCATAGATTTGTAATTCAAGCGACGTATAGTAAGGCCAGCGTCGTGTACATGACACTTGTACAAACTGCTGGATTATCCTGAAGTGTCATATTATTAGGTGTATTAAAATGCCAAGACGTCGCGTAGTCGCTGCTCGTGAGATCCTTCCAGATCCAAAATTTAGCAGCCAAACAATCGCTAAATTCATGAACCACGTAATGCAAGATGGTAAAAAATCTATTGCTGAAAGTATCGTTTACGGTGCTTTAGAACGCGTTCAAGAAAAAAACAAAGTAGACCCAGTTGAATTTTTCGAGACTACTCTTGAAAAAGTTCGTCCTATGGTCGAAGTAAAAGCACGCCGTGTTGGTGGTGCTACTTATCAAGTACCTATGGAAGTACGCCCATCCCGTCGTACTGCCTTAGCAATGCGTTGGTTAGTAGATGCTGCTGCTAAGCGTTCTGAAAAAACTATGGCTTTACGTCTTGCTGGCGAGTTGCTTGATGCAGCTGAAGGCAAAGGTGCCGCGATCAAAAAACGTGAAGACGTGCATCGTATGGCAGAAGCTAACAAAGCCTTCTCTCACTACCGTTTCTAAGCGGATAAAACAGTCCCTAATCAGGAGAATACTCATGCATACAGTAGCTAGATTCAACATTGCTCTCTACCAAAGTGGGGGCTTTGCGGGTATTTAAGTTGCCCCGTTTGAGTATTCGTGCGCATCAATTTAATTGATGCGTCCTGTTTTAAAGATAACATTTAGGAATGTAGACATCATGGCTCGCCAAACCCCAATTACTCGTTACCGTAACATCGGTATCTCTGCGCACATTGACGCAGGTAAAACAACTACAACTGAACGTATTTTGTTCTACACAGGTGTATCTCACAAAATTGGTGAAGTACACGACGGTGCAGCAACAATGGACTGGATGGAACAAGAGCAAGAGCGTGGTATTACAATTACCTCTGCTGCTACAACTTGTTTCTGGTCTGGTATGGCTAACCAATTCCAACAACACCGTATCAACGTAATTGATACACCGGGACACGTAGACTTCACAATCGAAGTTGAACGTTCTATGCGTGTTCTTGACGGTGCGTGCATGGTTTACTGTGCAGTTGGTGGTGTACAGCCTCAGTCTGAAACTGTATGGCGTCAAGCAAACAAATATAAAGTGCCTCGTTTAGCATTCGTGAACAAGATGGACCGTACTGGTGCAAACTTCTTCCGTGTTGTTGAACAAATGAAAACACGTTTGGGCGGTAACCCTGTGCCAATCGTTGTGCCAATCGGTGCTGAAGACACATTCCAAGGTGTTGTTGACCTTATCGAAATGAAGGCAATCATCTGGGATGAAGCTTCTCAAGGTATGAAGTTTGAATACGGTGATATTCCTGCTGACCTAGTTGATACTGCTCAAGAATGGCGTACTAACATGGTTGAAGCAGCTGCTGAAGCTTCTGAAGAATTAATGGACAAGTACCTAGAAGAAGGTGATCTTTCTAAAGAAGACATCATCGCTGGTTTACGTGCTCGTACATTAGCTTCTGAAATTCAAGTAATGCTTTGTGGTTCTGCGTTCAAAAACAAAGGTGTTCAACGTATGTTGGACGCTGTAATTGAATTCTTACCATCACCTACAGAAGTTAAAGCGATCGAAGGTATCCTTGACGACAAAGACGAAACTAAAGCGTCTCGTGAAGCATCTGACGAAGCTCCGTTCTCTGCGCTTGCGTTCAAAATCATGAACGACAAATTCGTAGGTAACTTAACATTCGTACGTGTTTACTCTGGTGTTCTTAAACAAGGTGATCCGGTTTATAACCCAGTTAAATCTAAGCGTGAACGTATCGGCCGTATCGTGCAAATGCACGCGAACGAGCGTCAAGATCTTGAAGAAATCCGTGCAGGTGATATCGCAGCGTGTGTAGGTCTTAAAGACGTTACAACTGGTGATACATTATGTGATGAGAAAAACATCATTACTCTTGAGCGTATGGAATTCCCAGAGCCAGTAATTTCATTGGCTGTTGAACCAAAAACTAAAGCAGACCAAGAAAAAATGTCTATCGCTTTAGGTCGTTTGGCGAAAGAAGATCCATCGTTCCGTGTACGTACTGATGAAGAATCTGGTCAAACAATTATTGCTGGTATGGGTGAGCTTCACCTTGACATCATCGTTGACCGTATGAAGCGTGAATTCGGTGTTGAAGCGAATATCGGTAAACCAATGGTTGCTTATCGTGAAACGATTAAGAAAACTGTTGAGCAAGAAGGTAAATTCGTACGTCAAACTGGTGGTAAAGGTAAATTCGGTCACGTATATGTTCGTTTAGAACCGCTTGACGTTGAAGCTGCTGGTAAAGAATACGAATTCGCTGAAGAAGTTGTTGGTGGTGTAGTACCTAAAGAATTCTTCGGTGCAGTTGATAAAGGTATTCAAGAACGTATGAAGAATGGTGTCTTGGCTGGTTACCCAGTTGTAGGCGTTAAAGCTGTTCTTTTCGATGGTTCTTACCACGATGTCGACTCTGACGAATTGTCGTTCAAAATGGCTGGTTCTTATGCCTTCCGTGATGGTTTCATGAAAGCGGATCCTATCCTTCTTGAACCTATCATGAAAGTTGAAGTAGAAACTCCAGAAGACTACATGGGCGATATCATGGGTGACTTAAACCGTCGTCGTGGTATGGTTCAAGGTATGGACGATCTTCCTGGTGGAACAAAAGCAATTAAAGCAGAAGTTCCTCTTGCTGAGATGTTTGGTTACGCGACTCAAATGCGTTCTATGTCTCAAGGTCGTGCGACTTACTCAATGGAATTTGCTAAATATGCTGAAACTCCACGTAACGTGGCTGAAGGCATCATTGCTAAATTCCAAGCTGGCGGTAAAAAAGGTGACGACGAGTAATCTTTCGATTACTATAAGCCCTAACTAATTCTTAGTTGAAAACCAAGTGCTCATGGGGTGACCCTCCATGAGTAGTTAATAAAGGAAGATCATCATGGCTAAAGCCAAGTTTGAACGTAATAAACCACACGTAAACGTGGGTACAATCGGTCACGTTGACCATGGTAAAACAACTTTAACTGCTGCGATTGCAACTATTTGTGCAAAAACTTACGGCGGTGAAGCGAAAGATTACTCACAAATCGACTCAGCACCTGAAGAAAAAGCACGTGGTATTACAATTAATACTTCACACGTAGAATACGATTCTCCAATTCGTCACTACGCACACGTTGACTGCCCGGGCCACGCCGATTACGTTAAAAACATGATCACTGGTGCTGCTCAGATGGACGGCGCGATCCTTGTATGTGCTGCGACTGACGGTCCAATGCCACAAACTCGTGAACACATCCTTCTTTCTCGTCAGGTTGGTGTACCTTACATCATCGTATTCTTAAACAAATGCGACCTTGTTGATGACGAAGAATTACTTGAATTAGTAGAAATGGAAGTTCGTGAACTTCTTTCTACTTACGACTTCCCAGGTGATGACACTCCAGTAATCCGTGGTTCAGCTCTTGCTGCTCTTAACGGTGAAGCAGGTCCTTACGGTGAAGAATCAGTTCTTGCTCTTGTAGCAGCTCTTGACTCTTACATCCCAGAACCAGAACGTGCTATCGACAAAGCATTCTTAATGCCAATCGAAGACGTATTCTCAATCTCTGGTCGTGGTACAGTAGTAACAGGCCGTGTAGAATCTGGTATCGTTAAAGTTGGTGAAGAAGTAGAGATCGTTGGTATTAAAGATACAGTTAAAACAACTGTAACTGGCGTAGAAATGTTCCGTAAACTTCTTGACGAAGGCCGTGCAGGCGAGAACTGTGGTGTATTACTTCGTGGTACTAAGCGTGAAGACGTACAACGTGGTCAAGTACTTGCTAAACCAGGTACAATCAAGCCGCACACTAAATTCGATGCAGAAGTATACGTACTTTCTAAAGAAGAAGGTGGTCGTCACACTCCATTCTTAAATGGTTACCGTCCACAGTTCTATTTCCGTACAACTGACGTAACTGGTGCGATCCAGTTGAAAGAAGGCGTTGAAATGGTAATGCCTGGTGACAACGTTGAAATGTCAGTAGAATTAATCCACCCAATCGCAATGGACCCAGGTCTACGTTTTGCGATCCGTGAAGGTGGTCGTACTGTAGGTGCTGGTGTTGTTGCGAAAGTAACTGCATAATCACTTTTCAGTGAAAAAAGCGCTCCTTTTGGGGCGCTTTTTTTATGCTTAATTGTTCGACAATTCAATAGAAAGCTGGCCTTAACTGATACTTCAATGTCCCTATTTGCACTTAAGCCTTTTTATTAAGTTTGTATGATAAGAATCAAGAAAACGAACAATAAAGTTTAAGTAACTATGGTTACTAGCAAGGAGCTTTCACTATGAACGCTAAAGTAAATATTACGAATCGTGCTGGAGCAAGCTTTCCTGTACGTCGTATGAACTTTGACTTTAATGATGTACCAGAATACTGGATGGATGGTTCTGCTGGGCTTACGCATTTTATGACAGCATTATCGGCGCTATTTCCTGCTGGTGAGAAGTTCTTTATAGATAGCGTACGTGCGGTGCGTTATCACCCAGCGATTAAAGACAATGAAGAGCTACAAAAAGAAATTAGTGCTTTCATTGGTCAAGAGGCGATGCATACCCAAGAGCATGTCAATTTTAATGCATCTGCACAAAAGTTTGGCCATGATGTCGAAACGTTGGAAAAATTTACTGATACAGCTATTCAGACTGCGCGTAAGACTTTTGCAAAGATCGTAAAACCATTTGGTATGACGCAAGAAATGGTAGATTTAACTGCGACTACGGCTCTTGAGCATTTTACTGCAACGATTGCATCTCAGCTTTTAGTTAATACCCATATTCAAGAGCTTATGACAGATAAAACAATGTCAACCATGTGGTATTGGCATGCAATAGAAGAAAATGAGCATAAAGCCGTTGCTTTTGATGTGTACGAGGGTGTATTCGGTAAAGGTGTTAAAGCTTATGCATTACGCACAAGCTCACTTGTATTTGCGATGGCGCTTATTTTCGCAATTCAATCTTCGTTTGTGCTACGTCTTTTAAGACAAGATAAAAAATTAAACTTAGACGAATTGTCTGTGATTTATAAATATGGTTATAGCCCATCCAAAGGTATTATTACGGGCATGGCTAAAGAGATGTTGGCTTATTTTAAACCAGGCTTTCATCCTAATGATTTAGACACAGTGGGTCTATTAAAAACATGGAAAGCCAAACTGGGGCTTTAAGTGAAAAACAACGTGAAAAGGACTGTTAGCAGTCCTTTTTTGTTGTCTTGAATCTACTGCTCATTTTTAAAAATGATAGGTATTCATTTTGCTCCAGAAAGGGGCTAGTAATGACCTCATCTGATAATTTGCTGTCCTCATCTGCACTTAAATAGCGCTTTTAAAGGCGTATTATTATAAATATTAAGAAAATAAATAAGGATATAAGTGAATTGATGGTTCACTTAAAGGAGTCTGACATGAATGCTAAAGTAAATATTTCTAATCGTGCTGGAGCAAGCTTCCCTGTACGTCGTATGGACTTTGAATTTGCTCAAGTCCCACGCTATTGGGCAAATTACGATGCAGGATTAACTCACTTTATGACAGCATTATCGGCTCTTTTTCCTGAAGGCGAGCAGTTCTTTGTAAATAGTACGCGTGCAGTGCGAAATGATCCTAAATTAGCTGACCCAGCTCTTCAAAAAGAAATAAGTGCTTTTATTGGTCAGGAAGCTATGCATTCTAAAGAACATTTAGCTTTTAATGCTTCTGCGCAAGCATATGGATATGATGTTCGCAAAATGGAAAAGCAAACAGGTACAGTCATTAAAATGGGGACAGCAGTTGTAACCAAGTTAATGAAACCTTTTGGTTATACTAAAGAGATGATTGATTTAACCGGTACTTGCGCTTTAGAACATTTTACATCGACGATTGCAGCTGAACTTTTACAAAATCCTGAAATTCAAGCCATGTTCCAAGATGACACCATGTATCACTTATGGATGTGGCACGCGGTAGAAGAAAATGAACATAAAGCTGTGGCATTTGATGTGTATACAAGTATGTATGGGCAAGGGCCAAAAGCTTATTTTATGCGCTCAACTGCTTTAATTATTGCAATGGCTTTAATCTTCGCAACTCAATCTTATTTTACTGCTAAATTACTCAAGACTGATGACAAATTAACTTGGAAAGACACCAAGTACATGCTTAAGTTTATGTATGGCCGTAAAGGTTTTATGACACGTCAAATTCCAGAGTTACTTGATTTCTTAAGACCAAAATTTCATCCAAATGATTCGGATACAACGGCTTTATTAGCAACTTGGCGTGAAAAGTTAGGGCTTTAACAAACGTATTAAAAAAAGAGCAATTTAATTGCTCTTTTTTTTGCTCGTTTTTTCTATTTAAGTTTCTATAATACGTTTACTTTGAAATCTGAAAGTGTGTTGAAACTCATGATTCGTACTATGCAAGCCTCCGATATTGATAGTGTTGCTCAAATTGAGAAGCTTGTTCAGACACATCCATGGTCTAGGCAGCAATTTGTAGAGTCTGTGAACTCTTATCAATGTACGGTAATTGAGTTAAATAATAAGGTTGTTGGTTTTTGTATTTTACAACCTGTGTTAGATGAAGCGAATTTATTGCTTATGGCAATTCATCCTGAAATGCAAGGTAAAGGCTTGGGATATCAATTGTTAGATGCATCGATTGAGCGCTTAGAAAATCAACCTGTACAGATTTTTTTAGAGGTTCGTGAAAGTAATAAAGCAGCCATTGGTTTATACGAAAAAACAGGTTTTCATCAAATTGATGTGCGTCGCAATTATTACCCAACTCAAGAGGGTGGGCGTGAAAATGCCGTTATTATGGTAAAAAGCTGTACCGACGATTTTGCGTCTTTATTTTAAAATGGCTGTCTTGCTGCGGACTTAACAACAAGACAGAATCGAGCTATTTAATAATTAAATTATTCCACTCAGAAGGTAATGTCGTCATGAGTGAATTACCTAACTGGTTGATCTCTTCAGGCGATAATGATCGATTTAAGCGGCGCCATTGTCCGTCTAGTAAAAGTTCTAGGGGTGTATATTGAGATTTATAATTCATTTTGGCTGAGTGTGGCACCCAATAGCCTAAGTAAAGATATTCTAAACCAAGTGATTTTACATATTCGATCTGATTCAGAATCGAATAAACACCTAAAGATCTTCGGTGTTCATCAGGATCAAAGAATGTATAGACCGCAGATAATCCATCATCCATTAAATCACAAGTAGAAACGCTAATAAGACGGTTATCTTTCCATAGTTCCAAGAAGAAACTATCTGTACAGCTATGAACTAGAAATTTTTCAAACTGATCTAAACTTGGTGGAAACATATCACCATCGGCATGGCGCTCGTTAATGTAACGTTCATATAAATCATAATGAATTTGTGCAGCTTGCCGTGTTGGCAGAACAGTCATGGTAAGGTCTTGATTTCGTTTCCATGCTTTTTTTTGCATACTGTTCATTTGGAAGTCGGCAACTGGTACACGACAAGACAAACACTGTCTGCATAAATGACATTCAGGACGATATACAAAGTCACCACTACGACGAAAACCTAATCGCGATAACTCTGAAAGAGTCACCACATCAATTCGGTGAATCGGGTCTAAAAAGACCATACGTGCTGACTTATTTTCTAAATAGCTGCAATCGTGAGGTGGGGTAATATAATATTGCAGATCATTTAAAAGGGACTTCGGGTGATATGATTTCATGATTGGTCCCTCCTGTTATCATTCCATTAATTTTGCATTTAATGCTATTGTTTTACTTGAAAATACACGTTCTTGATACTTTTTCCAATTGATAGAGGGGTGAATAATTACATCTTGTAACGATTTAAGATATTCCTGCCGAGAAAGTGTACAAGCCCCAAGACTAATTAAGTGACTATTTACAAGTTGGCAGTCAACCCAAGGAAGCTGATTTTCTTTACCAATTAACATTAAAGTATAAAAAGCCATTTTAGAAACATCGGTTTGGGTACTAAACATAGACTCGCCAAAGCAACCCTTACCGATCGTTACCCCATATAAACCACCTACGAGCTGTTCGTCTTGCCAAACTTCTACGCTATAGCCATAACCTGCATTAAACAACGCACAATATCCCTGAATAATATCTTCGCTAATCCAAGTTTCATTGGCATAACTTCGAGGTAGTGAACATGAACGTATGACCTGTTCAAAAGCACGATTTACCGTAATAGTGTAATCATACTTTTTCATATTCCGAATGAGCGATTTACTTGGTTTATAGTTTTGAGGATAAATCACACAGCGTGGTTGAGGGCTCCACCAACAAATAGGTTCATCTTCATTAAACCAAGGGAAAAGTCCATGGGTGTATGCTTCATAGAGCGTAGAAGGGGAGAGGTCAGCACCAATACAAATTAGACCATGACCATCTGGATCGGCTTCCTCTGGATCTGGGAAAATATATTGAGATAGAGGTAGTGTGTTCATAAGACTAAAATAATGTGTGCTTAAGGGTTATGCTATAAAAATTAATTTGACGCAGCCACTAATTATTATAAATTATAAAAAAACAGCCGTTTTAAAACGGCTGTTTGAAATATCTAAACTTAAAGATTATCTAGATATTTTTCTGCATCTAATGCTGCCATACAGCCTGAACCAGCTGAAGTAATGGCTTGGCGGTAGATACTGTCAGCCACATCACCCGCAGCGAAAACACCTGCTACAGAAGTTGCTGTTGCATTACCTGAAGTACCGCTTTGTACTTGAATATAACCATCACGTAAGTTTAACTGGCCTTCAAACATTCCAGTATTTGGCTTGTGACCAATGGCAACGAATAAGCCTTGAACTTGTACATCTTGTTTGCTTTCATCTTTTGTAGATTTTAAGCGAACACCTGTTACACCAGTATTGTCGCCAAGAACTTCTTCAACTTCATGGTTCCAAACGATGCTGATTTTGCCTTCTTTTTCTTTAGCAAATAAGTGATCTTGCAAAATCTTTTCAGAGCGTAAAGAATCGCGGCGATGAACTAGCGTTACATGTTCAGCAATATTTGATAAATAAAGCGCTTCTTCAACAGCGGTGTTACCACCACCTACAACCATTACTTTTTGGTTCTTATAGAAGAAACCGTCACATGTTGCACATGCGCTCACGCCTTGGCCCATAAACTTTTGTTCAGACTCTAAACCAAGGTATTGAGCTGTCGCTCCAGTTGCAATAATTAATGCATCACAAGTGTACTCATCCATATCACCTTTAAGAACAAAAGGACGTACATTTAAGTCCACTTCATTAATATGGTCATAGACGAGTTCAGTACCGAAGCGTTCAGCATGTGCTTGCATACGGTCCATTAAAGCAGGACCAGTCAAACCTTCAGGATCGCCCGGCCAGTTGTCAACTTCGGTTGTCGTTGTAAGTTGGCCGCCAAGTTGTAAACCAGCAATAAGTGTTGGTTTAAGATTTGCACGTGCTGCATATACAGCTGCACTATAACCCGCAGGACCAGAACCGAGAATAATTAACCGAGAATGACGAGCACTCATTGAGGGTATCCTTATTTATTTCGAGAATTTTGAAAATTATACGTGAAATTGCCGACCAATAGCGTGAAATCAATGTGGATAATATTGATCAGGACAATCGAATTAAGTTATATAACAATATAGAAGAGCCTTATGTTAACAACAACTGTAAAGAATCATGCACCTTTTTTGTAAGAACAGGTGCATAATATAAAGTTCATTCGTTGAAGATCTGAAATGTAGATCTTCACATCTCTAAACCAATAATTAAATGGGTTACAGGACAGTATATGACTGCGGTGTCAAGTGTTTATGCACAGCGCTTATTGATGACATTATTCTTGGTCTCTTTTGGTATTTATATGTTTCTGGCGACAGTAACATATACGCCATTTGATCCGGGCTGGATGCATATTTCAAGTGATACTCAGCAAGTATCCAATGCAAGTGGTATTGCCGGTGCATGGATTGCAGATTTGCTGTTTGGCTTTTTAGGTTGGGCAAGTTTACTTATTCCAATTTTTCTATTTGTTGAAGCCATCCAAGTATGGTGGCCGCATAGTTTTCTAAACCGTCCATTCCGTTATGCTGCTCAATTCTTCTTAATTCTTGTTGTGTCGAGTTTGCTTTACTTACATTGGAATGTACCCGCAGATACTTTAGATAATGCGGCAGGCGGGATTATTGGTTATGAATTGGGACAAAGCTTATCTCAACTGTTAACGATTTATGGTGCGACCTTATTTTTATTGGTTTTCGGAGTGGTATTGTTCACTTTGGCATTTGGGGTGCAGTGGAGCAAAACATGGGTTACGCTCAAAGCGATGCCAAGTTATTTACAAGATTTATTCTATAAGAACGTATCGCCAAATGAATCTGCTTATGACTTAACTACACAGCCTGCAAATAAAACAGCAACGGTAAAAGTTGCCGAGATGCCTAAAGCTGAAGTTAGTGATGAAGCAGAGCTAAATGTTCAGTCAGAAAAAACTCAAGCCAAAGCTAGCTCTACACGACACGATGAAATGGCGGAGCGTTTATTTGCCGATGTGTTAGCGAAAGAGCAAAGTCAGCCTGAAACTTTTGAAGAAAAACCAGCTCCTCAGACAGAAAACTTTGAGCGTACACTTGAACAAGCTCAACAGCTTAAAAAAGACAGTGAGCGTTTAGTGGCGACAGGTGAGGTTTGGCGTGCTTTACAGCGCGATGATGCCAGTCATAAGCAAGAAATTGATGCGTTGTTAAGAGCTGCGGATGATTCAAACGAACATCCAAGTCATGAGCAATTCCAAGAAATGGCTTATCAGGCTAAACAAGCACAACCTCAAGCATCGAATAGTCATCAAGGTTTAGATTGGAATGATGATGAGATTTTTGATGAATTACTTGCTGCAGTTCCAAACAGTAAAACTGCTACCGATGTGCATACGCCGTTCGTTCAAGATCATCATGTTGAATCAGCAGTAGCACCGCAAACACCTCATCCATCAGTTGAAACATCTGTACCTGTATCAAATTTAAATCAGTCACCTAAAAACTTATCAAATGAACAGGTGTTTGATGATTTCGATGACTTATTAATTGATGAAGATATCGCTCCAGCAACTCAACCGATCAAAGCAAGTAGCTATGCGCAGTCTTCAGCATTTGTAAAAGCACCTATTCAAACTACGATTGGTGCAGAGAAGCTTTCAAAAGAAGAATTTATTGAAGCTTGGCAAGAAACTGCCGGAAAGCCAGAAGACAATCTTGAAGATGAGTTCGATTTTGATGCGCCATTAACTGATGCATCAGGCCGACCAATGTCTCGTGCAATGCAGGTAGCCAAGAAGCGTTTAGATTTGCCAACATTACCGGGCTTTGAACTGCTTGATAAGGTTGATCCAAATAAGAAAGTTAACTTTACTGAAGAGCAGCTTTCTCGTTTGTCTGAATTGCTTGAGATTAAATTACAAGAGTTTAATGTTAAGGCTCAGGTGGTTGAAGCTCAGCCAGGACCAGTTGTTACGCGTTTTGAATTAGATTTAGCACCGGGTGTTAAAGCATCTAAAGTGACTAATATTTCCCGTGACTTGGCGCGTTCAATGTCTATGGCTTCTGTGCGTGTTGTAGAAGTTATTCCGGGTAAACCATATATTGGTATTGAAGTACCAAACAGTGCCCGTGAAATGGTACGTTTGATCGAGCTATTGGAAACTCCAACATATCGTGACCCAAGTGCACTCATTAGCATGGCAATGGGTAAAGATATTTCGGGTAATCCAGTATTAACCGATTTAGCAAAAGCACCGCATATGTTGGTTGCGGGTACTACAGGTTCGGGTAAATCTGTTGCAGTTAACTCGATGATTTTGTCGATGTTACTTAAGTATACGCCAGACCAATTGCGTCTGATTTTAATTGATCCGAAACAGCTTGAATTGGCTAACTATAACGATATTCCGCATTTATTAACGCCTGTAGTCACTGACATGAAAGATGCAGTTAGTGCATTAAACTGGTGTGTAAATGAAATGGAACGCCGTTATAAACTTATGTCGTTCCTTAAAATTCGTAAGTTAAGTGACTACAACCGAAAAGTTGAAGAAGCAATTGCGAATGGGGAAGACTTGATTGATCCAACATGGAAGCCAAGTGATTCAGCGACACAAGAGCGTGCACCTCGTTTAACGCCGTTACCATCAATTGTAATTGTGGCGGATGAGTTTGCCGACATGATCATGCAGGTAGGTAAGAAAGCAGAAGAAATGATTACGCGTTTGGCGCAAAAATCTCGTGCTGCCGGTATTCACCTTTTACTTGCAACTCAGCGTCCATCGGTAGATGTTATTACGGGTCTTATTAAAGCCAATATTCCAACGCGTGTAGCTTTACGTGTAAACAGTAAAATCGACTCACGTACTATTTTGGATGCAGGTGGTGCAGAAGACTTGTTAGGTCATGGTGATATGCTGTTCTTAGGGCCAGGTAAGATTGAGCCAGAACGTGTACATGGTGCATTTATTAGTGATGATGAAGTTAACCGCATTTGTGACGCATGGCGTGAACGTGGTGAACCAGACTACGTAGATGAAATCTTAACGCCATTTGATGAAGAACCTGCATCTCGTGGCTTTGAAGAAGGTGAGGGTGGTTCAGACCGTGATGCACTTTATGACCAATGTGTATCGTTTGTCCTAGAAACTCGCAAAGCATCTACATCTTCATTACAGCGTAAGTTTAGCCTAGGTTATAACCGTGCTGCCCGTATTATCGACCAAATGGAAGAGAACGGTATTGTGAGTGCTATGGGTGCCAATGGTAAGCGAGATATTTTAGTTTAATATCTTCACTTGAAATTAAGCCTCTTCGGAGGCTTTTTTTGTGGTTAAAAATAATAGCTCTGAACTGAGAGTTTGAGATTTTATCAAATAGTAAAAAATGCTAATGTGTGCTTCTAAATAAAAAACAATGAAACAAATCAGGAGGACAACATGTTAGTCGCGTTAATTACGTTAGCTTTTATTCATTTTTGTGCGCTTATTACTCCAGGGCCTGATTTCTTTCTGGTATCGCAGACCGCAGTGAGCCGATCTCGTAAAGAAGCCATGCTGGTTGTTGCAGGAATAACAGCAGGCGTTATGTTTTGGGCATCTTTAGCACTGATGGGCTTAAATATTATTTTTGAGAAAATGGCTTGGTTAAAGCAAGGTTTACTCATCGCAGGTGGTTTGTACCTATGTTGGTTAGGTTATCAAATGTTGCGTTCAGCATTTTCAAAAAATCAGCAGGAAGAGGTTACGGCTGTTGAGTTGCCTAAAGCACCTTACTTATTTTTTATGAAAGGATTACTCACCAATTTATCGAATCCGAAAGCTGTGATTTATTTTGGTAGTGTGTTCTCTTTATTTTTAGCTAACCCTCAGCTTGATCAAGTTCATTGGTTGCTTTTTATTATTGTGTCAGTTGAAACGATTTTATGGTTTTGCTTTGTGACGTTTATTTTCTCGTTACCGAGTTTCAGAGTGGCTTACCGTAATTTTTCAAAATGGATTGATGGTATTTCCGGTGGTATTTTTACTGTATTCGGTATTTTCCTGATTGGAAACCGATAAATCCAGACAATAAAAAAAAGCCTCTTTAAGAGGCTTTTTTTAATTACTAAATTTTAGATCACTTATATAGGAATGATATAACAAAACCGATAAAAATCAGTAGCCACATAATAGAACCTATAATAATTAAAATGATTTGAGAGGTATTGAATTTCTCTTGCTCAATTGTCGTTACTATTTGTTTTTGTGCATAGTTCAGTGCTTTAAATGCGGGTATTAAAAATATAATGTCGCAGAGAGAGATGAGCCAATAAGGATCAGGTAAGTAAACCAGTAAAGTTGTAATGAGATATGCTAAATACATCCAGCCTGACGAGAAGTCATTAATATACCCTTGTTCTTTTGCATAGTTTTTTATGCGATTAAATAGTGAATATAAAAAGAATATAGAAAAAACTGCACGAGCAGCAGGCATAATATTTAATTTATCTTTGATTAGAAAAAATCGCCATGCTTTAAATATCCACCAAATTTGGTATAGACCAAAAGAAATAAAGGATAGAAAGATAAACTTATTAACGCTAATAACTTTTAAATTTTCTATATGATTTGATTGGATAGATTGTGTTTGATTTAAATTAATAGGTTCTGGATTCATGAATTTATATTTGGAATGAAATAGTGCTGATGACTTTAAGATTATTTTTTATAAAAGTAAATAATTTAGATATTTGAATAAACCACATAATCTATCTACTAAGTTTTACAAGATAGATTATGCAGTCTTATTCAAATAAAAAGCTTAAGCAAACTTTGCTAAAACTTCTAAAAATGGGGCTGATTGACGCGGAAATTTAGCAATCACGTCATGAATACGTTCGCCTTCAGGGTTTGTTGCATTAATGTCTCGTCCATCTGCAACAAATTTAGTCAAAAGACGCTCATAGTCATTTGGACGCATATGTTTGAAAGCATGGTAGAGCACGTGAAAATCTGCGTTCACACCATTTGGAGGAAGTTGGTTGAGGTAGGCAAAAACACGCTCATCGGACCATTCTTCATTGAAAGTTGCTGGCTGTGATAATGCCATGACAATCTCCTCATTTTAAAAAAGGCAAAATAACTTGCGTTATTTTGCCTTGATTCTGATTTGTTGAATAGTCAGAAATAGAATTATCGTTCTTCAGGTAAATTGATATTCATTTCTAACATTTCGATATTTGCTTCAGAACGAACTTGCATTTGGATATGCTGTTCGCCTACACCGCTTACATAACGACTTACCACCTGCATGATTTCTTTCTTCATTTGGTCAATCTTGTCTTGGCTTAAACGACGGCCTAAACCTTGTTCTGATGCAACAATAACTTTTAAACGATCTTTGGCAGTTTGAGCACTTGATGGTTTTTCTTCACTGCTAAATAATTTACTCCAGAATCCTGCCATATCTACGCTCCAAATAGTCGTGCTAACCAGCCTTTAGGTTGAGCTGTGATGTGTCGATAAGGGCGGTCTTCGCCAAGAAAGCGAGCAACCAAGTCATCATACGCTTGTCCAGCTTTAGTTTCTGAATACAGAATAACTGGCTTACCTTCGTTTGATGCTTGTAATACACTTGGACATTCCGGAATAACACCTAATGTCGGTACGCGTAAAATATCTTTAGAAATATCATCAATCGTCAGCATTTCCTGACGGTCAGCACGTTCAGGGTTAAAACGTGTAATACATAAATGCTTACGTATACGTCCTTCGTTGTGTTCAACTTTTTTAGTTTTGCTGTCTAACATTCCGATGATGCGGTCAGAGTCACGTACTGAAGAAATTTCAGGGTTTGTCACAATGATTGCTTCATCTGCATGGTACATTGCTAAAATTGCACCACGCTCGATCCCCGCAGGTGAGTCACAAATAATGTAATCAAATTCTTGAGCAAGCTCATCAATTACACGAGCAACACCTTCGTCGCTCAAAGCATCTTTATCACGGGTTTGTGAAGCCGGCAAAATATAAAGGTTTTCGATATCTTTATCGCGAATAAGGGCTTGTTGCAGACGTGCTTCATTGTTAATTACATTGACGAAATCATAAACAACACGACGCTCACACCCCATAATTAAATCAAGGTTACGTAAGCCTACATCAAAGTCAATCACAACAGTTTTATGACCACGAAGGGCTAAACCTGTTGCAAAAGATGCACTCGTTGTAGTTTTACCTACACCACCTTTGCCTGATGTTACGACAACAATTTTGGCCACCGAATCCACTCCTATTATGGTCATACATACACCCTTAAAAGGGCTGTTTTTTGGTGATTTGTTTAATAAACTAAAGTTCTAGAGCTTCAAATTCAAGCTCTTGCTTTTCATTTAAATAAATATGTACTGGCTTTTTTAGCACATGTTTAGGGATATCATCTGCGACACAATATGTTCCGGCAATGGAAACGAGTTCAGCCTCTAAAGATTGGCAAAAAATGCGTGCAGCAGCGTGCCCACCCGCACCAGCAATGACTCTACCACGAACCGTGCCATAAATATGTATATTTCCTGAAGCAATCACTTCAGATCCACTATTCATGCCAGCTTTTAAAATAATATCGCCTTGGTCTTGTACAAGAGATTGGCCTGTACGCAAAATTTCATCATGATAAGAGGTAATATGGGCAACTGCATTATTATTTAGTGGTTTTTTTGTTTCTGGTGAAGCTTGAGCTGGTGCTGGTTTCTCTACAATTGCAACTTGCTCCGCAGTTGCTTTAATGCGTTGTAATGGCTGGTCGGCTGGTAATACAGGGAACTGAATGGCGCGTGCTTCATCACCTAAAATGCCGTCAATGACCGCCATAGGTTGCAAACCTAAGCTAACTAACAGCTGAATTAAAGCAATAAGCTCTTGCTCAACTGTACTATCTATAATAACGACAGTTCCCTGATAGGAACCTTCATTTAGAATATTTGATAATTGCTGGCGGATCACATCATGATCATTCGTATCGAAGGTTATCCTGCTAAAGTTAACCATTCTGCCGGTAATCCGGATATCAGCCATAAGTCTTCCTTCAAGGCGTTAAAACGAGCTGTAATATCGTTAAGTTTATTGTAAATAGAGCAAATGCTAGAACAAATCGTGCCAATTCTCTAGCGTGTTTCATAAAAAATTAAGTAAATGCTTATTCTTTGATTCGATCACGCTCCGCAAGGGTTTGTTGCCATTGTTTGACTTTAACTTGTTTACGAATTGCTTCAAGACTTTCAAATACCACAGACTCGACAAGTTGCTCAAGCTCACGGTTATTAATATTCACGTTACTTATTTTTTCTGAAATTAATTGATACGTCGCATTGGGCTGATCTTTTGATCCTTCAATTAAAGGTTCAATTAAACCGGCACTGATATTTTCACCGAGTCGCTGACCAATACTTTGAATTTGCTGTTCGATACGGCTACCCACTAAAGGAATTAAGCGTAATAATTGGGTTAACTCCGGCGTATCTTCTATTGCCTGATCAACAATTTGTCCCACACCTTTTGTGATTACAGGTTTTTGTTCTTTTAGAGCAGTTGCTAAAGATTCTTGCAATATAGAGGTTAGGGTAATCGTAAATTGTTCGCGATGATGATTAACCAACTCATGAATAATTTGCTTATGTGTTGAGCTAGTTTGAAGCTCATTACGAATGCCATCAATAACCGTAATAACAACACGGTCAGATAGCTCTTCCATAACAACACGATAATAAAATAGCCCAGTTTTTCTCCAGCTTTCCGGAATAACAGGATAGCCTAGTTCATATAAGCGATACGCGATAATGCCAGCACGAAATAAACGTAAAAAACGTAACTGAGGAATGATGGCTAAAATTTCATACCAGTGAATGAATGGAAAGAAAAACCAACGTTTATGATGTTTATAAACAATAGAAATGCCCCAGCGGACAACAAATTCAGTGATTAAAAAGCCAATAAACCAAGCTTCAGTTGTAATTACCCAAGGGTGTAAATAAGTTTTATAAAAGATGAGTACTTGGGGCAGGTGAATATGTTCAAAAAACCATGCCCCAATACTGCTCATTAAAAAGAAATTTGCTGCAAGACAGAACAGATTGAAAATAATGATAAACACCATAAAGATGTCATAAATCAAAAACAGCTTAAATGAAGCGCTGCTTGGGTCCATATGGTAATATTTTGCTTGTTTTCTGGAACTGTTTTGCATAGCTATAAATGCTTTTAATGAGTTGAAGTAGTATATCGAGCTTTCATTTGTTCGATGAGTTGATCTTTTTCAGTCCAGAGTTCATGTACCCATTGTTGAAAACGTTCACGGTACACTGGGTCATCTTCATAGTTACCACCGAGTACCCAAGCTGGTATTTCAATTTTACGAAGATTTACCGCAATTTGTGAAACATCACCTAACCAGAAATCACCATAACCCGGTACACCGTCAGGGTAGACAATGGTCATATCAACTAAAGCATCAATTTTGTCGCCCAAAATATTTAGAGCCAGCGCCAAACCACCTGCTTTAGGTTTCAATAAATGTTTATATGGCGAATTTTGTTGGTCATGTTTTTCCTGAGTAAAACGTGTACCTTCCAAATAGTTTAATAAAGTAAAAGGTTGGCTCAAGAGCTGTTCACACGCTTTACGTGCTTCCATCATATCGCGGTCTTTAAGCTCAGGGTTTTTCGCAATTTGCTCTTTGGTATGACGCTTCATCATTGGGAAGCCTAAAATTTTAAAGGCTTGACCAACGAAAGGAATAAAGATGAGTTCCCACTTGGTAAAAAAGCGGGTAAGGGGCATACGGGTTAAACCGAAATACTGATTTACGGTAGTATCAACCCAGCTTTGATGGTTACAGGTCATTAAGTAACGGCCTTGCATACTTAAATCAAGACCTTCGTCAATCGTAATATCCCATTTTAAATTAGGTAGAACATGGTCAATTAGCCAATTATTGACACTGAGCCAGCTGTTTGTAATTTGAATGTTGGTTTCATCTACTTTGGATGATTTTTTAAATAACTTGGTTAAGCCCAAAGCCAATACAGGTGGTCCATGAAAAAAGGTGCTACCTGTGATGACTGTACCTACAGTGAGTCCACGTGTAATTTTTTTTAGCGCAGATTGCTTATTGGGTGCAGTTGACATATAAATGGCCCCGAATATCCAAAATCCATAGAAAGTTGTTCAACTATAACTATCGTGAAATGAAATACAACGATATCTTAGACAACAATGAAGAAATTGTGATGAGTGCACGTCTTAAAGTGCATCAAAATATTACAAAAAACTAACTAAACTGTTTATTATTAACAAAATATCAATGTTTTATACTTCCTTTTTGTTTCATTATTCACTCAACAACAAAACACTCAAAGTGAGGAGGCATGCAATGCGTGCATTAGTTATTTCAACAGTGGTAGGGGCAGCAGTAGTACTTTCTGGTTGTCAAACAACAGGTAACAACCTTGGTGGCGTTGAATACGATAAAGCCGCATTAGGTACATTAATCGGCGCAGCAGCTGGTTACGGTATTTCTAAATCAAGTGCAAACTCTAGCCGTCAAAACAACCGTGCTGCGGCAATCGGTGCAGTTCTTGGTGCAGCTGGTGGTTTATACCTTGACCAAAAAGAGAAAAAATTACGTCAACAAATGGCTGGTACTGGCGTAGAAGTTGGTCGTAACCCAGATGGTTCTGTTCAATTGATCATGCCTGGTAGCATCACTTTTGATACAAACAAATCAAACATCAAGCCAAACTTCTATGCAACTTTGGACAAAGTAGCGCAAACATTGGCTGAAGATAACAAGAGCGCGATTTTGGTAACTGGTTATACAGATAACACTGGTAATGACTCTATCAACATCCCATTATCTCAATCACGTGCTCAATCAGTTAAAAGCTATTTAGCTGGTAAAGGCGTTCCATCTAGCCGTATCGATGCACAAGGTTATGGTTCTTCTAACCCAATCGCAGACAACTCAACTGCTTCTGGTCGTGAACAAAACCGTCGCGTAGAAATCAGCATTTATGCTAAACAATAAAATTTAGTTTATTGTTTCAAAAACCACCTTCGGGTGGTTTTTTTATGGGTGCAGTACAAGAAATAATCACGACATTCTGCGGCGCATAAATTGCATTATTAGACATCATTTATACATATCCGTAGATTTACTATTGGGATTCTAAAAAAGAGATGACTATAATCATGCTCGAAAAATTAAGAGGTAATACACGATGTCATCTGCCAGTCAACTGAACAACAAGCAAGAAGAAGCCATGAAATATACTCAAGGCCCTTTATTGGTGCTTGCTGGCGCTGGTTCAGGTAAAACATCGGTAATTACGCGTAAAATTGCCTATTTGGTGCAACATTGCCGTATTCCTGCGCATCGTATTACAGCGATGACCTTTACCAATAAAGCTGCACGTGAAATGAAAGAGCGTGTGACCAAGCTTTTATCACGTGAAGAAGCAAAAGGTTTATCCGTTTCGACTTTCCATACTTTTGGTTTAAATCTTTTACGTTTAGAACTTAAAAATTTACCTTTAAAAGCTAATTTTTCGATTTTGGATGCAGATGACTGTAAACGTATTTTGATGGATTTGATGCATCGCGATAATTTGTCGGGTGCAGAGAGTAAAGAGTTAATTGCCAAGGCAATGAAGAAAATTTCGGATTGGAAGAACGATCTGATTTTGCCTGAACAAGCACATTCGACGTGTGAAACTCCTGAAGATGTCCAGTTTGCACACCTTTACCAACTTTATGAACGTAATTTACGTGCCTACAATGCTGTCGATTTTGATGACCTCATTGTTATGCCAACGCGATTATTGCAAGAAAATGCAGAAGTACGTGACAAGTGGCAAAACCGTGTTCGTTATTTATTGGTCGATGAATATCAAGATACCAACACCGCGCAATATATTTTAGTGAAACTGTTGGTTGGTGTAATGGGGCAGTTTACAGCTGTGGGTGATGATGACCAGTCGATTTACGCATGGCGTGGAGCGAAGCCTGAAAACATGGCTTTGCTTAAACAGGATTTCCCAAATTTACATATTATTAAGCTTGAGCAAAATTACCGCTCAACCAGCCGTATTTTGAAAGCTGCAAACTGTGTAATTCAAAATAACCCGCATATTTTTGATAAGAAATTGTGGAGTGATAAAGGTCATGGCGAGGTCATCCGAATTATTACCTGTCGTAATGATGATGATGAAGCAGAACGTGTAGTCAAAGACTTACTGACTCATAAGCTCATGAACGGTAAGAACTGGAAAGATTACGCTGTGTTATACCGTGGAAACTTTCAGGCACGTGTATTAGAAACCCAGCTTCGCCAAATGCAAATCCCGTACAAACTCTCTGGCGGTACATCGTTCTTCGCTCGTGCAGAAATTAAAGACGTGATGAGCTATCTGCGTTTGATTATTAACCCTGAAGATGACAGTGCTTTCTTACGTATTATTAATACCCCTAAACGTGCGATTGGCCCAGTTACTCTTGAGAAGCTAGGTTTATTTGCCCAAGAAAATAATTTGTCTTTACTTGGTGCTTCTTCTGACCAACGCTTAAGCATGGTCCTTCCTAAAAAAGCAGAAACTCAATTGCATGAGTTTGCGGACTTTATCGCGACGTTTACGCGTGAGTTGCTAGAAGATGATGAGCCTGTGCCTAAAGTTCGTCAAATGATGAATGAAGCGGGTTATATCGACTATATCCGTGAACAGTCAGCAACACCTGCTCAAGAGAAAAGTAAACTCGATAATATCGAGAATTTATTTACCAGTATTCAAAATCTGATTAATCGTGCAGAAGATGTTGATGAAAAGAATATTGAAAGTGTTATTCGCAAACTGGTTTTACTTGACCTGTTAGAACAGCAGCAAGAAGAAGAGGACACTGACAAAGTAAATCTACTTACTTTGCATGCAGCAAAAGGTTTGGAGTTCCCATATGTGTACATTATGGGACTTGAAGAAGAGCTTTTACCACATAAAAACTCGATCGCAGCTGAAACCATTGAAGAAGAACGCCGTCTTATGTACGTGGGTATTACCCGTGCACGTCAAGGCTTAACTTTGACTTTGGCAGAACAGCGTAAAAATGGTGGTCAAATGAAACAAATGACCCCAAGCCGTTTCCTTGATGAGCTTCCACAAGACGAACTCGAATGGTTAGGGCGTAAAAAGAAAATTGCAGCAAATGTTGATCCTAAAGAACAGGCTCAACAATATTTGGCAAATTTAAAGGCTTTATTAAAGCGTTAATTTTTTTAATTTTTAGGAAATCCCATGAAAGTTCAAGTTAAATTGCTCGATCCGCGTTTAGGTAAAGAATGGCCTTTACCTTCATATGCAACAGCAGGATCAGCAGGTTTAGATTTACGTGCCTGTTTAGATGAAGCAATTGAAATTGAACCAGGCCAAACTGTATTAGTTAAAACAGGTATGGCAATTTATATTCATGATGTGAATTTTGCTGGTTTAATTTTACCGCGTTCAGGTTTAGGCCATAAACACGGTATTGTTCTTGGTAATTTAGTTGGGTTAATTGACTCGGACTATCAAGGTGAATTGATGGTTTCAGTTTGGAACCGTGGTCAGACGACATTCCGTTTAGAGCCAGGTGAGCGTTTAGCACAATATGTTTTAGTTCCAGTTGTTCAGGCTGAGTTTGAACAAGTAGAGGAATTTGAAGAAACTTTACGCGGTGCGGGCGGCTTTGGTCACACTGGTAAACAATAATTAACTTATAAAAAATAATGAAAAGAAACGCCTGTTTTACAGGTGTTTCTTTTTATACCTTGAATGTTACAATGAATTATATTACAACACGCTTTACTCATACTCTTTTAACTTTTTTAGCAAATACCCTTTTGAATACTCTATGTTTTTGCGATAGATCAGATTGATCTTTAAATAGAAGATACGCTATGAATGTAAGACACTCATTCCCAAAAAATATTTTCCGTGCTTACGATATTAGAGGCAAACTTTCTTATTTAACTACGGACGTCGTCCGTTCAATTGCCTATGGATTGGCACAACAATATAAACAAGCAGAACAAACTCAACTGGTCATTGGTTATGATGCCCGCCTTACCAGTCCCGCTTATGCGCATTTAATCGAAGAGATATTAGTAGAGCAGGGTTTAACTGTTACAAACATTGGTTGCTGCTCGACTCCGATGATGTATTACATTGCACGTGAGTTTGGTGGTAACGGAATTATGGTAACCGCTAGCCATAATCCGAAATCAGATAATGGTATTAAATGGATTTTAAGAGCTGAACCTCCGTCTCCTGAAATGATTCAGCAAGTCGGTGAGTTTGCCCAAACTTATGTTCCAACTCATCCAATTTCATTATTAGAATTATCAACTCCTCAATTTAAATCAGAATTTTGCAAAAAATACCAACAGGCTCTCTTTAACGATATTCAACTCAAACGCCCATTAAAAGTCGTATTAGATGGTTTACATGGTTCGGCAGGGCATTGTGCGAAACTGGTACTTGAAAAAATGGGTTGTGAGGTAATTGCCTTACGTACTACTCCAAATGGCGAGTTCCCTGACCATGCGCCAGACCCTTCACATGCTGCCCATTTAAAAGAATTACGAAAAACGATTATTGAGCAAGCTGCCGATATTGGTATTGCGCTTGATGGTGATGGCGATCGTGTCGTATTACTTGATGAGAAAGCCAACATACTTACAGCTGACCGTTTATTGTCACTATTTGCACAAATGTGTCTGGAACAACAAAGAGATAAAGAAATCGTCTTTGATGTGAAATGCTCGTTGATGGTTCAAAGAACCGTAGAGCGACTCGGTGGTAAACCGAAAATGATTCGTACGGGTAGTAGTTTCCTCCGTTCTTATTTATCTAAGTCCAAAGGGCAAGCCATTTTTGGTGGTGAATATGCTGGCCACTATGTGTTTAATGACGGACGTGGTTTTGGATATGACGATGGTATATATGCTGCACTACGTGTAATGGAATATTTCACCGAGTCTAGTGCGGCAACAGTTTCTGATTTATTTTCTATTTATCCTGAAAGATGCTGTACCGAAGATACCTATATCAGTACTCACCAATCAGACCCTAAGCATGTATTGCAAGATATTGAAATTTTGAGCCATCGTTTAGGCGCTCATATTAGTAAAATTGATGGAGTACGTCTTGATTTTGATGATGGTTTTGGCATTATTCGAGCATCAAATACGGGTGAGTATTTTACCGTAAGATTTGATGCTGATAGTCCTTTGCGTTTAAAGGAAATTCAGCAAAAATTTATTGATATGTTGCAAGAGCGTTACCCGCAAATTGCACAAGAACTTTCTGAGGCCTAATAAGGAGAGGCGCAATGCCACAACATCAGCATCTTGGCGTCGACAAAGCAAAAATCTTGATTGAAGCTTTGCCATATATTCAACGTTTTTCTGGTAAGACGCTGGTGGTGAAATACGGTGGTAATGCAATGACTGATCCGGAATTGGAAAGTTCATTCGCTCGCGATATCGTTTTACTTAAAACTGTGGGTTTAAACCCGGTTGTTGTACATGGTGGCGGCCCACAAGTTGACTCTTTCTTAAAACAATTAGGTCGTGAGTCTGATCGTATTGATGGTATGCGTGTGACCGATCAAGCTACTATGGAAGTGGTTGAAATGGTATTGGGCGGTAGCGTAAACAAATCTATTGTTAATTTAATTAATAAACACGGCGGCCGTGCGATTGGCTTAACAGGTCAAGATGGCAATCTATTACGTGCCCGTAAATTATTAATGGAAAAGCACGAAGAAGACGGTTCTATCAAACATATCGACTTAGGTATGGTGGGTGAAGTGACTGGGGTAAAAACAGACGTATTAGAGATGTTTACTCAAAGTGACTTTATTCCGGTTATTGCACCATTAGGTGTCGATGAAAAAGGTAATACCTACAACATTAATGCTGACTTGGTCGCTGGTAAGGTTGCTGAAGCATTAGGTGCAGAAAAATTAATTCTGCTTACCAATATTACTGGCGTATTAGATGAAAACAAAAATCTTTTAACTGGTTTAACTACACAAGAAGTTGACCGTTTAATCGAGACAGGCGTGATTTACGGCGGAATGATTCCTAAAGTAGGTTGTGCGCTTGATGCTGTAAAAGGCGGTGTTGTGAGTGCACACATTGTAGATGGTCGTGTACCACATGCGACATTACTTGAAATCTTTACAGATCACGGTGTGGGTACACTCATTTCTAACCGTTCAAATGCATCTCACTAAAGTGAGTATTTTGATTAAAAGACCACGCTAAGTGGTCTTTTTTTATGTCATTTAATTTTGGTCATTTTTTTGTCATGAGCTTTGACTAGTGTAAGGGGAGTCACTAGGAGCGTTCATTATGCTGGAAAAATTTAATCAATATCGCCAAACGTGGACTTTACCTCTAAATCGTCATAAGACTACGAATCAAACACAATTTCGCTTTGAATGGGTTGATAATTTAAAAGAATTACAAGATGTACAACGGTTTCGCGCACAACAATTTAGTAAACAATTCGGCATTCATTTTGAAGATAACTTAGATCAAGATATTTACGATTTTAGCTGTGAGCATGCAGTATTACGTGAGAAATGGACGGGAGAGATTGTGGCTTATACACGACTCAAGCTCTTCCAAGGCCATGAAATAGCGCAAAGCTATAGTGCTCATGAGTTTGATATTGTTCCTCACTTATCGCATTTGCCAAATGTATTAGAAATAGGGCGTACCTGTGTACATCCACGTTTTCGTAATGGTAAGGCACTTTCAACGTTATGGCTGAATCTAGCACCTAAAGTGTTGTGGTCAATGCGAGCTAAATACTTGATGGGCTGTGTAAGTATTCACCTGCAAGATAATTTGGCCAGAGCGTACTATACGCACAGCCAGATTCAACAATTACCAGACAGTAAAACCATCGATATTCGTTCTAAAAAGATTTATGAACCAGAATATCCAGAGTTCAGCTTTCCTCAAGATGAACGTATGCCAAAACTGTTCCAAATGTATTTGAGTATGCAATCTAAACTGTCTAAAGATGCCTTTTTTGATGCTGAATTTAACTGTCTCGATTATTTTGTATTTTTGGAAGTAAATAAAATTGCCACTTCCTTTGTAATGAACAAAATGGCTCAACGATAAAGATATCTTATATTTTGTAATAGCGAGCGCATATTGGGATTTACAAGCTATTTTACTCTCATGCACAATAGTATGTATGAGGTAATGAAGCAAAAGTTTAGAACAATATGTGCCAGCTATTAGGAATGAATTGTGCAACACCAACGGATATCACTTTTTCTTTCCGTGGTTTTTCACAGCGCGCAGGAATTACCTCTGACCATAGTGATGGTTTTGGTATAGCCTTTTTTGAAGACAAGGCATGCCGTTTATTTGTAGACAACCAATCTGCGGTTGAATCTCCAATAGCTGATCTTATTCGTAACTATCCCATCAAATCACGTAATGTAATCGCCCATATTCGTAAGGCGACCCAAGGCAAAATCACGCTTGAGAACTCACATCCTTTTATTCGTGAGTTATGGGGACGTCACTGGATTTTTGCCCATAATGGCGATTTACATGATTTTAATCCACCTTTGAGTGGACGTTTTACACCTGTAGGAAATACAGATAGCGAAAGAGCATTTTGTTATTTACTCGATCAACTGGTAGAAGTATTTGGCTATGAAGAGCCAAGCCTTGAACAGATATTTGAAGTATTAGAGAAAATTTCTCCGCAAATTGCAGAATATGGCACATTTAATTTCTGTTTATCTAATGGTAAAGCTTTATTTAGTTATGCCATTACTAAATTACATTGGTTAGTTCGCGAATATCCATTTAATAATGCACATTTAATTGATTTAGATGTCGAAGTTGATTTTAGTCAGGTGACTACTCCTGAAGATCGTGTGGCAGTAATTACTACTGAGCCTTTAACACATAATGAAACTTGGACAGCTTATCAACCCGGTGAAATGATTTTATTTCAACATGGTCAGCCTATAAAAAAATCAATAACACATGTTGAAAGATTAATACGTGAAGAGAAAAACCCTGAACTTAAACGTATTACTCGGGCAGACCAATATTAATTTTTAAGTAAATGAGTGTAAATGCTTAATTAATATATATATTTACTTAATTAATAATAAAGTATTTTGTTTAAAAAATACTTTATTGTTTTAGTCGGTTAATATTAATTAATTTTTTAAAAATCATATACTTAATTCATTATCTATTTTTATTTATATAAAGCCGACGAAATAGGTTTGTTTTTATTTATACCCTTTAAAGATAAGATGCGGCTTATGCAACAGTCATTGAACATCATTGGGGGTGGTGTATGAAAATGAAATGGGCTTCAGAATATAATACGGGTATTGATGTTATTGATGAGCAACACAAACGAATACTTGATTATATTAATGAGATTGATGATGTAAAAGATGATGAGGATAGACGTCGTATTAAGGATGTTTTAGATAATATTATCGATTATACGCAGTCACATTTTACCTTTGAAGAAAGTTTGCAAGAAGAAGCTGATTATAAATATAGAGTACCGCATAAACGTGTACATGACTTGTTTATTAAGAAAATAGAGTTATATCGTGAACGTTTTGAAATGGGACATACAATTGAAGCTGAATTACAAGAGATTTTGGCTAAATGGTTAATTAATCATATTCAACATGATGATGCTGATTATGTGGGGGCAGTAAAAGAAAATATGATGGGGATTATTAGAGAAAAAGAAAAGAAGAAAGGAAAGAACTGGTTCGCCCGTTTTTTCTCATAACTTTAAGTCGAAAAACTCTAATATACAGTTAGCGCGGCAAACTATCGTTTCGGTGGTTTGCTTTTTTTTATGGCGCAAACTTTGATTTTCATGCATGAGACGGGCAAAATATCTAAAGACTTTTTCAAGGAATGCATAATGCAGGACATACCTATGTCACGTTGGTTATCGCCTCTTATGGCGTTTTGCTTATCTTTTGTCATCATGGCCACTTTGGCACCAACCATGGGCATCCAGATTGATCGTCAGCTCGATTTCTGGTTATTGTGGTTTGGCACAATGTTGTTATTGGCATTACCAGTTTGTTATTTGGAAATTGCTTTAGCAAAACGATCTAAAACAACCGCTTTAAATGCGTTATCGAGTTTAACTCGTGAAGCAGATAGCTCGCCTAAATGGCGCGTGGTTGGCTGGCTTGCTGTTGTTTTTATTCCTTTCTTGGCGGGTAATGTGCTGAGCACTGCAAGCAATATATTAGTTGCGCAGTTTGCTCCAAGCATTTCAGGTCAAATCATTTTTGCAGGCCTTGCAGTTGCTGCCTTGGTCTTATCATTTATTCCTCGTCAAATTCTTGTTTTGTTAATGACCTTAGGGGTAATTGCTTCTATTGTGTTAGCAAACATGATGGGTACGACTTTACAGCCTTGGCATTGGACCAATGTAGAGTTTAAAGAGTGGGGTAATGCAACCGTACTTGCGCTTGTAGCGAGTGGTTTAGGTTTAGGACTTTACTGGCAAAATAGTGTCGGCACTGTTCAGGCTCAAGATGGTGCAACTAAAACTGTTCTTCCAATTTGGTTGGCTCAACTCATTGCTGTAATTGCTTTTGGTTTCTTCTCGCTTCAAGCTCAATTACCTGTCCTTACGTGGATATTTACAGGTGTGATGACATCAGCGTTATTTGTGCAATTGGCAAGAGAGCAACTTGCTCAGCGTCAGCTCATGCCTGTTTTACAATGGCTGATTCTTGTTGTTGCGATTGCAGTTTGGGCGGTACCTGAACTTCATCACTTATTTACGCTTGTTCTTATGCTTTGGGGCTTACTCATTAGTTTGATCTATGCAATTTTTGCAGGTTGGATTATGAAAATTAGTCACTTACGTAAATCAATGAATTTCAGCAATGAGCTTTTCTATAATTTATGGCGTATTGCTGTACGTATTGTATTACCACTTTCAATTATTGTGGCAATGATTGCTGTAATTGGGCAAAGTATCTAATGGAACGCATTCAACAAGTTTGGGTGGCATTTGCGGCGCCAGAGCAACAGTTTCTAATCTCTGTTCCATTTGAACAGGGAATGACTGCTTCACAGGCAGTTCAAGTCAGTGGTTTATCAAGTCAAGTTGATTTGCCTGAACCACTTCAGCTTGGTGTTTTTGGTGTAAAAGTAGAAGCTGATGCAGTACTACATGCGGGTGATCGAGTTGAGGTTTATAGACCTTTAACGATTAATCCAAAAGACATTCGCCGGAAACGTGCCGCGAAGAATCCTGTAGGCAGATACATTAAAGGCAATCGCTTTAAGCAATCAGCTCAATAAGCAAAACCCCTCAAGTTTTTTCACTTGAGGGGTTTCTTTTTATTAGAAAAAACGATTATAGTGGTGGGGCAGTTAAGATCGCTTCTTTAGAAGCAGGTAAACCTGGTTGCGATTCTGGAATAGTTTCTAAACCTTCAATTTTAGTTACAGTTCCAGTTCCATCAAAGTAAATTTTTAAATGCTGACCATGTGCTGCGGGGATTTTCGCTTTTTTAGCATATGTTCCCGGGATATAGTTGTAGATATAGTCCCAACGTTGTGGATTGAGGGGATCAGTCACTGTTGGGCTACCAAGCAAAAAGCGCACTTGCTGGAAATTCATGCCGACTTGTACTTGAGAGGCTTGAGCTTTAGTCAATGGAGTCCCTTGAGGAATATCAACCTTATATACACCAAAGATTGAACAACCAGCTAGGAGTGAAGTGACGAATAACGTCAGCACGAGTTTTTGCATTTTGCTACACTATCCCAATAAATTATGATGCATTTGATCAAAGGATAGATCATACTTCATATAAATTCTATTGCCTATTCCAACTTGAGATTTGTTGAGAGACCTTTTTTCATGCCTATTTCCAATCAAGATTTGCGCAAAGCTGGACTTAAAGTTACCCTTCCACGAATTAAGATTTTGGAATTATTAGAAAATTCAAAACAGCATCATCTTAGCGCTGAAGATATTTACAAGACTTTGTTAGAGCAAGGGGAAGATGTCGGACTTGCGACAGTTTACCGTGTGTTAACACAATTTGAAGCTGCGGGCATTATTCAACGTCATCATTTTGAAAATAACCATTCTGTTTTCGAAATTATGCAAGAAGATCACCATGATCACTTGGTTTGCCAAAACTGTAACAAAGTTATTGAATTTACTAATGATGTTATCGAGAAAGAACAGCATTCTGTAGCAGAACAACATGGGTTCACCTTAACAGGTCACTCATTAAATCTCTATGGTTACTGTAATGAACCTGAATGTCAGGATGCACTGCGCAAGAAATAATCGTTTTCACATAAAGAAAACAAATAAAAAAGGAAGGTTACGTTTAACCTTCCTTTTTTTATGAAGAAATTACTGACGGTCAAAAGTTAAATGCTGTTTTTCGTCTGTAATTTGATCAGGGCCTTCATTTGCAAGCTTAATCGTTAAACGTAAATCGTTTGGTGAGTCGGCATGCTTAAGGGCATCTTTATAAGTAATTTGGCCTGCTTTATATAAATCAAATAAAGCTTGGTCAAAGGTCTGCATACCAAGTTCACGTGAGCGTTTCATTAAATCTTTAATTTCATGAATTTCGCCTTTACGGATATAGTCTGAAATTAATGGTGAGTTAATTAAAATCTCAATCGCTGCACGACGTGAATTACCATCCGGCGTTGGAATAAGCTGCTGAGCAATCATGGCTTTTAAGTTAAGCGACAAGTCCATGTAGAGCTGGCTATGTCGGTCACTTTCGAAGAAGTGGATAATACGGTCGAGCGCTTGGTTGGCATTGTTGGCGTGCATGGTAGCTAATACAAGGTGACCTGTTTCAGCAAAGCCAATTGCGTAGTCCATCACTTCACGAGAACGGATCTCTCCAATTAAGATGACATCGGGTGCTTGTCGTAACGTGTTTTTTAAAGCAATTTCGAATGAGTCAGTATCAATACCGACTTCACGTTGAGTAATAATGCAGCCTGCATGTTCGTGAATAAACTCAATCGGGTCTTCAATGGTAATGATATGGCCTTTAGAGTTATGGTTACGATGGCTGATCATTGAAGCCAATGAAGTCGATTTACCTGTACCTGTTGCACCTACGAAAATAATAATGCCACGTTTGGTCATCGATAAATCTTTAAGTACAGTGGGTAACTGTAAGTCATCAATTGAAGGAATTTTAGTTTCAATTCGACGTAGAACCATGCCAGGCATATCGCGTTGCTGAAAAGCACTCACACGAAATCGCGCCGTTTTATCGCGGTTCATAATGGCAAAGTTACATTCACGAGTGTCTGCGAATTCTTTACGCTGTTTGTCACTCATGATGGAATGTAAGAGTTGACCAATTACTTCGCCTGAAAGACTATTTTTTGAAATTGGAACAATTTGCCCGTTAATCTTCATCGATGGTGCAACGCCATCTGTAATAAAAAGATCCGATGATTTTTTCTCAACCATCAGGTTGAGCAAGTCATTAAAATCCATAATTGTATTCTCGCTATTTTGTTATTTTTATAGGAATGATTCAGGCTGTTTCGCCGCTGTACGAGCCGTTTGCGGGCTAATTACACCACGAGACACCAAGTTTTTTAAGCTTTGGTCGAGGGTCGTCATACCATGGTTGGCACCTGTCTGAATAGCTGAATACATTTGTGCGACTTTGTTTTCACGAATTAAGTTACGAATGGCAGGAATACCAATCATGATTTCATGTGCTGCCACACGACCACCGCCATTCTTTTTAAGCAGGGTCTGCGAAATAACGGCTTGTAAAGATTCAGACAACATGGCACGAACCATGTCTTTTTCTTCGGCCGGGAATACGTCAATTACACGGTCAATGGTTTTTGCAGCTGACGTGGTGTGAAGCGTACCAAATACCAAGTGACCTGTTTCGGCAGCAGTAAGTGCTAAACGGATAGTTTCAAGGTCACGCATCTCGCCGACTAAAATAATATCGGGGTCTTCACGCAGTGCCGAACGAAGTGCTTCGTTAAAGCCATGTGTATCACGATGTACTTCACGCTGGTTAATCAGGCATTTCTTGGACTGATGTACAAATTCGATTGGGTCTTCAACCGTTAAAATATGGTCATAACGGTTTTCATTAATATAGTCCATCATTGCCGCAAGCGTGGTTGATTTACCCGAACCTGTTGGCCCTGTCACCAGTACAATCCCGCGAGGATAGTCGCAAATATCTTTAAAGATTTGACCTAAGCCTAAATCTTCCATGGTGAGTACTTTAGACGGAATGGTACGAAATACTGCGCCAGCACCACGGTTTTGGTTAAATGCATTCACACGGAAACGTGCAACATTAGGTACTTCAAAAGAAAAGTCAGTTTCAAGTTTTTCTTCATAGTCACGGCGCTGTTTATCGTTCATGATGTCATAAACAAGACGGTGGACATCTTTATGTTCTAAGGCTGGTAAGTTAATACGACGAACTTCACCATCGACACGAATCATTGGTGGCATGCCAGCAGATAAGTGTAAATCGGACGCGCCATTTTTCACAGAGAAGGCGAGTAGCTCTGTAATATCCATAATTTCCCCAAGTAAATCAAAATATGTCATTATTTTGTAGAATAATATACGGCTTTCACCGAGGCTTACCAACACTTCGCTTTAGGTGAAAAGCAAAAAAGTTTTTTGAAAATGAGAACCTTGTCAATGAATTACCTGCAAGATGCGCGACAGCACGTATTACAGCAAATCAGAACTGCTTGTGAACATGCTCAGCGTGCGCCTGAAACTGTGCAACTTTTAGCCGTATCAAAAACACATCCAAGTGAAAGATTGCGTGAAATGTATGCAGCAGGGCAAAGGGCATTCGGCGAAAATTATTTACAAGAAGCTTTAGATAAAATTGAAGCTCTGCATGATTTAGACATTGAATGGCATTTTATTGGGCATGTTCAACGCAACAAAACTAAGCATTTGGCTGAAAAGTTTGATTGGGTACATGGTATAGATCGTTTGATTATTGCAGAGCGATTGTCTAACCAGCGTGGTGATGACCAAGCTGCACTTAATATTTGTTTGCAAGTGAATATTGATGGGCAAGACAGCAAAGATGGTTGCGCACCAGAAGAAGTTGCTGAATTGGTTGCTCAAATTAGTCAACTGCCGAAAATTAAACTACGTGGCTTAATGGTCATTCCGGCACCAGACAATACCGCTGCTTTCGCAGATGCCAAAAAGTTATTTGATGAGATGAAAGGGCAACATGCTCATGCGCAGGACTGGGATACATTAAGCATGGGAATGTCGGGCGATTTAGATGCCGCAATTGCCGCAGGTTCAACCATGGTCCGTGTAGGTACAGCTTTGTTTGGTAAGCGTGACCCGATTGAGAAAAAATAACTTTTAAGGGTTAGTTAAATATTTTGTGGTGGAACTGTAATCAGTTAATTTAAATTTAATTTTCCTCATTTATAAACCAGATATTTTAATATTTGAGTGTGTAATGTATGGATTTGTTGCATGTTTTCATTCTGGCAATCATTCAGGGCTTTGCTGAATTATTGCCAGTTTCTAGTTCCGCACACGTTATTTTAGCTGAAAAGTTAATGGGGTATGATCCATCTGCACCTGACATGACATTCTTACTTGTAATGTTGCATACAGGTACGATGTTTGCAGTGATCGTTTACTTTTGGAAATCTTGGCGTAAGACCTATTTTTCTTCTTGGGAAAGTTTTAAAAAACAAGCCTTCTATATTATTTTGGCAACCCTAATTACTGGTGTACTTGGTTTAGCGCTCCAATCTATTATTAAACATGTATTCTTCGGCGGCGCGAGCAGTTTCGAAATTGAGCATTTGTTTAGTAACTCAAAACTCATGGCAGCTGCACTAATTTCGGCAGGTGTTCTGATTATTTTATCTTCGCGTTTAGATCGTGGTCAGCAGGGTGAAATCAGTTTGCGTAGTGCTTCTATTATTGGGGCAGTGCAGGCGTTATGTTTACCTTTCCGTGGTTTTTCACGTTCAGGTGCAACCATATCTACAGGTTTATTTTTAGGTGTATCTCGTCAAAAGGCTGAAGAGTTCAGTTTTGCGTTGGCTGTGGTATTAACACCAGCAGTGATTTTAAAAGAATTATATCGTTTAGTTCACGCTCAAGGCTTACAAACAGTTGCTCATGGGCAAGTGTTTCATTCGATAGTTCCAAGCTTGTTGGGTATGTGCTTTAGCTTTGGTGCTGGTCTTTTGGCATTGAAATGGTTGTCTTCATGGTTAGAACATGGCCGCTGGCATTTATTTGGTCTGTACTGTATTGGTTTCGCAATTGTCGTACTCTGTGTGAATTAATTTTTTGATGTTTTAAAAATAAAAATTATTGCAATACCATACAAGAAAGGGGTGTAAATGATACGCCCCTTTGTTATATAAGATTCAATCAAATTTAAGATAAGTACCTACATTAAATTAACCTACGACTTCAATGGTGCTCGCACCAGCACCCAGTGGTTTCACTTGTATTTGTACAGGAATACGTTCATGCATTTCTTGAATGTGTGAAATGAGAATGACCTGACGACCCTGATTTTGCAATTGATCTAAAGCATTCATAACCATGTGCAAAGAAGAAGCATCCAAAGTACCAAAGCCTTCATCAATAAACAGCGATTCAATTTTCATTGAACCCGAGGCCATATTGGCAATCGCTAAAGACAAGGCAAGGGCAGTTAAGAACGACTCACCGCCAGATAAAGAAGCAACAGAGCGGGTTTCTCCATCCATGTCATGGTCAATAATCGCAAGACTTAGAGACTGATCTAGGCGTTTTAGTGTATAGCGTTGAGACAGCATTGCCAGTTGTTGGTTGGCATGCTCTACTAAAATATCTAGGTGATATTGCTGGGCATAGTCGCGGAACTCTTTACCTTTTGCATCACCAATCAAGCCTGAAATTTTGCTCCAGCGATGTTCTTCTTGCTGAATATTTTGAATTTGCTCAGCGTATTGTTGCTGTTTAACCAGATTTTGCTGATGGACTTCAAGCTTAAGCTTAAGCCGATCACGTACTTCAAGCTGGGCTTTGAGTTCTGCAATATTGTCTTGAATAAGGCTAACAAGCTTTTCATATTCAATATCTGGCTGAGTTTGTAAGTGCTCGCTCAATTGCTCTTGCATGGTTTTAAGGGCAGAAGAGGCTTCACTTAATAAACGCTCGGCATGATTAAGACGGTTACGAATGTCTTGCTCTTGGGCGGAATTGATTTGCATGAGCGCCGTAAGATCAGATGCCTGAAAATCAGCATGGGCTTTTAACCAGTTTTGAATTTGCCCATCAATTTGCTGCTGGTACTCCGCAGTGTGTTGATGTTGATGCTTGAGCTGATCGAGCGCCTGTTTTTGCTGCTCAAAGTGCTGTCTGGTTTGTTCAAAACGTTGTTTAGCCTCATGATACGCCGTTTGTTGTTGCTGACGTTTAACGTCATGCTCAATTAGCCATTCGTGCGGTTTAATGTCAGCGTGGCCCGTCATTTGCTGAATGAGCGACACCGCTTTTTCATTATTTTGTTGGCCTTTAAGCGTAATCTCTTGGAGATTTTGATCGATCTCATCAATTTGCTTGGTCATTTGTTCAAAGTTAGCAGTCAACATTTTAAGTTCTTGTTGCTGCTGTTCAAAACGATGTGAAAGCTGTTCTTGTTGCTCAAGCTGCTTAGCGCGTGCATCAAGAATAGTCCAAGTCTGCTTAGCCGTTTGGCTACTCGACTGCTGCCATGCATGCTGTTCGGCTTCAGATAAACACTCAACAATATGTTGAACTTGTTGTTGCCATTGCTGTGCTGTATTAAGCAAACTTTCATTACGTTGAATCGTTTGAACAAGCTGATTGTGTTGTTTAATCGCTTGGGTTAAACGCAAGTTTTCTGAGTCAAATGAACTTATAGCAGTTTGCGCAGCTTGTCTAAGCTCATTAAGTGTTTGCAAGATCTGCTCAGGAGCTTGATTAAGCTCAATGTGTAACTCATTGAGGCTGAATTGCTGCTCAAGTTCTTGCTGTAAGTGCGTCTGTTTTGCCTGAAGTTGAGCTAGGTATTTCTGAACTTGTTCAAGCTCGGCCCGGCACTGAGTAAGTGCATGTTGCTGGGTTTGCCATACATTAAACTTAGTTTGCTCGAGTGCAATAGCTTGGTGCTCTTGCTGTTGCTGTAAATCGAATAAGGCCTTAGAAACTGCACTGTCATCAATACGGTAAGGGTGATGGGTGCTTCCACAGACCAAACACGCTTCACCTTCTTTAAGATTGGCACGTAACTGTTCAATATTTTCGGTGTGTAGTAAACGTTGCTGTTGCAGGATGTGCTGTAACTTTTCACGTTCAGTTTTTGCTGTTTGGTAGTCTTGTTCAGCTAACTGGCAAATGGTTTTAAGTTGCTCTTCTTGCGCGGAGGCTTGAGTATGTTTTTCGGTGAATTGCTGAAGCTCAGCATATAGCTCATGATAAATTTTTATTTTCTGTTGAATCAGATCTAACTGCGTGACTTGAACAAGTTTCTGATCTTTATCTTTACGCTGCTGTTCAAGCTTTAACTCAATTTGTTCAACTGTGCCGAGTGAAGCTGTGAGTTGTTCGAGTTCACTTTTAGCTTCCGATAATTTTTGGCGGGCAAGGGTAGGATTGCCAAGCTGTTGTTCAATCGCTTGGTAATTTTGAATAAATTGCCCGAGCTGATGCAGATGTGCTGAAAGGCCTTTGTCTAATACCGCATATTGCTGAGTCTGGATCAGCTGCTGTTGTAAATGAATTTTGTTCTGCTCAAGCTGTGTAATCTGCTGTTGCACAGTATTTTGCTGCTGGTGCAGTGGACTCAGTTTTTGTTCAAGTACATGTCTTTTTTCTTTGCACTTTTTATATTCATCGGCAATAAAAGCACGTTCTTGAATGGACTGTCGAACTTGATTTAAAGCGTGTTGATGCTGTTGCTCAAAGTCGAGCGTTTGTTTGAGCTCTTGCTCTGCAAGTTGATATTGTTTTTGTCCCGTTTCAAAAATTTGAACCAACTCATTAAACTTGGTTTGAGCTTGCTGAATTTGAGGCTCAAGCTGTTGTAGTGTTTGTAAATTTTGAGCTTGCTGAAAAACTTGTGGTCGTATTTCAGAGAAAACTTCGAGTCGTTTTAATTGCTCACGCTCACCAGCCAATTGTTGATGATGATTTTGCTGTGCTTGAAACTGTTGCTGTTTAGCTTGAACTTCTTGCTCAAGTTTTGCCTTACGCTCAAACCATTGTTGCTGTTTGTCTAAGATATTTTTTTGTTGTTCTAAATGTTGATGATTTTGTTCAGCTTGCTGATATTGTGCAGTAAAAGCTGCAATCTCTTCATCAGACAAAATTTCAATGTGGCCTAAGAACTCTTCAAGCTGTTTACGCTGCTTTGCAATATCTGCGGTTTTACGAAAAGCCAGCTCACCAATTTTGGCGAAAATGCTGGAGTTAGTTAGGTACTCGAGTAACTCACCGCGTTCGCTATCTCGTGCTTTTAAAAATGCGGTTACTTCTGATTGGGCAAGTAATACGGCACGCGTAAATTGTTCAAAAGAAAGCTGTGTAATTTGTTTAACTTTTTCATCAACTGCTTTGGCTTTGTCGGCAAGTACCACGCCATCGGTCAGGCATTTTAAGTGGCGCTGTACACTTTGTAATTTACCATTTGGGTTTTCACGGGCACGTTTAATTTCCCAACGTGCCAAATAGCGTTTTTGATCTTGTGCAATAAAGCAAAGCTCAGCAAAACCATGTCCTGTACCACGGCGTAATACAGTCAAAGGTGAGTTAGTGAGTAACTCTGAACCATCAACATCTTTTAATTTGCCATCACTGTCTTTCAAGCGAGGCACCCGATTAAACAAAGCCAGACACATGGCATCTAAAATGGTCGACTTACCTGCACCCGTTTTCCCCACAATCGCAATGAGACCCGCATGGGCTAGAGGGGCACTTTCAAAATCAATAAAGTGTTCATCAGAAAGAGATGCCAGATTTTTTATTCGAATGGATAAAATTTTCATGACATATCCTTAAGGGGTTGCATCATTTTCAAGATTTTTTTGTGCTTCTTGTACCAGACTCAGAAAATCTTTTAAGACCGCATCATCGGCGCTGTAACCTTGTTTTTCCCAGATATTTTGAAAGAGTTTTTCTGGTGTTGGTGGTTCAAGAGCGATTTGCTGAGTGGTATTTGAATCGGTGGTGTCTTTATTCACATATTGACGTGAAATACGTACTAAACGGTAGCGGTCAGGTGGTAGAGCCGCTTCAAACTGCTGACGTAAATTCGGCTGTGGTGGCGTTAAACTATAATATTCAATATCGACATATTCACGGTGGTCAATATTCTCAATCACACCGTTTGGCAATGCTTTGAGTTGTTGCAGCACTTCGTTTAATTCACCACGAATACGGTGCAATTGTATGCAACGTGGAATTTCGACAGCTTCAAATTGCAAACGGTTGTCTGTCTCTTGAGCTGGGTCAATTTTGACTTCAACCACTTGGTGTTTATAGTTAATTTCACTAAAAGAAAGCGGAATTGGCGAGCCACTATAACGAATGTGCGGCTGACCCACTTTTTGTGGTTTATGTAGATGCCCTAAAGCCACGTAGTCAACAGCATCTTCAAACAACGTCGTTGAAAGTGCCTCTTCATTACCAATAATAATTGGACGTTCAGAGTCAGATGTTTCTCCACCTTGCATGTGGGCATGCGACATTAAAATAAGGGCTTGGTCTGGTGTTTTACGACGTTTGGCTTCTGCAATGAGTTGCTGGTGCAAATAGGCAATCGCATTTTTACTGTTAGTGGTATGTTCATTAAAGCCCGTAATTTCGGCCGAGCGTAAAAAAGGCAAGGCAAGGCACCACGCTACAATATCTTGATTTTGATTATAAATAGGTAAAAGTAGTCGATCGAGGTCTAGGGTTTTGTCTTCATTCCAGCGAACCACGCCCACGGTTTTTGCGTTGTATTTTTCTAATAGTGGCTCGACCTGTTCAATACGGTAGCCTGAGTCATGGTTACCCGCAATCATGAGTGTTTGCATGTGTGGTGCAATACGGTGTGCATCTGCTAAAAATTGGTAGAGTTGTTTTTGTGCTTGAGAACCTGGGTTAATGACATCAAAAATATCGCCAGCAATGAGTAGGGCATGCGGTTGTTTTTCTTGAATTTGAGTGAGTAACCAGCTTAAAAATTGTTGGTGTTCGTAGTGGCGTGAATGATTATAAAAAAACTGCCCCAAATGCCAGTCAGAAGTATGTAGAAAATGTACGGACATAGAAACAGACATCAAGCCAAAATAAACACAGATACGTTAGCATAAATTGGCAGGAGATTTTATCAAGACATTTTAAAGTGCTCGTTATTTAAGCCAGCAATGAAATCTGAATTATTTTGTCTCCTTAAGCTCTGCTTTGTTACTATCGACTTAAACCATGAACTTTGAGAACAAAATGACCATTCATAAATATGAAGTAAAAATACAGTGGGAAGGCAATACGGGTACAGGTACTTCATCTTATCGTTCATATAAACGCGATTTTAGTATTCAACATCCTCAAAAAGTTACTATTCAAGGTTCATCAGACCCTGCTTATTTGGGCGATGTGACCAGATGGAATCCAGAAGATTTATTGGTGGCTTCTGCTTCAGCTTGTCATAAGCTTTGGTATTTACACCTGTGTGCAGTCAATCATATTCATGTGTTGAGTTATGTCGATCATGCACTTGGCTTTATGGAAGATGTAGATCCAGTTAAACGCGGTCACTTTACCCAAATTATTTTAAGGCCCGAGGTTGTTTTAGAAAAAGGTGCTGACCCAGAGCTTGCTGCAAAATTGCATGAAGAAGCGCATCATGAATGCATGATTGCCAATTCGGTAAATTTTCCAATTACATGTGAAGCCAGCTTTAGCTTTGCCGAATAATCAATATGAAATAGCCACCGATAAAAAGGTGGTGGCTATACATTAAAAAATAAATAGAGCCGTTAAATAAGATCTTTAGGCTGCATTTTCATCGACCTGAAAAATACCAAAAACGTTGTGATCCAAATCGACAAAATAACCATGCCAAGCACGACCGGGAATCGCGAATTTATCCATCGCGACAATACCACCTTGCGCTAAAATTTTTGAAGCTACTTCATCGAAGTTTTTGACTTGAATCGAACAGGTAAATGCATTGGTGCCATATTCCATTGGAGGCGTTTGGGCAGGGCGTTTTAATAGTCCACCCATTATTGATGGCGTTTCGATACGGTAATATTCAATCGGTAAATTTTCATCGAGTTTAAATTGCCAGCCAAACACAGCTTGGTAAAACTGCGCATCGCGGGCAGGGTTTGAAGACTGGATTTCAAAATAGGCAATGTTGTTCATATTATTTAAAACATATTTTTATGGTGTAAAAAGTATAGGCATGGCTTTCATGGCTATGAAATAACGATTGTGTATGTTGAGCGTAAAATGAACGTGCTAGAAAATAAAAACCGACGATTCGAGTGATGAGAGAATCGTCGGTCAAAGACTTCATCAAGGGTTTGGCTGCTAACAAAACCTAATCTGAAGGAAGAAAGAGTCGTAATGAAAGGTCACCGAAACAATTTTGCGGATGCCGTGCAAAGGAAGTATTCGGTTGCTGCGACCTTGTTACCCTATATAACGTCGAGAGATTCGGATTGGTTGACAGAAAAATGAAAAAAAATCGAAAAAAATTTATAATTATTTTTTGAACCCATAAATTAGGCAAAAATATGACCAAATTACGTTCTTACTTTCTCTGGTTTTTTGCTATATGCATCGTACTTACCTTAATAGTCGGTGTAGTTGCAGCACTATTGCCAGCGAGTGTAGGTGGTATTTTAACAGCCGTTCCATATTTAGGTGCAATGATTTTTGTCTTGTTTAGATTTTTAAAAAAAGAACGCCGTGCTCCGACTGTACCAGAAAAAAAGAAATTTACTTTAGGCTTTACCCTGATTTTTTGGGGCTATAACTTGTGTGGTGTTTTGTTTGGTCTGTTTTTATTTTCAAGACAAGACCCTGAGATTTTGCAAAACTTTATGCTTTACCTCAAGCAGCCTCAGTTCTTAAGTATTATGGTGATTATGATTTTAATGTTGGCTATTCCGCTTTATTTAATTACTTACTGGTTCTATGGCAAACAGGCACAGCGCATGGCAGACAAAATGTTGAATGTGCAATAGAACACTACAAAAACAGCTAAGATTAGATCTAAATGATCCTTATATAATGAAATAAAACTGCCGTCCTCGTTTTGGAGGAAATATGAATAAGAATGTATTAATCACTGGTGCTAGTGGTTTTATCGGAACACATTTAATTAAGTTCCTATTACAAAAAAATTATAACGTGATTGCTGTGACACGGCAGGCTGGAAAGGAATCTGACCATCCTGCCTTACAGTGGGTACAAAAGTTTGAAGATATTTCGACACGTCAAATTGACTATGTAGTGAATTTGGCTGGGGCAAATATTGGTGAGAAACGCTGGACCGAGTCACGTAAAAAACAACTCATTGAAAGTCGAGTAAACACGACCCGAAAGTTATATGCATGGCTCAAACAATCTGAAATTTTTCCAGAAGTGATTGTCTCGGGTTCGGCCATTGGTTATTACGGTATAGACGATCAAGAAAAGTGGGCAGAGGTGTGCACCGAACAAAGCCCACCACAACCTATTTTTATATCTCGACTTTGCCAAGAATGGGAACAAGCAGCTTTAGCAGACGCTCAGCAAAACACTAAAATTATTCGCTTAGGTGTAGTGTTTGGTAAGGGTGGTGGCATTTTGCCTAAAATGTTATTTCCTATTCGACTCAATTTAGTGGGGCAAATTGGTCACGGACGTCAGCCTGTGGTTTGGGTACATATTGAAGACGTATTAAATGCCATCGAGTTTATATTTAAGCATCCTCAATCTGCTCAAATTCATAATGTCGTGGCACCAGAAAACGTGACTCAAAAGGTATTTGTTGAGCAAGCTGCTGCGGTACTCAATAAGAAACCAATGTTGTCAGCACCAAGCACAGTTTTTCGCTGTTTGTTAGGGGAACAGTCGCAATTGATTTTGAATGGGCAATACGTTAAACCCGCTGCCTTACAAGCAGAAGGATTTGAGTTTGCTTATCCTCAATTAAAAATGGCTTTAGAGAATATATTGGCGTCAGGCTAAGATTTTATTTTGCAAACGCTCTGGAGAATATGCTTTGGCATCCACTAATGTCGGTTGATCCAGCATAAGCTGACGGAGCAATTGCGCAGAGCCTGCGCCCATACATAACCCATTTCTAAAATGACCAAAGTTTGCCCAGAGGTTATCCATTTCAGGCATTTTGCCAATGTAGGGAACGCCATTTGGTGAACTTGGTCTGAGGCCTGCCCAGCGCTGTACAATCGGGAAATCGGCCAGTTCAGGCACCATTTCTAAACACGCTTCTAAAATATTGTGCTGGGTGGTTTCGTCGGTAGACGTGTCAAAACCACGATGTGCCATGCTTGATCCACACACAATATGACCGTCCATACGTGGAATCAGATACATGACTCGATTCATACACATGGTCGGTAGCCAGTGAGCAGGGGTTTTAAATAACAGCATCTGACCTTGCACAGGTTCGACTGGAATTTCGAGTTGTAATTGTGAGTTCCAGTAATGGCTCCAAGCGCCTGAAGTTATTACAAAATGGTCTGCTGTATGTTTGCGACCGTCTTCGGTTTGGAGTGCTTGTATGGCATCACCTTGTTGAATCAGTTTTTTAACAGCAGAGTGCTCAAAAAACTCAACATTTGGATGTTGTTTTAAATAGCTAATCAGGGACTGTAATACACGCGGGTTGCGAATATTAGACAGTTCAGGAAAATAAATGGCTTCTTGAAAATGATCAGAGATATGCGGATTGACTTGCTCTAACGCATCTCGCTGTAAATATTCGCAGCGTTGCATCGGTTCTTGATGTTGCTCTGCGTAGGACAAACCAACGTCAAAATCTTCTTCATCAAAAATTAGCATGCCTGTGTCATGGATTTCAAAATCAATCCCTGTAATAGGGTAGAGCTTTTGGTTCCATGCTTGATAAGAGGCTTTACCAAATTGAGCAAGTTGGTTCACTGCATGCACATAGCGCCACGGGTACATCGGAGAGAGAATGCCTCCGCCAGCCCAAGAGGCTGCTTGTCCCGCTTGTTGTTGATCAAAAATACTGATGGTACAGCCTTGTTCAACCAACTCCAGCGCAGACATTAATCCACTTATGCCCGCGCCAATGATTGCAATATGCATGCAGTGTTATCCTTTCTCTGCGAACTTAGTTCATTTCCTTGAGTTTTTCAGCAGCGGTTTCTGCAAAGTAAGTCCAGATTCCGTCTGCACCAGCGCGGCGGCAGCACATCAGTGATTCTAAAATCACAGAGTCTGATAACCAGCCATTTTGAATTGCGCCAGCTAACATTGCGTATTCACCACTCACTTGGTAAATGAATGTCGGAATACCAAAGGTATCTTTCACTTCACGTACCACATCCAGATATGGCATGCCCGGTTTTACAATCACCATGTCAGCGCCTTCTTGAATATCAAGCGCGATTTCATGTAATGCTTCGGCACGGTTGGCAAAGTCCATCTGGTAGTTATATTTATTACCACCTTTTAGGTTGGATGCAGAGCCAACAGCATCACGGAACGGACCATAGAAGCTAGATGCATATTTTGCAGAGTAGGCCATGATGTTGGTGTAGATGTGACCATTGGCTTCTAAAGCTTGACGAATTGCGCCAATACGGCCATCCATCATGTCACTTGGAGCAATCACTTCGGCACCTGCTTCTGCGTGACTTAAGGCTTGTTTAATCAAGCATTCTACAGTCTCGTCGTTTAGCACATAGCCAGTTTCATCAATAATGCCGTCTTGACCATGCGTCGTGTATGGGTCGAGAGCACCATCAGTGATTAACACCATTTCTGGTAATTCTTTTTTAAGCAAACGGCAGGTGGTTTGTACTAAACCATCTTCGTGCCATGCAGCTTCTGCGGTGAGGCTTTTATCTTCTTGCGGGGTAACTGGAAAAAGAGCCAGTTTTGATACGCCCAATTCTAGAAGTCTTTCAGCTTTTTTCAGTAACAAATCTGCCGACAAACGCTGAATGTTCGGCATACTTGGAATATCTTGGGTCTGATTTTGTCCTGGTAATACAAATACTGGATAAATCAAGTGATTGGTAGTGAGCTGTGTTTCGCTGACCATCGCACGCAACTGGTCATTTTTACGGATACGGCGCATGCGAGTAGCTGGAAATGCAGGACGATTGAACGTATAAGTCATAACAATCTCGATGTTCGGTATTACACTAGGATAGGTTGGCGGATATTCCATTACTGTCAACCGACTGCTGTATTGTAGCCCCATAATGCTGTATTTGTACAAAATTATGGGTGTTTATCATGCTTTTAAATTTAGGCAACGTATGAGTGATGAAAAGAAAAATTGGACGGGGAACATACAATTAGGTGCAAAAACTGACCTAAATGTGGTGCTCAGCCAATTATGTAAGGCGTTTAATAGCTCTCCTTTTTTTAAGCATAGTGGAATGATTATGCGTGTGGTAGATGGCCACATTGAAGGCTATATCGAGATGCAACCTAACCTGATTGGTAATCTGGCATTTCAGATTTTGCATGGCGGCGTTGCTGCAACTTTGCTCGATAGTATTGGTGGAATTGTGGCAATGGAACATCTCTATCGCCGTTCAACACCTGAAACTCTGCCTGAGACTATTAAGCAAGTATCGCGATTGGCAACCGTTGATATGCGTGTAGATTATTTAGCGCCGGGACGCGGTAAGTATTTTATTGCACGCGCGGAAGTGTTACGTTTAGGTCGTAAGGGCTGCACTATGCGTATGACGATGGTCAATGATGAAGATAAAGCCATCGCTGCGGGTATCGCTTCATATGCCTATTAGGCGATGAATTGAACACTTTAAAAGCGCCATGTGCGCTTTTTTTAGTGCTTGAAAAGCTGGAATTTTCATAAAAATCTTGAGATAAACATTAATTTAATTAGAACGAACGCATGAGTTATATTTTTTTATTCTCATATCATGAGGTTTTAGCGTTAAAATTGACTGCTTTGACAATGCGATATGTCTTGTTCATAGAATAATAAAAACTCTATAACAAGGTGTAGTGCGAGATTGATGGCAAAGCCAACTCATCTTTAGGAACATACCATGACTGATGCACAAAGCAATGTACAAGAAACAGTGCCAACAACATCTGCCTCGGATGACAACAACCAAAACAAGCGCAAAAAATTTCTTGGTTTTTTTGCGCTGATTTTATTGATCGCCGCTATTTTATATGCAATTTGGGCATTATTTTTAAATCACTCGGTGAGTACAGATAATGCTTATGTCGGTGCAGAAACCGCGCAAATTACCTCAATGGTGAGCGGTCAGGTCGCTCAGGTTTTGGTAAATGATACTCAAACAGTACATCGGGGTGATGTGCTGGTTCGTATTGATGACCGTGATGCCAAAATTGCATTGGCTCAAGCCGAGGCTGAACTTGCTAAAGCAAAACGCCAATACAAACAGACTGCGGCAAACAGTAGTTCATTAAATTCTCAAGTTGTAGTTCGTGCCGACGAAATTAACAGTGCCAAAGCACAAGTTGCACAAGCACAGGCCGACTACGACAAAGCTACTTTAGAGTTAAACCGCCGTGCGCAGCTTGCTGCTTCTGGTGCAGTGTCTAAAGAAGAACTGACTAAAGCACAAAGTGCGGTTGAAACAGCTAAAGCAGGGCTAGAGCTTGCCAAAGCTGGTTTAGCGCAAGCGTCTTCAAGCCGTAAAGCTGCTGAAAGTACTTTAGCTGCAAACGAAGCTTTAATTCAGGGTGTAAGTGAAACATCGACTCCAGATGTACAAGTTGCACAAGCGCATGTTGAACAAGCTCAGCTTGACTTAGAACGTACGGTCATTCGTGCCCCAGTCGATGGTGTAATTACCCGTCGTAATATTCAAGTTGGACAACGCGTTGCACCGGGTGCCAGCATGATGATGATTGTGCCGCTGAACGAGTTATATGTAGACGCTAACTTTAAAGAAAGTCAGTTGAAAAAAGTCCGTCCAGGTCAACCCGTGACACTGACTTCAGATTTATATGGCGATGACGTTGAATATCACGGCAAAGTGGTAGGCTTCTCTGGTGGTACAGGCTCTGCCTTTGCCTTAATTCCGGCTCAAAATGCAACAGGTAACTGGATTAAAGTGGTTCAACGCTTACCGGTTCGTATTGCACTTGACCCGAAAGAACTTGCTGAACACCCACTACGTGTTGGCTTGTCGATGGAAGCAAAAGTCGACTTATCTGCGAAGTAAACGCTTATGAAAACGCAAACACCTTTTGCCGAGTTAAGCGGTGGCCGTTTATTACTGGCAGCGTTTGTTATTGCCTTGTCGAACTTTATGGTCGTGCTTGATACGACCATTGCCAACGTCTCTGTACCACATATTACCGGTAACCTTGCTGTTTCAAGTACACAAGGCACATGGGTCGTTACTTCATATGCAGTTGCAGAAGCGATTTGTGTACCTTTAACAGGCTGGCTAGCAGGCCGCTTTGGAACGGTGCGGGTCTTTATATTTGGTTTAATTGGCTTTACGGTCTTTTCTTTCTTGTGTGGTTTAGCAACATCTTTAGAAATGTTGGTGTTTTTCCGTATTGGGCAGGGCCTTTGTGGTGGTCCACTTATGCCACTCAGCCAAACCTTGCTTATGCGTATTTTCCCTCAAGAAAAGCATGCACAGGCAATGGGTCTATGGGCAATGACCACAGTCGTCGGACCAATTTTAGGACCAATTTTGGGTGGTCTGATTAGTGATAATCTGTCTTGGCACTGGATCTTCTTTATTAACTTACCGGTTGGTATTGTCTGCGTATTAGCAGCAATGCGCTTGTTAAGAGTGGCTGAAACAGAAACCATTTCTTTAAGAATTGATACCGTTGGTTTAGGTCTGTTAATTCTGTGGATTGGTGCACTACAGCTCATGCTCGATTTAGGGCACGAACGCGACTGGTTTAATAGCACCAGTATTGTGGTATTAGGCTTAACTGCCGCCATAGGCTTTGTGGTGTTCCTCATATGGGAGCTGACCGATAAGCATCCTGTCGTGGATGTCAAAGTCTTCAGGCATAGGGGCTTTGCAATTTCAGTACTGGCCTTGTCGCTCGGCTTTGGAGCATTCTTTGGCAGCATTGTACTGATTCCACAGTGGCTGCAAATGAACCTTTCCTACACTGCCACGTGGGCCGGATATTTAACCGCAACCATGGGCTTTGGTAGTTTGACCATGTCACCGATTGTGGCAAAGCTTTCGACTAAACATGACCCACGCGCACTGGCGAGTTTCGGTTTAATTTTACTGGGTATAGTGACCTTAATGCGGGCATTCTGGACCACAGATGCCGACTTTATGGCACTGGCTTGGCCGCAAATTTTGCAAGGTTTTGCTGTACCATTCTTCTTTATTCCATTGTCGAATATTGCGCTTGGTTCGGTACTCCAGCAAGAGATTGCATCTGCTGCGGGCCTTATGAACTTCTTGAGAACCATGGCAGGGGCGATTGGCGCTTCAATTGCAGTGACCGTATGGGACGACCATGCCAAAGTTGCACGTAGTGAAATGGTATCAAACCTGAACCCGACTGAAGTACAAAACAACCTTCTGCAAAATGGTTTTACGACTGACTCGACCTTAGGAATTATTTCTAACCTTGTCGATAAAGAAGCTATTACCATGTCGGCAAACCATGTATTTTTGCTATTTGCGATTGTGTTTGTCTTTGCGGGACTGGTCATTTGGCTGTGTCCAAAACCCAAACAGGTCAGCGGTATGCCTTCTCACTAATCATCAAAAAGCATCTCTTCGGAGGTGCTTTTTTTAGGCCTGCTAAAAAATGAGTGGGTTTATAAATAGCAGATTTTGCCTGTATTTAAAGAAATAAAGCATGCCAGAATTGGGCAAATCAGTTATAAAAGAGTGTGATATCAAGCAAGGAGACATAACACAGGGCACAAAATAAACACCCTTAATCATTTAATATTATTAAAACTTTATTTTTATCAAAGATTAAAAAACTGAAGACCTGAAAACAAAGAAGCTTGCATGGCAATTGCATGGATAGGCAGGCGTATATATTGGAGTTATCACGTGAATAAAAGATATTCATTTTTGTTCAGTAGTTTATTAGCAGTCGGTTTATTACAAGGATGTGGAGATGACTCCTCGTCAGATCAGCCCAAGGATGATTCAAATACAACCCCGCCCAATTTAATTGTAGATAATGACCCGACCAGTTGTAACAAACTGGCCCAAGACGGTTCAAGCGTGGTGGTTGGTTCAAACCAAAATGGTGACCCCGCCGCGCCAGAGGGTGCTTCGGGTTATAGACTCGGTAACACGGTTAAATACGCAGATAAATATATGGTGGTGGCAAACACGCCACTTGCGGTAAAAGCAGGTTGTGATGTGTTAAAAGCAGGCGGTAGTGCAGTCGATGCAGCCGTAGCAGTACAAGCCGTACTTGGTTTGGTCGAGCCACAGTCGAGTACCATTGCCGGTAGTGGTTTTATGATGTATTACGATGCCAAAACCAAACAGGTCACGGCTTATGATGGCCGTGAAACCGCACCAGCAGCAGCCAACGAATTTTATTTAATTCGCCAAAATATATATGACCCCAATTCACCTCCGCCTGTACCAAGTGCGCGCCGTAGTGGTCGCTCGATTGGTGTGCCGGGTGTGATGCGTTTGCTTGAACAAGCACAAAAAGAACATGGCAAGCTTGAATGGAAACAGCTTTTTGGTGAAGCGATTGGTTTGGCTGATAACGGTTTTCGTATTCCGGGGCGTTTGGCAGATGCCATTGCAAGTAATGCAAGCAATTTAGCACTTGATGCAAATGCGATGGCAACCTATTTCTACCCAGATGGATCACCACGTAAAGTCGGCGAGACCATGACCAATAAAGCCTATGCCAGAACACTTGAAGCACTGGCTTCACAGGGAGCAAATGCATTACACACTGGGCCGATTGCGCAAGCCATTGTGGCAAAAGCAGGGCAAACCGTGGGTGATGACCCAGCACGGACTCCAATTACCCCAAGTTTGATGACCTTGCAGGATTTATCGAACTATCAGGTTAAAAAACGCGACCCGATTTGTACGACGTACCGTGACCGTTACTATGTATGTACCATGCCACCTCCATCTTCGGGAGGGATAGCAGTTGCGCAAACGCTGGGTATTTTAGAAAACTTTGATATGTCGCTCTATCCACCTAAAAACCCTGAAAATGAAGGTGGTGTACCTGATGTCATGGGCGTGCATTTAGTGTCTGAAGCAGAGCGTTTGGCCTACGCCGACCGTGACAAATATGTCTCAGATACCGACTTTGTTCGTTTGCCGGCACAGGGTATTGCAAGCTTTATTGATAAAAATTACTTAAAACAACGTGCAGCACTAATTAACCCGAACCAAAGTATGGGCGTTGCTCCAGCGGGTAATTTCAATACAGCAGCAGGTGTCGACACGACTGTTGAACATGGTACGACTCAGTTCACGATTGTAGATGCCTATGGCAATGTGGTTTCAATGACATCGACTGTTGAATCGAGTATGGGTTCATTCCACATGGTGGATGGTTTCTTGCTGTCAAACCAGTTAACTGACTTTAGTGCGAACCCTTATGACAGCACTGGGGCACCAGTTGCCAACCGTGTAGAAGGGGGCAAACGCCCACGTAGTACTATGGCGCCAACTTTAGTGTTTAAAGGCACCACGCCAGATGAGTTTTATATGGCAACAGGTTCACCAGGTGGCGGCACGATCATTCAATATGTGGTTAAAACTTTGGTGGGTGCACTGGACTGGAATTTAAATGCACAGCAGGCCACTTCACTTGTTAACTTTGGTGCGACCAATAGTAAAAACACCAATGTAGATAGCTCGAATGTGCAGCTTTCCTTAGTTGACCTGATTGAAGGTTTAAAAGCAAAAGGGCATGGCATCTCTAACACTGCGCAAACCAGCGGTATTTCAACGATTATGAAAGTAAATATAAATAATCAAAGTAAATACGCAGGTGGAGTAGACCCACGCCGTGAAGGGATTGTGTTAGGCAATGGTGCTTTATAGAGCAAACTTTAAAAAAAGCTGTCATTTTTGGCAGCTTTTTTATGTGGCCCTTGAAAAAAACAAAAGGCTCTCCATTATGTAAATATGTTCATCAGTAGCAGACTGTTGATAAATTGCACAGCATTTTATTTTAGTTATGCTATGATGTTCAGACATTCATGGGGATGTTATTGGCTTCGACGCCGGTGATGAAACTCATAGATGCATGCCGAGAGCGCATTTTCTCTCGTAAATAAAATTTGCATTTTAATAGTCGCAAACGACGAAACTTACGCTCTAGCTGCCTAAGGGCAGTTTGTCCGCTTCCTAGAATACTTGTGGTTTAGGAACCCGACCGTAGCGCACGCACACAAGTCCGTATAGAGTCAAGCCTCGGGGCTTTATACCAAACTTAGAGGATCGCACCTTGTACCCTGTTCGTCGGGTCACTTGGTGTTAAAACAATAGACGATATCTAAGCATGTAGTATTCTCGAGCGTAGTGCTGGCGGACGCGGGTTCAACTCCCGCCATCTCCACCAAGATTCGAAAAAGCCCTGAAACGTAAGTTTCGGGGTTTTTTATTAGCATTTTAAATAGCATTTAAATTGGTTTTTTTATTTAAATATATCCTCAGTTTTTAAATTAAAAATTAATAGTGATATCATTATCTTTAATACTTTATAAATCTTAAAAGAAGAGGTTTACGTGCGAAAGTTTAATGAAGATGCTCGTGTAAAAATTCCAACAATTCTTCATTTAACAAGGCTGGGTTATAAATATCTTTCTTTAAAAGAACATATATGGGATATGGAATCTAATATTTTTCCAGACATCTTCATTGAATCAATTAGTAGGATTAACCCCTCTTTTGATAAGGATGATATTTATAGGGAATTACAAGATCTTAAGCTAAATTTGGATAACGAAGATCTAGGTAAAGGCTTTTTTAATAAGTTGGTTAATCGCTCTGGAATAAAGTTAATTGATTTTGAAGATATAAATAACAACACTTTTAATGTTGTTACAGAGCTAACTTGTCAAAATGGAGATGACGAATTTCGCCCTGATATTACTATTTTATTGAATGGTATGCCTTTAGTATTTATTGAGGTCAAAAAACCAAATAATAAAGATGGTGTCTTAGCTGAACGAGACAGAATAAGTAAGCGATTCCAAAATTCTAAATTTAAAAGATTCATCAACATCACACAGTTTATGATCTTTTCAAATAATATGGAGTATGACGATGATGCTATTCAACCAATTATGGGTGCCTTTTATGCAACACCGTCTTATCACGAACCGAGTTTTAACTATTTCCGAGAAGAAGAGATATTCAATTTAACTCATTTATTGAGTCCTTTAAATGAAGCAGAAGAGATTCGAGTCCTTAAGGATAATAACTTAGAAGTTATCAGAAATAGCCCTGAATTTATTACAAATAAAGATCATAATCGCCCTACTAATCGAATCTGTACTTCTTTGCTTAGTAAAGAGCGTTTAGTGTTTATGCTGCGTTATTCAATTGCTTATGTAGAAGCAGAAAATGGTGTGCAAAAGCATATCATGCGCTATCCACAACTATTCGCAACTAAGGCAATTGAAAGAAAACTTGATGAAGGAATTCGGAAAGGAATTATTTGGCATACCCAAGGTAGTGGTAAGACAGCACTAACTTATTATAACGTAAAGTTCTTGACTGATTATTACCAACGAAACAACGTAATCCCTAAATTTTATTTCATTGTAGATCGCCTTGATTTACTTCAACAAGCACAGAGTGAATTTGCTAGTCGTGGGCTGGTTGTACACACTATTAACTCTAGAGATGAATTCACTAAAGATATCAAGGCGACTAAGGTCATTCACAATAATAGTGGGAAGCCAGAGATTACTGTAATCAATATCCAAAAGTTTGCAGATGATCCATCAATTGTTTCAACAAAGGATTATAGTGTTGAGATTCAGCGTGTTTATTTCTTAGATGAGGTACATCGCAGCTATAATCCCAAAGGTAGTTTTCTTGCAAACTTAGATGTATCAGACCGTAATGCAATCAAAATAGGTCTCACAGGCACACCATTACTGGGAACAGATTATAACTCTCGTTCGTTGTTTGGAGATTACATCCATAAGTATTACTACAATGCTTCGATTGCTGATGGTTATACATTGCGTTTGATTCGAGAAGATATCCAAACAAACTACAAAATTGCATTACAAGAGGCATTGGCGCAAGCAGAAGTTAGGCAGGGGGATGTAGATAAAAAAATAATTTATGCACATCCAACTTTTGTAGAACCAATGCTCGATTACATTATTCAAGATTTTGAGAATAGTCGTGGGGCTTGTAACGATTCAACAATAGGTGGAATGGTAATCTGTGACAGCTCAGAACAAGCAAAAAAAATGTTCGAGATATTTAATACAAAATATAAAAAAGAGAATGATGCTGTTATCACTGATATAGCTTATACGGAGCATATAAGAGAAAAAAATAAAGTTAAATCTGCTGCACTTATTTTACATGATATAGGTGATAAACAAGAGCGTAAAGATTGGATTGATGCTTTTAAAGGAGGGAAAATAGATTTACTGTTTGTCTATAACATGTTGCTAACAGGTTTTGATGCTCCCCGCTTAAAGAAGCTTTATATTGGTCGTGTGATTCGAGAGCATAACTTACTTCAGTCACTAACTCGTGTGAACCGTACATACAAAGGTTTTAGGTATGGTTATGTTGTTGACTTTGCAGATATTAGACAAGAATTCGATGCAACAAATAAGGCCTATTTTGAGGAGTTACAGGCAGAATTAGGTGATGAGATGGAAAGTTATTCCCATCTGTTTAAATCTAAAGAAGAAATTGATGAAGAAATTAATCAATTAAAAGATTTGTTATTCCGTTTCGATACGGAGAATATGGAAAATTTCTCAGAGCAAATCCAAAAAATTGCTGACCGTAAACAAGTATTAGAACTTAAGAAAAGCTTAGCTGATGCAAAAAGCTTATATAACCTCATGCGGTTACAAGCGGACTATGAGCAACTTCGATCTTTAGATTTTGAAAAAATTAATATCATGTTTAGAGAAGTAAGTAATCATTTAGATATGCTCAATTTAAAAGAAAGTATTGAAAATGGTGAAGACACAACGAATCTATTGAATTTAGCTCTTGAAGACGTGATTTTTAAGTTTAAGAAAATTGCTGAAGAAGAGTTGGTTCTAGCAGATCAACTGAAAGATACTTTGCGTAAAACAAGAGAGGCTTTAGCTAGTAATTTCGATCAGCAAGATGAAAAATTTATCAGCTTAAAAGAAGAGCTAGAGCGCTTATTTAAAAAGAAAAAACTGAGTGAAGTTACTCAACAAGAAATGGTGACTAACATAGGCACACTCGAAAAGATTCATGAAAGGATTAAAGAACTAAATCGTGCAAATAAGCAATTGAGTGATAAGTATAAAGGGGATGTTAAGTTTACTCGGGTTCATAAAAGATTGCATGAACAAGGGGGGATTTCTAAATCAGAAAGGCAAATCCATGAAGCTTTGATTGGACTTAAACAGGATGCAGACGAACGTGTTTTAGATAGTGAAAACGTATTAGATAATGAAGCATATTTTGCTAGAGTGATGATGCCAAATATTATCAAGCGATTTAAAAATGAACAGAACATTGCATTAAATCCAACGACAACAAGGTATATTAATCGACTTGTGGTAAATGAGTACCTCAAAGAGTTCAATGGTGGTTCAGGGCAATGGTAGAAATTCAGTTTCAGCAAAAAGTTAGAGAACTTATTGATGGTTTAAAAGCTATCTGTGCCAACTATGGACTTGGTAATGATGGTAATGAATTTAAAATTATCACGCAGACTTTCTTGTATAAGTTTCTAAATGATAAATTTGCTTATGAAGCAAAAAAAGTTGATTCTAATTTAGCCCAAGCTAAAAAATGGGAAGATGTGCTCTCAAGAATGTCTGATGACGAGTTAGAAATGCTTGCATTACAGATGCCTGCAGATACTGCGATTCTTAAGCCTCAACACTTTATTAGTTATCTATTTAGCCAACAGAATGAACCAGATTTTTCTAAACTCTTTGATGATACGTTAAGAGATATTTCTATTCAGAATAATGAGATTTTTGCAGTCCAAACAGATGGTAGCGTAAAAATTAAGTTATTTGATGAACTTAGCCAATTTATTAGTAATCCTTCAAAACGTGATGAGTTTTGTAAGGCTATTATTAACGAGTTAGTTGAATTTAGTTTTGAACGTATTTTTGATCAGAAGTTCGATTTTTACGCTTCTATTTTTGAATATTTGGTTAAAGACTATAACTCAAATAGTGGTGGTAAATATGCTGAATATTATACCCCTCATGCAGTAGCACGAATTATGGCAGAGATTCTTGTCCCTAAGGATCAACAGGGCAAGGTAAAAAATGTGACATGTTATGACCCAGCAGCAGGATCAGGCACACTGCTAATGAATGTAGCCCATGTTATTGGGGAAACACGCTGCGCTATTTATACACAAGATATTTCACAAAAGTCATCTAATTTGCTACGACTAAATTTAATTTTAAACAATTTAGTACATTCAATTCCTAACGTTGTACAGGGAAATACAATACTTCATCCTTATCATAAGGAAGGGACTGAGCTGAAAAAATTTGATTACATTGTTTCAAACCCTCCTTTCAAACTAGACTTTAGTGACTTTAGAGATGATTTGGATACAAAGGCGAATAAAGAGCGTTTCTTTGGTGGTCTCCCAAAAATTAAGCCAAAAGAAAAGGACAAAATGGAAATATACCAATTGTTCTTGCAACATATTATTTTCTCGCTAAAAGAAAATGGAAAAGCAGCTATTGTAGTACCTACAGGTTTTATTACGGCTCAATCAGGAATTGATAAGAATATTCGTAAATATTTGGTTGATAATAAAATGTTAGCAGGGGTTGTATCTATGCCCTCTAACATTTTTGCAACTACAGGGACTAATGTTTCAATTTTATTTTTAGACAAGAAAAATAAACATGAAATTATTCTAATAGACGCTTCTAATTTAGGTGAAAAGATTAAAGATGGAAAAAATCAGAAAACTGTTCTGAGAGAGTATGAAGAACAAGAAATAGTGAATCTATTTAACTCGAAACAAGAGGTAGAGAATTTCTCCATCAAAGTTACTTACGATGAGGTTTCCAATAAAAACTATAGTTTTAGTGCAGGTCAGTATTTTGATATAAAAATTGAATATATTGAAATGACTCCTGAAACATTTAAGTCTCAACTAAATAATTCAATATCAAATATTAAAGAGCTATTTATTCAGTCTAGTAAACTTGAAGCTAATATTGAAAAAAAATTGGAAACTTTGAAGTATGACTAATTCAAACCAATATAAATTTAGGAAATTTTTAGGAAAAGTAGTAAAGCTAGAAGATCTCTGTTTATCTATTACTGATTGCCCTCACTCCACACCAAAATGGACAGATAGTGGAAAAATTGTAGTAAGAAATTTCAATATAAAAAATGGGGAACTCGATTTACATAGCCCATCTTTTACGGATGAGGATTCATTTAAAAATAGAATATTAAGAGCTAAACCTGAGGCAGGAGACATTATTATTACCCGTGAAGCTCCAATGGGCGAAGTATGTATAATTCCAGAGGGTCTAGAGTGTTGCTTAGGGCAACGAATGGTTTTATTAAAGGTCGATAGTTCTAAAATCACTAGTCAATATTTAGTCTTTGCCCTCCAATCTGAATTTGTACAAAAACAGATTAAAAAGAGTGATAAAACGGGGTCTATTGTCAGCAATTTATGCTTGCCAGATCTTAAAGCTCTTCAAATTCCAATTTTTAACGATATGGAGCAACGTGCTGAGGTCCTAAGGACTATTGTTGAGAAAATACGCATCAATAATAAAATTATTGATGAGCTGGAAAAAATGGCTCAACAGATTTATCAATATTGGTTCATCCAATATGATTTCCCTATTGAGAGTAATCAGCCTTATAAACTTTCAGGTGGTGAGATGGAATTTAACTCTATCTTGAAGAACTATATTCCCAAAGGTTGGTTGGTAAAGCAGCTATCTGAAATTGCGAATATAACGATGGGGCAATCACCTGATGGAAGTTCTTACAATGATTATGGTGAAGGAACAATTTTCTATCAAGGTTCTACAGATTTTGGTGATGTTTTCCCAAAAGTGCGTCAGTACACTACAGAGCCTGCTCGTATGGCAAAAAAAGGCGATATTCTTTTGAGTGTACGTGCACCAGTCGGGGATATGAATATAGCGAATACCGATTGTTGTATTGGACGAGGTTTGGCAGCACTCAATAGTAAAGATGGGTTTAATGGTTTTCTTTTTTATGTGATGAAATACTTCAAACAGGTGTTTGATAGAAGAAACTCAGAGGGAACAACTTTTGGTTCAATTACGAAAAATGATCTTTATTCTTTAAAGTTAGCTTATCCTCCAAAAGAGCTTCTTGAGAAATACGATAGTATCGTCTCAAAATACAATGAGATGATATTTGTCAGGAGTATGGAAAATCAGAAGTTGGAGGAGTTAAGAGATTGGCTCTTACCGATGTTGATGAATGGCCAGATTTCTATTCGAGATGCAGAAGAGCATATAGCTAAAACTTCTGAGCAAGACGAATAAAGATTCATGCGTCAAGTTGTGTCTCTTTATGCTATGAAATGGGATAAAAATTAAGCACAATACACTTTGACTGCAGATGGAGATTTAGCATGAAACATGTATTAAATATAGTTTTGACTGCTATTTCCATCGCCTTAGCAGGATTAATTTTCATTATCTTTACAGCTACCTCAACTCGATCTTTATCTTATCCGACTTTAACATAGCTCTTACCTCATCTATTGAAAATGCAGGTTTACGTTGATGAATGATAAAATGGCAATTAGGGCAGACAGGAGCCATATCTTTTATTGGGTTAACAATATATTTTTTTCCAATAGAGCTAATCTCGACCAAATGATGGACATGAATACAATTTTTACCAACGGAACCATAAGTTTTTTCAAAATCAAAATTGCATACAACACATTGGTAACCATAAAATTCTAAGCATTTTTTTCGTGCTTCTTTATTACGCTCATAAGCATTAACTACAATTTTTTTAGCTGCCCCTTCTGTTAAATTATTAAAATTATCTTCATCGTATTCTTCAGCGAAAATAACAGGGCTTTCTTTTAATTTCCAGATACTTCGTCCAGATATATCTGGTTTTTCAATAATACCTTCACCAGCTAATTCTTGGCGTGCCCAACGAATTTCATTCTCAAATAACGCTCGGCCATGGCGCTTCATAGCCATTTCTTTATTTGTGAGTTGCCATAAACTAACGAATTCAGTGTATACATCTTTAACTTTCATAGGTCCTTTACTAGAAAGTAAATCAACTAACTGAGTTTTTATAACGTTACGATGTGGTATAGGCATTTCACTCTCAATAAATCTATTTTTAAATTTGATAGGAATTAATAGTCTATGAATATTAAAGATATTTTTAATCGATAGGTAGTGTTAGGTGTTGGTACTAAACTATACTTTATTTAATACTTCGATTATCTCTAGGTATCCGTGCATAACGAAGTTTAATTTTGTATGGGTTTAAAGTAGAAACCATTGCAACACAAATTAAAATAGATATTCTAAACAGCCATAAGTTTTGGGACATTATTGAACAGCATGTGAAAACATACTCTGAAATTTGGGGAAATTTCAAAAGATGATTACTCCGCTGGGGAGCGGTTTAAGAAAAGGGTAATCATCGATTCTTAAATAATTTATAAGATTTGGTTAGATCAAATGAACAACTTAATAACGAGATTTTTAAATAATCTGGGGCAGTGGCATGAAACAGCACTCGCAACGACTAAAGCCATTATTGCTATAGGTGTATTATGCTTAGTCGCATATTTAGTGACGATTAGCTATATCCCTTCGGAAATTAGCTTTGGTGATACGCTCATTTTTTTACTAATTTTTGTAGCATGTTCTATTATTTATGCGGGGCTAAGCACGATTTTGTTTTTCTTTGGTATTTCCTTAGTTCCATTGACATATATCATCTTTAGTGTGGTTGATAAGTACTTACCACCCCATATTAGAATTGGACAAAAACTGCCATTTCCAAAGATTAGCATTACCACATTGGCTGCATCCCTTTATCTCGTATATGTTATTCATAGTTTGTTTTTACTGCATTGGAAAATCAATCTTTACATAGGTATTACCGTATTTTTTATTGCCTTTACTTATTATCCTTTTTATATCAACCGACAGAAGATTAAAGAATTTCGTATAAAGTTTGAAAATTTGCAAGATATTATTGATGACCCAGAAGCAAGTGATCATCTTAAAACATTTGCGATAAAGAAATTCAAAAGATTAGAAACGCATATTAATGATAGCTTACAAGTCGCCATTATTTTGATCTTGATACCACTTGTTCCCATGTTTTTTATTGAAGAGGTTGGTAACACGTTTCTAAATTATGCCATGCAAAAAACTGGTGTGAGAGTAGAAAAAGCGACTTTATATATCAAAGAACCATATGCAGATTTAATTGAATTACCAAAAACGACTAATAAAGAACTGAGTCAGTATAAAACCTTTATTTTTAAAGATGTTAAAGTGTTATTTCAGGGTATTGGTAAAAGTACTTTAGTTTCTTACAAAGTGAAAGATATGGAAAAGCAGTTAGTGATTCCTAATGAATATATTACTGTAGAGCGAACTCAGAAGGCCGATAAGTAAAGTTATATCTTAGTCATTATAATCAGTTAGCTTTCCCCCAAGGCCCCCGTGCCACAACAGAACTTTAATTTTTTGCGCTGATTTAAAGTCATCTACCATTGCGGCACAGAGATAAGGGAGCTAAGCCAAAAGCTTAGCCTATGTCTTCTTTATCGCACCGCCGCATCACACTAAAAAAAGTAAGGGCAAAGTCCTGTGGGAGAGCAGTGATTTTCTTGGCCAGATAAGGAGCAAATATCATGGCAGAGAATATTTATAATTTAATCGTTTACGTAAATGTAGTTATCAATAAACGTATATGTTTGAGTGAGTTGAGAATTAATTTTTAGAGATGAAATACCTACTTGGTCTTATGATTATGGCTTTGGCGTTATGGAGAAGTGAAAAATTTTGTATGAACTCCCTACTTAAATTTATTTTAATTATCGATTGTTAATAATTAATTTTTATTTTAATTATTTCTTAATGAATTTCTATATATGGAGAATTTGTTGGTGGTAAAATATGATTTTGTGAGTAAATTCATATTTTTTTATTATTAAAATTATCTAAACTATTTATTGTAAATTATTTATCTACTATTTTAAAAATATACTCTGTAGTTTAAAAATATCATTAAAACTTGCTAGAACAATGCTTTATTTAAATATAAAACATAATTATATATATTAATATGTAACATTATATTTCTTTTCTTGAAAACAAGAATTTTAAAGGATATAAAAACTATACAGATTTGTCTGTATATCTGTATCTAACCATTTATAAAAGGAAGTATCATCATGAAAAATCGTAAAAAAAATGCTGAATACCTAGGCACTTTGCTAGGTTAATTTAGTAACTGAAACAAAAACTATCAATCTTAAAAAGGAAGTACCATCATGAAAAATCGTAAAAAAAATGCTGAATACCTAGGCACTTTGCTAGGTTAATTTAGTAACCGAAACAAAACTACTAATTTTAAAAGGAAGTATCATCATGAAAAATCGTAAAAAAAATGCTGAATACCTAGGCACTTTACTAGGTTAATACAGTATCCTCGATAAAAATAGTATGTCTATATCCATAGACATACTATTTTTTCAACTTAATAAAAAATAATAATTTAAAGGAATATAGCTATGGAAGTTATTAGCATTCGTCCAAACTTTATTAAAACTTTTAATAATCCAAATAATGATTATTTCTGTATAGTAACTAATGAATCTTTGGAGGATAAAATTAAAATCACTGATGATTCTAACTATATTGAAAGTAAGATTATTTTATATAAACCTAATGATAAGTTTGAAAATTTACTGGAAAATGTAATACCTGAGAATTCTCACGTATTAGTTATTTCTCCTGATGTTTTCTTTCAATCACCAGATCAGAAACATATTGGAAGCAAAAGGAAGTTGATTGCTATGGCATGCAATTCGACTCCAACCGATATAAATGCCATAAAACATTTTATGGAAATAATTGAAAATACTGATCCAGATAGCCAACAGGAATTTGCTGATAGATTCTTTGGTATTGGTGAAGATTCAGATTTTTTAAGCTTTGTAGATCCAGTGAACAATACGTCAGCAACATTTAATCATTTAGATGAAAGTTATCTATGGAGTGAACAAGCTGGTCATTTGGGTTATGGGGAACAACAATTAGCTCCTGCAGGGGAAATTAGTGTTTTACCTTTGAGAATTCAAGAGTTTGATGAAACTTTACGTTTAGATTTTAACGGAACAATTGCATTACATGGAGTTCCAATTTTACATAATGGAACTGTTAGCTTCTTGCGAGAGGATCAAAAAAGAATATTTGATCAACTTATTGAAATCAAACATAACCCGATTATTGCTACTGTTGAAAATGGTGTTATCACTGCTCTCAGTGATCCAACTGGCAAATGTCCAAATGCTCTAAATATGTTAAACAGTATGTTTAATGTGGATTCCAGATATAGAATTCTTTGGGAAATTGGATTTGGTGTAAATACACACAATAAAATACTCGATGGAAACCAAGCTATGAATGAAACCTTTGGTAATACTGATGGTGCTATACATTTTGGTTTAGGTTTAACACCATATACACAATACCATTTAGATATAATTTGCCCAAATACTGTGGTTAAAAATAATAAGAATGAATACTTGATTGGAAAAGAAGGGAAAAAGATATTACGAAATAAATCAATTGGATGCCCTTGTATAGAATGATAACTAATACATCATTGCTAAGCAGAAGTATACCTGTTTGCTTAGCATTAACACCTATCGGTTTATTATTTGGTATTCTTGCTGGCCAACAGAACCTTCAACATTATGAGGTTCTATTATTAAGTATTTTCGGATTTTCGGGGAGTGGACAGTTTGCGCTCTTAAGTTTTTATCAGAATAACTTTGTAGATATTGGATATTTAACAGCATTTTTACTTATATTAAGTATGAATGTTAGATATATTCCAATGACATTAATAAGTACTCCAAAAGATATTAAACTAAGTTCAAAAATTGTTTATTGCCATATACTTTCTGATGAATCTTTTGCTACTGAGAGATACACAGATACATATCATGATCATCTCAAAATCCGATTATATATTTTCTTTACATGGGTTCTATCTACTCTAGCTGGTCAGATATTATCGTCATATATACCTAATTATATATTAGGTTGTTTAAATGTATCATTTCCTATTTCTGCAATTTTGTTTACTTTAAGCTTTATTAATATAAAACTTAAAACTACGAAAAAGAATATTAAAGTTATATTTGTTCTATTTTTAGTGACTGTTTTATCCTTCTTTATTTTTGGAGAAAGATTTTTTTGGATACCAGCAATTCTAACTAATTATATTATTTTTAGGAAATTTAAATGAATACAAAACTATTAATTGGTGTTGTAATATTATTTTCTATAAGTGTTATTGTCAGAATAGCACCTGCATTTGTCAAAAATAGACTGAATAGTGAAACATTAGACAATATTGAGCAAGTTTTACCAATATGTGTTTTTATACCTATGTCAGTCTATTTTTTTATAACTGAAATACAGAAAAACTTTTTACCAGCTATTATTTCATTCATATTTATATTTATCTTGTTGCAGATAAAAAGTAATAATCTTGTGACAATTATTGGTTCGATACTGTTATTTATTTTTATTAAGAATTTTACAAACCTGAGCTAATCATTCTCTTAAAACTGCTTCAATATTATTACCATCCATATCAATTAGAAAAGAGGCATAATAATTAGTACTATAGTTCAATCGGTATCCTGGTTTTCCATTATCCTTGGCTCCAACTTCTAAGCCCATTTTATGAAAAGCAATAACCTCATCTTTTGATTTAGCTGAAAAAGCAAGATGTACTTTACTGCGGATGCCGTCTTCTGAACTACTCGCTATCCAGAAATAAACTCTATTATTCATTCCAAAACCATAAGCAATTATATTTTTATTATCATCTTTTCGTTTTTTTAAACATTTATATCCAATACTCTCTAATAGATAAGTATAAAAATTATAAGCTAAATCTAAATTAGTTACTTTTAATTCAATGTGATCTATCATAGTTATATATGTTAATTATAAAATCAGATTTAATCTAACATGAAATTTATATAATTAGCTATAACTGTTGTACTTTTAAAATATTATCTCTTGTTAATGAAAAATAGTTTAGTTTCTTATGGAGTGATGACTATTGAAAAGAAGATAGTGATTCCAAATGAATATGTTACTGTAGAGCGAACTTTGAAGGTTGATAAGTAATATATTTAAGTTATCATCGGTTGTCTTTTCCCGAGACCCCTGTGCCAAAGCAGAACCTTAAATTTCTCTAATGGATTTTCTGAAAGTGTCAGACTCTCAAAATTTGAACTGGTATATTTATCGAGTATTCTCATAATATGAATGACTTAGTTTTTTACTTTACAAATTAAGTAGTTATTAAATTCTATAAAAAGGGTGGATGTTGTGTTTATCGTTGAAATTATAAATGCTGGGGTTAAGAAAAAAGCAAAAATAAATAAAATGTTCTTAGATAAGGGGCCTTTCTGTATTTACTATATTCATGATGAACATGGTTTTCCTAAGCCTATTGCTCGATGTGACCATATAGAAGAAGTTGAAGTCATAAGAGACTTAACTACAAAAAAGGTAACAACAAAAGGTTATGAACTTTCGGAAACGACAACCTCTACTTCAGATTTAATAACTCGAACCTTGTTGGGTGGAGCATTGAAAGGTACAACTGGAGAAATAATAGGAGGTGTAACAGCAGCTAAAAAAACTCAAACTGTGCAAGTGAGTCAAAGTACAGAAGAAATAGATAAGCATTTATTACAGCTAAAAGTTAAATTCTTGGATGGAAATACTTTAATAATTAACACGGATAATCCAGAGGTCATGGAGTTACTATTTTCTTATGTTGGTGTTCAGTCTATTGATGAGAGTGATTTACAAGAGCTAAGAAAATTATCTTTACAACAAAGAGATAAAGAAAAGTTAAGAGATTTTAAATTTGCCAGCGATCAAGAATCTTATGAACAGGCAAATCAAATAGCTACTGAAAAGCTTGCTCAATTTAAGCATGCTAGCCAGCAATCTTTACTATGGCGGAGCTTATTTATATCTTTTTTAATTTCTTTTATCGTTGCTTTTCTACTCAAAAACTTTATAGGTTTACTAGTCTCTTTTATAGTTTTCCTAATTTTAGGTCTAGTTATTTCAAAGGTTATTTATACCAAACTTAATTTTCATAATGAAAGTAAAAAAGCTAAATACCATGCTTTATTTGAAGAAGAAGTGTTTAAGCAAATTACTTCAATAAGAGATAAAAAGTAGAAGCAAAAGATTGTAAGATTTACTCAGGTTTTTCTATGATTGATAAAAGTTTTTTTTGGGATTTTTTAGAAGAGTTATCTCCCTTTAGGAGTAAATCTTTCTTTTTTGTTTTCATTTTTATTGTTGTTTTTGTAGCAATTAATATTCCAATAAATAGCTATTCTGGAATAACGCTAAGTTCTAGGTCAGATCTTCTAGATGTTCAACATCGGATATTGTTTGATATATCTTTTATTGTGACTTTTGCTGTAAATATTTATTTATTAATGGTCTATTTCTTAAAAGGTATTTCAGCTAAATTAAAGAGAAATTTAATAAATACAATGGGAAAAGCTGTTAGTAAGAGGGAACAAAAGAAAAATTCAAGCCCTAAAGAAATGGTTTTGTTCCATATGATTTATTTAATCTCTTTTTTGGGTTTTTTTCTGACACCACCTTCAACTTCAGTTAAATATAGTTGGATAAACCAAGGGAATATTTATTTAGACTTTATAATTCTTTATATATTTTGTCTTGGTTTTATTTTTTTAAATTTATTTTCCATTATTTCAAGAGAAGCAAATAAGAATGATAGAACTCTAAACTTTTGATTTTTCAGATATTTTTCGGATAGTTTCAAATACACATAATATAACTTTCCCAAGGCCCCCGTGCCACAACAGAACTTTAATTTTTTGCGCTGATTTAAAGTTATCCACCATTGCGACACAGAGATAAGGGAGCTAAGCGAAACGCTTAGCCCATGTCTTCTTTATCGCACCGCCGCATCACACTAAAAAAAGTAGGGGCAAAGTCCTGTGGGAGAGCAGGACTTTGCAAACTGACATGTTCTAACCGTTGCATAAGCTGATGCGAATACACTTGTTCAAGCCGTTGGTAAATACAGTCGCAACTCGCGAGGGTGTGCCCACCCGACAGGCAAATTTTTTCAAAATCCTGCTGAGTGTGTATGTCACAACCAGAAACGCTGTAATCGCCTACAACAAGGCCTAAAACCAAAATAGTTTTATAAAATTTCATATTATTCTCGTGATGATTTGGGGATTTATCAGTGAGAAAAAATAAATCGTTATATTTAAAGTTTTAAAATCATTTTTTTAGGATGTAATTAATCCACCTATAAAATAAGGAAAATAAAATGATTTAAATTTTAAAATAAAAATAATTTATAAATTAAAAACTTTAGATAATAAAAATTCTAAGTTTTAAATAAATAAAAAGTTTATAAGGGAGAGGGGATAAGTTTATATAGTGGCATGGTCAACTCCTTAGAATGTATGGAGTCCTACCACCGAAAATCACCGTCAATTGATTTGGGTGGTAGAACGAAAAGGGGTTAGCAGACTGGGATCCAAGGAACCAGCACGCGCAAGCGCGTCCCCCTCCCGTCCTACCGCAAAGAAAAGGGACGCAAGGGTCTAACGACTTATAGTGGAACTATAACCCGCCATGGATCTACGGTCTGCTAAAACCGACTGGCAATGTAGGCCAGCGGGACCATAATAATCATAAGTTTTTAACAGGTCAATTCAATTTAAATAAAATATTATAAAAATTTTAATTATAATTTTATATTTTAATTAAACTCAAAAGTTAGTCCATTTAAATAGGTAAATTAATAAATATAATAAAGTTAAACTAAACCAATATATAAATTTTAAAATGCATGAAAGTAACTCATAAATATAAAGTTCGGGTCTTTATCTTTATAAAGTTAATTATTTATTTTCTCTATAAAAATGAGTATCCTATTTCGAAATTAAAGAACTTGATGATATGAAAAAATTACTTTTATGTGGGGTCATTGCGGTTTGTACTACATTACATGCTGAAAATTTAACTTCGGTTAATGATATCTATAAATTAAGTGATCCAAGTGATCCCGCTTATAGTCGTATTAATCAGAATTCTAATAGATCTGTTAGAGAACTTGGACAAAATACTGTAGGCCCAAGTGAAGAAACTGTGTTTCAACTGCGGCACAAGAAGCGCGAAATCGAAAGAAAAGATGCATTGTGTAAAGCTGCTTTCGAGATGGCTGCTAATATTATGAATGAGCGTCAAGCCGGAGTGAGTAAAGCAATCCAACTACAATCAAATTTGCAGACGGCTTATAGATCTCCTGAGTACACAAAATATCAGGTGTATTTAATAAATAAAGCCTACGATGAGCCTGTTTATGCAAAAACAGTGGCAACATATTATGTGAGTCAGGAATTTGCCTATAAATCATTTTTTGAATGCAAAAAAAGTGTATATAGCTTAATTCCATAAGCTGAAAGGCAGTTTTTAAAAGCTAAGCGTTGAGCTTAGCTTGAACTTAAAACGTATAACGGTAATTAATTAATACACGGTGCTGGTCCCAATCTTTACGGGTCATGCCATTTATTTTTTCACCTGGGTTTGCATTTTCAAACTTTGACTCATAATGCAAAAATGAATAACGCACATCTAAGTTTTTCACCCACGGCAAGGCATAACTCACCGTAAAGTCAAAGTAACGCTCTTTACCCTCAATATCACTGCTAATGTTACTTTGGTGAGCGCCAAAGCCATAAATATACTTCGTCTCGGTTTTTAAACCTTTCACATAGTCTTTCCAGTTATATTTCAAGCGCACGGCAACAGCGGTTTCATCATTATTGGTAAAGTCTGGGCCAATGGTCGCAGAAGTCGGAAACGGGTTGGTGCCGTGGTCTTGCGTTAAAACCGAATTGCGGGCCGAGTGCACGGCAAAGTTATCTTCAATCCAAAAACCATCAAACTTTGAAACGGCAATGCCGCCTTCAATATTATTCTTGGCTACATTTACATCGACAAAATAACCATTACCACGGTTGTTAATATCTTGGTCTTTGACACAGTCCAGCTCGGTTTCGGCTCCGCATTTAAACAGTTTGCCATCATCACGCGAGAAAAAAGCCCCTGTGTTGAATGTCCACACAAGGCCATGCAAGGGCAATTTATATTGAGCAATCGCCCCGTACTTTTTTAAATAATCTTTGCTATTTAAATATTCGGCATTCACGCTCCAGTTTTTGTACTGATACTTGGCACCAAGTAAACCGACATAATCAATGCGCTCGTCATTTTCAGTCACCAGTTTTTCAAATGAGTCCATGCTGCGTGGTTTCCAGCGGTCATAGTAGGCGATGTAAGTCTGTAGCTGATCATTCAGTTGAAACTGACCACTCGCTCCCGAAAAAGTGTCGGGCACTGCGCGGTTATTGGTGCTTTTAAGCAACAGCGAATCTTGCAACTGGCGACCTAATTTAATTTCACCTTTGTCGCCCAGTTTTGCTTTGATGTAGAGCTGCCCTAAAGTTGCAAAGTTTTGGTCGAGTTTGCCGTTATTTTCCACTTCTAAAAGCTGAGCGCTCGGCTTGCCAGAGTCAAATAACTTGGTGACTGCATAGAGTGAGCCATCCACCCCAAGCCAGTCCCACAAGTACGGTGACTGATAATTTAACTCAAGCCCTAAAGCGCTTTGTTCATATTCACTCGACGAAGGTGAAGGGTTAGCAAGCGTGGGGTGAGCAGTACCTTCATCGTTCCAGTAACGGGTGTTAAGTTTTAATTCTAACTTGCCAAATTCTTGAGGAAGCTCTGCATAAGCGTTACTTACGCTGCCTAAACCAATACAGCCCCATAGCAAATATTTATTCATTTTAAATTCCTTTTTTAAGCATGAATAAGCCCTTTGCCTAACGCTGTGGTTAGGCAAGCTTTTTATGAAATGGATGAATTAAGGAGAGAGTTTTTCGAGCACTTGGCCTTTGGTTTCAATGGCAAACAAGAATGTCACCAGACCACCAACGAGTGCCACAACGGCAAGCACACTAAACACATATTGAATGCCGTAACCACCAACAACCAGACCAACCATAACAGGTCCAATTGCAGAGCCAGCACGTAACCAAGCGGTACTAAAACCAATACCCATCGCACGTAGGCGAGTTGGGTAAAGTTCGGCAGCGTAAAGGTATAAAGAGAATGAAATGGTTTGCAAAATGGCATAGCTCAGCGTTGCTAAAATTACAACTTGCATGGCCGATTTTGCACCTAAAACCGAGAGGCTCATGAGTGGAATAATCGCCAAGAAAAACGCTGCACTGTACCAAGGGCGGCGGCCGACTTTATCAATCATTAACGCACAGATAATAGAGGCAATCACACCCACGCCCGAGGTAATCCAGCCATAACCTAAACTGGTTTGAAGCGACAGGCCAAAGTGTTGTTTGTAGAGAGATGGCAGCCAAGTCACCATGGCATTGTTCACCATATACACGCAAAACCACATGCCCCATAGGGTAAAGGTCCGTTTGCGGTAAATGCCACGGAACAGCTCGCGCCAATCGGTTTTTGCCATGCCTTGCGGGTTAATTTCTTTAACCACAGGTTCAGGCAAAGTTTTACCGCTTTTGATGGCACCGTCTTCAAAGCTTTTGACGACTTGATCCGCTTCTTTAAAACGACCTTTTGAAGCCAGCCAGCGTGGTGACTCAGGCAAGAAAAACCGTAAAGGAATGACTAGTAAAGAGGGAACGAGGCCCACAATAAACATGACTTTCCAGCCGTAAATTGGCATCAGGAAAAATGCCGCCATGCCTGCAAACATAAGACCGAGGGGGAATAAAACTTCATAGAGCAAGAAAAACTTACCGCGCTTTTCTGCACCAATAAACTCGTTAATGTAGGCACTCGCAACAGGCACTTCGCCACCTGTGCCAACACCTTGCAAGAAACGGAAAATTAACAGTGACATTCCGCTCCACGCAAACAGACAGGAAATGTCCATTGCCACAAACAGTAAAATGGTAAAAGACAGCACTTTTAAACGACCGACTTTTTCGGCAAGAGAACCAAAAAAGATCGCACCGACCAGTTGCCCGACATAGCCCGCAGCAATGATCGCACCGACGTAGGCAGGCGTCAGATGCCATTCGGTAATAAGTTGGGGTAAAGCAAAGGCAATCGCAAGAACAGTATAAGCGTCAAAAAAGGTCGCTATACCAATGGTAATACGCATAAATTGCAATCGTCCGGTGACGGGTAGTCGTTCGAGTCTTGCAATAATTTCCGCATTTTTTTGATGATGACTAATTTGTTCTACATCCGCTAGATTTGTCATCTTATATCTCCTTATCACTACATTCCTCGTAGTTTTGTTGTTCTATTTCGCACTACCTGTTCACCACAGTTTGCATGCTTTTTATTATTGTTTTTAAGAGACATGCCCGATGTTTGGCCTCAGGCAGCGTACAGGAAAAAAAGGCTAGCGTACATGCTAGCCCGAATGGAATTTAAGCAACGGCTTGGGTTAAATCGACCTTGCCAATTCCGGCTTGACGCATTGCATCATGAATTTCTTGTTCAGCACCATCTGCTAGTGGAAGCAGAGGCGAACGCACAGTGGCATGGTCCAAAATTCCGCGAGCAACCAATGCATGTTTAAGCGCGACGGTGCCTTCCATGTGTGAACCGCGGTGATAGACATTACGAGTCACTGGTAATAATTGGTCGTGAATCGCACGTGCTTTAGCATAATCTTTGGCTTTACCTGCCTTAATCATTTCAATTAACAGTTCAGGGGCAATGTTGCCATAGCCAACCAAAGCGCCGTCTACATCAAACATGGTATGAAGCAAATATTCATCGTGGCACGTCAACACCTGTAAGTCTGGACGTTCACGGCGAATAATCGGAATTTCAACATCCCAGCGACGCATATTACGCACACCATTTTTCATGGCAAATACACCTGGCTGTGCAGAAATATCGAGTAGAGTGTCTAGGTCATAAGTGGCCTTCGTTGCATCTGGATATTGGAATAAAATAGATGGCAACCCACTTTCTTCATAAATCGCTTTATAGCGGTCTTGTGGTGCACCTTTTTGATAGCCAAAACGCAACCAGCCATGTGAAGGGTAAATCAAACCTGCCGAAGCACCTGCGCTGACTGCACGTTTTGCTTCTTCTGCTGCAACCGAAGTACCTTCGAGTGTAATACCAGCGATTACCGGAATTTTGTCATCTACCGATTTAACAAAGCTTTCGATGACCTGCATTTGTTCTTTTTGCGACAAGAATGTTCCTTCACCTGCATGCCCAAGAACAACCAAGCCTTTCACACCATCAATACTGCCTAACCATGAACCTAAACGTTGAATTGCATTATGGTCTACTTGTCCGTCACGGGTAAAAGGAGTCACAGGTGCTGGGGTTAATCCACGTAAATCTAAACTCATAATCGTACTTCCTATACAGTGTAATTAAATATTCTCTGGTTCTTAATCTGACTTAAATCGTGTTGTAGAGAACATGATTGGAGTATAGAAATAGGTGAGCTATGTAGGAATTACCAATTCTTGAATTTCAGTTATACTGAAAATGTATGGCTCAAAATGCTGCCTATTTACGATTTAGGAAGAATCGATGAATTATGAATTATGGAAAATATTTTTAGATGCGGTGGAACTCGGTAGCTTAAGCAAAGTCGCGATGCTGCATAACACCAACCAACCGCAAATTAGTCGGCAAATGAACGAGCTTGAGGCTCAATGTGGCGGTCGTTTGTTTAACCGAACTGGCCGCGGCGTAGAACTCACCGATTTAGGCCAGCATTTACTTCCTAAAATTCGTTCATGGCTGAACGTGACCGATCAACTCAATAATGAAATTTTGCACTCGACCGATACCCCAATTGGTACGGTGCGCATAGCTAGTTTGCCGTCTACTGCACATCCGTTGTTATCGACCCTGTATAAAGTGCTTCAAGAGAAATATCCCTTAATTAAACTGTCGGTGCGTGAAGGGCAAGGGGTGCATTTAGAAAAATGGCTGGAAGATGGCAGCGTCGATTTAGCTATTCTTTATCGCTTTAACCCGACACCTAAACAGGGCGATGTTTATCTTACTGAAGCGGATACTTACTTGGTAGGCTGCGAAGGAGATACGCTCACTCAGGCAAATGAAGTCGAATTTAAAGCAATCAATCAGTTACCGCTGGTCACGTTTTGCAGGCCAAGTAACTGGCGCAATTTTTTAGACCACATGGCCTATGAAAATGGGGTAGAGCTAAACATTGTGTTTGAAGCCGACTCGATTAGTTTACAAACCCATTTGGTTTCCGAGTCTCGCATGTATACCATGCTGGGGCCGCAAGCGTTAAAAAAAGCCAGCCAATACACCTCAATTCAAGCCGCAAAAATTATTAACCCAGCACTCAAGCGCTATATTTCTTTGTCTATTTCTAAGCACGGCTATTTAACGCCTGCGTGTAAGGCAGTGATGGAAGAAATTAGGAATTTGGCTGATTTGCTTTAATCAACCCGTAACTTTATAACTGATACTGTTGCATGGTGAGCATCATAATTATTGTTGCTGTTTTGAAGACAGTGTTGCGACATTAAACAGTCTATGTTTTTACATGCTTTTTTGTTTTGATAAATGCTTTAGCTTTGATTTGTTTTTAAATATTTAAAACATCTTTGTAGTGAATTTAATGACTTTAAAAGAACAGGATGCTGTTTATGCCAGAGACCTCAATTCAACAAGAGACACAAAGTACATGGGCGCTATGTCGAGATCCTGTTTTATTGACTATGGTGGGCGGGGCAATTGATACCATTGGCTTTATCGCGTTATTTGGTTTTTTTACCGCGCATGTAACGGGCAACTTGGTACTGGCAGGAGCGGCTTTGGTGAAGGGCGGTACAGGTGTCTGGATTAAACTTGCTGCTATTCCATTGTTTATTTTGACGGTGGTGATTACCAAACTGTTAATTGACCGTAGTCAGGCCAAACACAAAACGCTGTCTTATTTATTTTTGTTTGAAGCTATTTTCCTGTGTGCCTTTATGGTTGCAGGGCTTTATTTCGAGCCATTTAAAAATGCCGATGCGATTACCGTTGCTATCACGGGTGGCCTCGGTCTAATTGCCTTGGCGATTCGTAATACTTCAAGTAAAACCCTTATTAAAAATATTAGCCCAAGTACTATGATGACAGGCAACACCACCCAGCTTGGGATTGATATTGCCAACTTGTTAAAAAACAATAATGAGGCTAATCGGGCAAGTTTGCTTAAAAGTGCCAGTATTGTGATTGGCTTTGTGATTGGTGCTTTTATGGGGGCTGTGCTTTATGTCTATTTTGACTTTTGGAGCGTAGCGCCGTTTATTTTACCTATCCTTTATTTTTCTTATTTGGCTTCACAGCAGAGGTTTAAACAAGCTTAAACAGAGCTGTTGAAAGAGCCTGAATTTAAAAAAATTCGGGCTTTTATTTTTTCAATAAAGCACCATTGAAGTTGAGCTGAAATTGTTCGTTCACAGCTTTACAGGCATAATGACGAATGGGGAAATACATTCGCGAAAGGAATGCACAATGACAAAGTCTGGCCATTATTTAGTGCTTGCAATAATGGGACTGCTGAGCGGTTGTCAGGTCATTCATTTAAAAGAAAGTAACTTAAGTAGCGCTTTAAAAAGTAAAAATGAAAGCATTTTGACTGACAATACTTTAAGCCATCAAACCCAAAACTTGCTGTATTTGGTCAAAGAAAATGAAACGTCTTGTCTGCAAAATTTTGATGATTGTTTAAAGAAAATTCAGGGACTGTCTGAAAATAGTAGCCGAGAAGAGCGTTATGCTGCGCTCAGTGAAATTTACTTGGCAAAAGCTTTAGATGTTGGTCGTAGTAGCCAATGTAATGTCACTCTTAAAAGTAACAGTTGTGTCGAGCAAGAGTTAGCACTGTTTGATAAAAGCTTACGTTATAGCTATGTCTATTTGTTTGACTCTGAAGAATCTCCTTTTGATCGAGTGTTTGACCATCGCCAAAATCAGGTGCGTATTTTTTATAACGTGGCTTTGTCAAAGCTCATGACCACGTATTTTAATCATTTAAATACGCTTCATTTCCCACCGTTACTAAAAGCAGATGGGCATGAGTACCACGTCAATTTTGATCATGCAGTAGATGTACAAAACATTGAAGTCGATACCTTTCGCTCTAGCTATAACATGAACTTTTCAGGGTTTAATACCGTCAACCGTAAGGATGGTTTAGGCGCCGAGTTTATCGTTGGGCGTAAGGAGCATGATGTAAATCATGGTTTCATTTTAGACCCCGATGCTTTTTACGCTCACCAGACTAATCCAAATATTCATTTACCACGCTTCTTTCCAGTGACGGCTATTGCCTACCCAAAACAAAAGGCCACAGCCGATCAGGTCATTGCTGGGGCAGATTTGGAAATTTCCATGTTCGACCCATATCGACAGGACCGTGTAAAAGTTGAAGGTGTGGACTATCCACTCACGGCAAACTATTCAGCACCTTATGGGCTTTGGCTGTCGAAATATAATTTAGGTGCAGCAGGTTATTGGTCTTTAATTAATAAAGAAGCCAATTTGATTATGCCGCATTTATATATGCTGGAACCCTTTAACCCGAATAAGAAGATTATTGTGTTTGTTCATGGCTTGGCAAGTAGCCCAGAAGCGTGGGTGAGTCTAACCAATGACATTATGGGCGATGCCGAATTAAGGAAAAACTATCAAGTCTGGCAGGTGTTTTATTCAACCAATATGCCGATTTTTGAAAGCCGTTTTCAGATTTATTCTTTGCTGAATCAGGCTTTTCAAAACGTTGCTAAAGACAGCTATGCTGCTCATGATGCTGTACTAGTGGGGCATAGTATGGGCGGAGTAATTAGCCGTTTATTGGTAAGCGATGCCGATATTTCAGAGCAAGCCATGCAAAAAATGAATGAAGCCCAGTTAAACCGTTTAAAAGAAAATCCGGTGGTGCTAGAGCGTTTTCAGTTCAAAGCTTTGCCTTATTTTAAGCGGGTTGTTTTTGTTTCGGCGCCGCATCATGGCACAGATTACGCTGACCGATGGTTTACCCAAATTGCTCGCCGTGTTATTCGTTTGCCTGCTGACTTTTTTATTGCGGTCGAAATGAGAGATGAAAAAAATACCAAACTCAGAAAAGGCTTAATTGAAAATGGAGCGAGTAATTTAAGTCGTTCATCTAACTTTATAAAGCTCACTCAAGCCATTCAGCCATCGTCCAACGTGGTGTATCACTCGATTATGGGCAATATAAATGGTACGACAGATAAGTCAAAAATGAGCGATGGGATTGTGCCGTATCAAAGTTCACATTTAGGTGGAGAGCAATCAGAACTGATTATTAAAGGTGGGCATTCAATACAAACTAGCCCTGAGGCGATTTTAGAATTACGCCGTATTTTAAGGTTGCATTTAAAGCAGTCACAGCCTTCAAAATAGAAAATTTTATTTTTAGAAAACCACTGCTGACAGGCTCAACAGTGGTTGAAATGATTAATTAAGCTGATTTTGTTTAAGTGATTTTTTATGCTCAAAGTAGCTAATTGAAAAAATAACCAAGCCGACCAAATACAACACACCAGACAACAACAGTAAGTCTAAACCTGCGGCATAGAGCAACCAAAGCGCATAAATTGAAGCAACACTTGCAATGGCAATATGCGGTGCGCGTTTATGGCGAATCGATTCTTTAAGATAAAAAGCCGACACCAGAAAATAAGGCAGCAAAATCATCACCGATGAAATCAGTAAAAGCTGAGTGTAGTTTTTATTGAAAAAATACACGGCAATCAGGGAGCCTTGTACCACAATAGTAGTGAGCCAAAGTGATGAAATCGGTACATTGTTTTGATTATTCTTTAAAAATAATTTAGGGAATGCACCATTTTTTGCGGCTAAAAATGGAATTTCGGTCGCAAATAACGTCCAGCTTAAATAAGACGATGAAACTGAAATAATCAAGCCGATGGTTATAACGATAGTACCTGGCAAACCGATCAGTTGCTGCAAAATGGTCGCCATAGATGGGTTATGCATGCCTGCAAGGGCTTCACGACTTGCCACACCATAAGCCAATACCGTCACCATCACGTAAAAACTTAACGCCAGTAACACACCTAATATAGTCGCTTTACCAATGTCATGACGCTTTTTTGCACGTGATGATAAAACCACCGCACCTTCAATACCGGTAAATACCCAAAGGGTAATCAGCATCAGGTCTTTTACTTGCTGCCAAAGCGGAACTTTTAAAGAGAAGTCATGTAAGTTGAGTTTGAACAAATCAAACTTAAAGGCAATAAAAGTAAAGAAGATAAAGACCACCATTGGAATAATTTTGGCAATGGTTGCCAGTAAATTCACAATGGCAGCTTCCTTAATACCTCGGCTTACTAACCAGTGCACCAGCCATACAAAAATGCTTGATCCAATCAGAGAGTAGAGCGTATTGCCTTCACCAAAAATAATGTGGTCTTTGCTGTCGGTAAACATGCCAACGCCTGAAAAGGCAATGACCACATAGCCGACAATACCAATGGTGGTACATAACCAATAACCCCACGCCGAGCAAAACCCGATGAGGTCTCCAAAGCCTTCCCGCGCATAGTTATAAATACCGCCATCTAGATCTGGTCGTTGACGGGTTAAATGCAACAATGACAGGGCTAAGAAAATAATGCCGACTCCGGTAATGAGCCATGCAACAAGAAGGGCAGAGCCGTTGGCAACTTGAGCCATATTTTGGGGAAGGCTAAATACGCCTGACCCCACCATAGAGCTAAATACCAGCGCTGTAAGAGACAATAGTCCGATTTTGGCAGCAGACATGGTATTTATTCTTTAAAAAATTGAGAAAGTTCAGCAATGTGTTCTGGTCCAATACCGCAGCAACCACCCACTAAACTTGCACCTGCTTGCTGCCATTGTTTCGCAAAACCAAGATAAGCTGGAGCATCTAAGTCTTTACGAATTTCATCCAGACCATCGTTGGCAGTAGCGCTTTCATCTTGCGGTGGGAAAGCGTTGGCATAGGCACCAATTTCTACAGACTCAGGAATGAGTCCTTTAATTTCATTAATTGCTTGCAAGATCACTTCAGGCTGGCAGCAGTTAAACAACACTGCTTTGGCATTGGATTGCTTGATGAAATCCGCCACTTGCTGCATGTTTTCGCCTGAACGAAGTAACGCTTGTTCTTGTTTAATTTCATCTTGCAGCGTAAATGATACCCAATAGTCCTTACCATCTTGTGGCAATAACGCGTGTACTGTTTCAACTTCTTTTAAGCATGATTGAGTTTCAGCGAGCCAAAAATCAACTTCTGGTGCCAATGTATTAATAATTGGCTCAGCTAGGTTCTTAGCCTGTTCTGGTTGGAACAAGTCGGCGCGGTAAGAACCAAATAACGGCGGTAAGCAGCCTGCAATTTTGACATTTTTGCCGCTTTCTTTAACTGCATTTTTTGCTTGTTCGATGGCAACTTTAATTAAACGTACGCCGTCAGTTTCAAAGCGTTCTTGTCCAATATGAAAGGGCACAACCGCGTAGTTATTGGTGGTAATAACTTCTGCACCAGCATTGATAAAGTCGAGATGAACTTCTTTTACTGTTTCAGGTGCTTCAATCAGTGCAAGTGCAGACCACTCTGGTTGACGAAACGGAGCGCCACGACGGGCCAATTCACGGCCTAAACCGCCATCTAAAATCTTCATAAATTACAACATAACGGGAGAAAAATAATTCAGTTAATCTAGCGTGTAGACGAGCCGTGTTCAATCGCGAATATGCTCGATATATTTCTAAATAAATTAGATTGTTATGAATATTTTTTCTTAAAAGGAATTCTGTAAATGATGTTCAGTTTTACTGATGAACTTCATGTGAAAAAGAACACGTATTTAGTTGAAAATATAGAATAAAAAATGATCTTACAACGCACCATATTGTTGCCAGCTTTCGCCTGTATGCTGTGTTTTATAATAGGCTTGAAGTTGTTTAAGTTGTGAAAAATGTATACCTGACCACACCAATAAACTAATAAATATTAAAACTTTAGATAAGCTGCGAATTTTACTTACGTGAGTAAAAGCCAACAAAACAAAAAACAGTGCGGGTAAAAATATAAAGAACTGAATAGGTGAGAAAAATAGATGAGTCGTGCTGAAATATAATGCGGCTGCGCTCATGAGCACATTTAAAACAGCACATAGTTTTTGATACTTACCGAGCTTAAATGCATAAGCGGTTATGGCAAATAATACGGCTGAGCTGACATAAATGGCTGTACCGCCAATCATCCACATATAAAACCCGCTTAACAAAAGATAAGCCAGTAGCAAAACAAGTGCGAGCTTAAAACAAAATGACAAGAGGCGAGGTGATGAGTTTAAAGGCGTCATAGCTAGTCTAAATATCTCAACTGAGGTCTTAAAAAACAAAAGGACGAATCGAAATTCATCCTTTTGATATTTTACTTATACATCGTCAAACTTAGTTTGCTTTTGCAACAGGGGCAGCAGCAGTTTCATCGTTTGCAGCTTTGAACGGAGATGTATAGTTCAAGCCAAGCGTAGAACTTGTGTACTGACGTACTTTGTCGAGTAACACAGGGTCTTTGCTCAAGTCTTGCTTATAAGAAACTACAATTTCATGAAGTTTCTGGTTCCACTTACCTTCAGTTTGCTGAGGGAAAGCTTTTTCAAGCAAGTTAAGCATGATGTATGGAGAAGTCGAAGCACCCGGAGACGCGCCTAACAATGCAGTTACAGCACCATCTTTAGAAGCAAAGATTTCTGTACCAAATTGAAGTGTTGCTGGTTTACCTGGTTCTTTTTTGATGATCTGAACACGTTGACCACCTTGGCTTAAACGCCAGTCTTCAGCTTTCGCATCTGGGTAGTATTTACGAAGTTCATTTAGACGGTCTTGGTCTGACATCATCACTTGGCTCACCAAGTATTTAACAAGATCAAGGTTTTCCAAGCCAACAGTGGTCATTGGTAAAACGTTGTTTTTGTTAGTAGATGCAAGCAAGTCAAGCTGCGAACCATTTTTCAGGAACTTATTTGAATAGGTTGCAAATGGGCCAAACAATACATATTTTTTACCGTCGATATAACGTGTATCAATATGTGGTACAGACATTGGAGGCGCACCAAGTTCAGCACGGCCATATACTTTCGCTGTGTGTTGAGACGTAATTGCTGGGTTATCAGTAATTAAGAACTCACCACCTACAGGGAAGCCAGCATATTGTTTTGCTTCTGGTAAACCAGTAAGTTGCAATAATTTAACCGCTGCACCACCTGCACCGATAAATACAAAACGTGTTTTAACGTGATCTGTTTTACCAGTTTTCAAATCTTTGAAAGTTACAGTCCAAGTTTTGTCATCATTTTGGCTGATGCCAGTCACTTCAGTTGAAGTCTGTAATTTGAAATTTGGGTTTTGGTTTAAATGTTTCACTAACTGGTTCGTGATTGAACCGTAGTTTACGTCTGAACCAACTTCCATACGAGTCGCTGCAACTTTTTGAGTTGGGTCACGATCGTTCATCACTAAAGGTGCCCATTGCTTAATCACAGCTGGGTCTTCAGTAAATTTCATACCTTTGAACAATGGACTTTGGATCATGGCAGCATAACGTTTTTCTAAGAACTGAACGTTATCGCCCCAAACGAAAGCAATGTGTGGAACAGGGTTAATGAATGATTTTGGTTCAGCTAAAACGCCTTGTTTTACCTGATATGACCAGAACTGTTTAGCAACTTCAAATTGAGAAGCAACTTTTTCAGCTTTGACAATTTCCATCTTACCGTTTTTTTCTTCGGTATAGTTCATTTCCATAAAGCCAGAGTGGCCTGTTCCGGCATTGTTAAAGCCGTTTGAACTTTCTTGAGCAACTTGGTCAAGACGTTCATACATACGAATTTGCCAATTCGGTTCAAGCTCAGTGAAATAAGTACCGAGAGTGGCACTCATGATGCCGCCGCCAACAAGAACAGCATCAACAACTGGCTCATCTTTTGCAGTTTGTACTTGTTTTGACGCAATTGGTCTAAACAAGAAAACAATACCTGCAATTAAAATAAGAATGATTAATACCAGAAGGTATTTCAAAAACTTTTTCATGTAAGGGGGACCTTAAAATAAGTTATTTGAGTCACTTAAGGTGTGAGGAAACCTAGACAGCGTATCCAGACAAAATGGATATAAATGCGAAAGTAAAATTCTCCAAAACAGAGAACTTTAAAAAAAGAAAAATTACTTGGGATTATCGCAAACACTCTATATTTTAGACTAATTTTGCATTGACAAGACAATTTTTATAATAAATGGGTTTCATCAAAATCATAAATATGATTTATATTTGATCAAATTAAGCTTTTATAAGATTATTTTTAGCTTTTATTGTGGTGTAAGTGTTTGAAAATTAATGATTAAAATAATTTTGGTTAAACTTGAATCATTTGAGGATAATTTGCCTATAAAAATAGATTAATTTTTATTTCATGCGATATTTGTGTAAATGTTTAGCTTATAGCCGCTTATTTTTTGTCATACATAGTTCTTATTAATGCTTGTGCAGTACCTATTAAATTAAGGGCATATCTCTGTATAAGAAATATGCCCTTAACGGTTTTATGACGCGACATAGAACGGTGCAGTTGAACGTGGCAATGCTTCACGCCCACGAATTTGGTCTGCAATTTTCTCGGCAATCATAATGGTGGTTGCGTTTAAGTTACCGGTAATAATGAGCGGCATAATTGAGGCATCAACCACACGTAAACCATTCATACCGTGTACACGGCCTTGACCATCTACAACTGCCATCTCATCTTCACCCATCTTACAGCTACAAGACGGGTGGTAAGCCGTTTCTGCATGGTTACGAACAAAGTCATCAAGCTCTGCATCGGTTTGCAAATGTTTGCCCGGGCTAATTTCATCACCACGATATGGGTCAAGCGCAGGTTGCTGCATGATTTCACGTGTAATACGAATTGCATCACGGAACTCACGCCAGTCTTGTTCAGTCGACATATAGTTAAACAAGATACTTGGGTGCGCAAACGGATCTTTCGATTTAAGTTTGATACGACCGCGTGAAGGCGAGCGCATTGAACCGACATGGGCTTGGAAGCCGTGTTCTTTTACTGCATTACTACCGTTGTAGTTAATAGCTACTGGCAAGAAATGGTATTGAATGTTTGGCCACTTAAACTCATCCGAACTACGGATAAATCCACCCGCTTCAAACTGGTTACTTGCGCCAATACCTGTACCATTGAATAACCACTCGGCACCAATCGCAGGTTGGTTATACCATTTTAAAGCAGGGTATAAAGAAACGGGTTGCTTACATTTATACTGTAAGTACATTTCCAAGTGATCTTGCAAGTTTTCACCTACGCCCGGCAAATCATGAACCACATCAATGTCCATTGATTTTAAGAAGGTACTTTGACCTACGCCTGAGCGCTGTAAAATTTGCGGTGACGCAATTGCACCTGCACAAAGTAATACTTCGCGTTTAACTAAGGCGCGTTGCAAGTTGTTTTGATCAGCACCAATAATATATTCAACACCAATTGCTTGCTTTTGATTAAACAAGATTTTGTTGGTCGTCGCATGAGTTAAAATAGTCAGGTTTGGACGACCTTTTGCCATATCCAAATAACCACGTGCGGTACTTGAACGACGGCCTTTAGGCGTAACGGTACGGTCCATTGGACCAAAACCTTCTTGTTGATAACCATTTAAGTCGTCAGTACGTGGGTAACCAGCCTGTACACCTGCTTCAACCATGGCATGGAATAGCACGTTGTTGCCATTTTTCGGTGTAGCCACTGATACAGGACCGCTATCACCATGGTAGTCGTTGCCACCAATGTCACGAGTTTCGGCTTTTTTGTAGTAAGGCAAACAGTCGGCATAAGTCCAATTTTCAAGGCCTTTATGGGTTGCCCATTGTTCTAAATCCATGGCGTTACCGCGGATATAGCACATACCATTAATTAAAGATGAGCCACCTAAACCTTTACCACGACCACACTCCATACGACGGTTGTTCATGTGTGGCTCTGGGTCAGTTAAATAAGCCCAGTTATAGCGACGACCTTGAAGAGGGTAGGCCAAAGCTGCCGGCATTTGTGTACGGAAATCCAAGCGATAATCTGGTCCACCTGCTTCTAGCAGTAAAACAGTGGTATCTTTGTCTTCAGTAAGACGCGCAGCGAGTACATTTCCGGCAGATCCTGCGCCAATAATAATGTAATCATATTCTTTAATATTCATAACTATCCTTTTTTTACTAACAGTTTGCCTGAGCAATCTATAAAGACTGCTCGGCATATGTGATTTAGGTTGAAGTGTTTAGAGCGATAGGGGCATTAAAAAATGCTTTGATAATCGCCAAGTTCAACTTGAATAGATTTGATACGGGTATAGTGCCCAAGCGTGGTTAAGCCATTTTCGCGGCCCACACCAGATTGCTTGTAGCCACCAACTGGCATTTCGGCAGGCGATTCGCCCCACGTGTTAATCCAGCAAATACCAGCTTCAATTTGGTGAATAATGCGATGAGCGCGGCTAATATCTTGAGTGACCACACCGGCAGCTAGACCAAAGGTCGTGTCGTTGGCACGTTGAATCACTTCTTCTTCGGTTTCATAGCTTAAAATGCTCATGACAGGCCCAAAAATTTCTTCTTGAACAATCGCCATCTGGTCAGTGCAGTCGCTGAATACAGTTGGTAGTACATAAGCGCCTTTGGCAAGCTCGCCTTCTGTTGCACGACCACCACCAATTAATACTTTAGCGCCTTGTTGTTTGCCTGACTCAATGAAAGACAACACTTTTTCCATGTGTGGGAAGCTGGTGAGTGGACCGAAGTTCGTATCTTCAGCCATTGGGTCGCCAATGCGAATACGTTTTACGCGCTCTACAACGGCTTTTTCAAATTCGGCTAAAAGTGATTTTGGAACAAATACGCGCGTACCATTGGTACATACTTGACCTGAGCTAAAGAAGTTTGCCATGACTGCAATATCTGCGGCACGGTTAAGGTCGGCATCTTCACAAATAATCAGTGGTGACTTACCACCAAGTTCCATGGTCACTTCTTTAAGCGTAGAGCCAGCAGCGCTTGCCATGACTTTTTTGCCAGTTTCCACACCACCAGTGAATGAGATTTTTTCAATCACAGGATGTTCAGTGAGCCACTGACCGATTTCACGACCAGCACCTTGCACCACGTTAAATACGCCGTCTGGAACGCCTGCTTCTGTATAGATTTCTGCAAGTTTAAATGCAGTAAGTGGAGTGGTTTCACTTGGTTTGAAAATCATGGCATTGCCGGCAGCAAGGGCAGGGGCAGATTTCCATAGAGCAATTTGAATTGGATAGTTCCAAGCCCCAATACCAGCAACCACGCCTAAAGGTTCACGGCGTGTATAAAAGAAACTTGATTCGCGAAGCGGAACTTGGTCACCCTGAATGGCGGTTGCAAGTCCTGCATAATATTCGAGTACATCTGCGCCAGTCACGATGTCGACTGTAGATGTTTCGCTAAAAGCTTTACCTGTGTCGAGTGTTTCAAGACGGGCAAGCTCATCATTTCGTTCACGAAGAATGTCTACAGCACGACGCAAAATACGTGAACGCTCCATGGCAGTCATGGCAGCCCAGATTTTTTGTCCTTGTTGGGCACTTTGTACAGCAGCTTCAATATCTTGTTCAGATGCCTGTTGAAGAGTCGCGATTGTCTCGCCGTTGGCAGGGTTAATACTATTAAATGTTTTACCACTGGTTGCTTCAACGTAGCGTCCATGGATATACAGTTGATAAACTTGTACATCACTCATTTTGTCTCTCCTGCAAAGGCTTGTTCGCAAATTGCAATTGCGTTTTTACATAATCGTAAGCAATGGAACGGGCTAGTTCGCTATCAAATTCGTTATGACGGCTTAAACTGCCGCGTAGCCATAATCCATCAATCAATGCTGCCAAACCTCTTGCGGCAACACTGGCCTGTTGTTCATCTATTAACTTGAGAAAATAAAACTTCAAGTTGGAGTACAGGCGTTGATCATTAATCTTTTGCAAACGGCTCAGGTCCGGTACATGCATACTTGCAGACCAAAAGTCTAACCAGACCCGCATTGCTTTTTCATTTACCTGACTAATGTCAAAGTTAGAGTCAATAATTGCCTTAATCTGGCTTTCCGGATGCGCATCTGCTTCTGTTCTGTATTGTTCGGTTTTCCGACGTAAAACATTCAGCATTTCTTGCATACAGGTATTTATTAACCCTTGTTTGTCGCCAAAATAATGGCTAACAATACCGGTCGACAGCTCGGCTTTTTTTGCAATTTGTGCAATGGTGGTATTGGATAACCCCACTTCATAAATTACGTCGAGTGCAGCGTTCATAATCTCTTCACGGCGCACATGCTCTGGTTTTACTCTGCGTTTTGTCATGATTGTCCACATCAGCACTTTTACGGGTGCTTTAAATTCAGCATGTTAACTTGCAGAGCATCATAGCACTTTTTTTATCATACTTGTTATTGATTGAACGTTCAATCAATAACAAGTATGATGTGTAAAAATCAATGAATTTTTGAATCTGACTTCGGGGTAGAAGAGATAGAATCAGAAGTTCTTACGGATAGGATGATGCGCATAAGTCCAGTACTTATCACGTTATTTTGGAAAAATACACCGATTGCAAGGAGCAATAAGATGGTGTTGAAAAGTGATGGATATTCTTCAGACCATATTCGGTTAAATCGTTTTGTATTTTGGAGTTCGGCAGTCAGTATCGGCATTTTTGGCTTGTTATTTGTGCTGTTTCCAGAAAAAAGTCAGTTTTGGCTGACCTATGTGCAAGAGCAGGTAAACCACTTTTTCGGGTGGTATTACATGTTGGTGATTGTGCTGTGTTTAGGCTTTGTGGCTTGGCTTGCCTTCTCAAAAGTGGGACAGATCCCTTTAGGAAAAGACCACGACAAACCTGAGTTTGGCTATTTGGCTTGGACCTCAATGCTGTTTTCGGCAGGGATTGGTATCGCGCTACTTTATTATGGTGTTGCTGAACCTGTTGACCATTTTCTAAGACCACCCGAAGGTGAGGCAGGTACTATTCAGGCCGCCCGAAATGCCATGACCTATAGCTTTTTGCACTGGGGTATTCATGGCTGGGTGCTTTATGCCTTGCTCGGCGTGACCTTAGGTTACTTTGCTTTTAGACAAGATTTACCGCTCGCATTGCGCTCGGCACTCTATCCAATTTTCGGAGAGCGAGTTCATGGCTTAGTGGGTGATTTTGTCGATGGCTTTGGTATTTTGGCGACCGTTATTTCACTCGTGACCAACTTAGGTATTGGTGCTTTAGTGCTGGTTTCAGGTATTTGCTATTTAATTCCTGAAATACCGCATAGCTCTGCAACCTTAATTACAGCTGTTCTCGTCATGATGAGTGTTGCGACCATCACAACAGTGGTCGGCATTGAAAAAGGCTTGGCATGGTTATCGCGTATTAATTTGCGTTTGCTCTATGCTTTACTTTTATTTGTATTTTTAACAGGACCAACTAACCATTTGTTAAATGGTCTTGTGCAGAATGTCGGTGATTACCTCAACAATTTTATAGGTAAAAGCTTTGATATGTATTTATACAATCAAAAAGCCAGTGGCTGGTTGGGTTCATGGACTGTGTTTTATTGGGCATGGTGGATTGCTTGGGCACCTTTTGTAGGAATGTTTATTGCCCGTATTTCCAAAGGCCGAACTATTCGAGAAGTGGTTTTGGGGGTATGTCTCATTCCATTAGGTTTTACCTTGGCTTGGATTTCGATTTTTGGAAACACCGCAATTCATTTTATTCTCAACCAAAAGCAGAAAGCTTTAGGTGATATGGTTTTAAGTGATCCAGCGTTGTCATTATTCAAATTACTCGAATATCTCCCGTTTAATCCGTATATTGCCGGGATTGTTGTTGTAATTTGTTTCGTTTTATTTTTGACCCCTGTTGGGTCTGGTACACTAATGATCGCCAATTTGTCCTCGAAAGGGGGCACCAGTGATAGTGATTCACCGATCTGGTTACGCATCTTTTGGTCTGTGGTCATTACCATTGTAAGTATCGGCTTATTATTAGCAGGTAGTTTTAACTCCATGCAAAGTGCAGTGGTGTTATGTGGTTTACCATTTTCTGTGATTATTTTGCTTTATATGTTTGGTTTAGCCAAAGCCTTAAAGCAAGATGATTTTGACCCGAATGTTGCGAAAAAGCAGTTAGCTATTTCAAAAGACATTTCTATTCCATCGAATTGTGACCAGAACAAAGTAACCGAGGTTTTATAATCTTGGTTCATCACATTTATTTATATTTTTTGCGTTCAAAGCAGTCTTTTCATTATGGTTAAATAGTGAAAAGACTAAATTGAATATTTTATTTTTCTTCTATTCCTTGAGGATTGTATGGCAACAGATAATCCAAGAGCAGTTGATGATTTAACATTATCTAAATCTAAAAAAGACCCGCTTAACCGTGTGGTTTTTTATATTTCAGCTCTAATCATTTTAATCTTTTCTCTCGTTACTTTTTTATTTAACGATTTCGCAAATCGAACCATTAACACCGTTCTTGCGTGGGTAACGTCAACCTTTGGCTGGTATTATTTACTGGCTGCAACGCTATATATGGTGTTTGTCATTTTCATTGCCTGTTCAAGATATGGTGAAATTAAGCTTGGTCCTAAACACTCAAAGCCTGAGTTTAGTTTACTGAGTTGGTCTGCCATGCTGTTTTCGGCAGGTATTGGTATCGATTTAATGTTCTTCTCGGTGGCCGAGCCATTATCTCATTATATGCAGCCGCCTGTTGGTGTAGGCCAGACCTATGAAGCTGCACGCCAAAGTATGGTGTGGACGCTGTTTCACTATGGTTTGACCGGATGGTGTATGTATGCCTTGATTGGTATGGCACTTGGCTATTTCAGTTATCGCTATAACTTACCGCTTACCATTCGTTCTGCACTTTACCCGATTTTCGGGAACAGAATTAATGGGGCCATCGGCCATAGTGTAGATACTGCTGCCGTCATTGGGACAATTTTTGGTATTGCGACCACCTGCGGGATTGGCGTAGTACAGCTGAACTATGGTTTACATGTTTTATTAGGACTGCCAGAGAATATCTGGATGCAGTTTGCACTCATTGCCATTGCAGTCGGTATTAGTATTATTTCAGTGACTTCTGGGGTGAATAAAGGCCTTCGGATTTTGTCTGAAATCAATATTTATGTATCAATTGGTCTTTTACTATTTATTTTATTCTTGGGCAATACCGAGTTTTTACTCAATGCACTGGTACAAAATATTGGTGATTATTTAACTCGCTTCCCAACCTTAGCCCTTCAAAGTTTTGCCTTTGAACAACCTAAAGATTGGATGAGCAGTTGGACTTTGTTCTTCTGGGCATGGTGGATTGCATGGTCACCATTTGTAGGTTTGTTTTTGGCCCGCATATCTAGAGGCCGTACTATTCGTGAGTTTGTGTGCGGGACTTTAATCATTCCTCTGTTATTTACCTTAACGTGGTTATCCATTTTTGGTAATAGCGCATTACACAGCGTTATTTTTGAAGGCAACCAAACTTTGGCTGCAACGGTATTATCGAATCCGGCACATGGTTTTTATGACCTGTTAGCGCAGTATCCAGGTTTTACCTTCATTGCTTCAATTGCGACAGTGACAGGTCTCTTGTTCTATGTGACTTCTGCCGATTCGGGTGCATTGGTTTTAGGTAACTTCACCACTAAGCTTACCCATATTGATAATGATGCGCCGCGTTGGTTAAGCGTGTTTTGGGCAATTGCCATTGGTTTATTAACGCTCGCCATGCTCATGACCAACGGGATTACCGCTTTGCAAAATGCAACCATCATTATGGGATTGCCGTTTAGTTTCGTGATGTTCCTTGTCATGGCGGGGCTTTATAAGTCGCTCAGACTTGAAGACTATAGGCATGCCAGCCGAAGTATGAATGCAGCACCTGTAGTGGGTAACGTCGATATTCTCAATTGGAAGCAGCGTTTGACTCGAGTTATGCATCATCCGGGAACAACTGAAACCAGACGAATGCTCGATACCGTTTGCAAACCTGCCGTTCAAGCCGTTGCTGATGAACTTATTAAGCAAGGTATGAATGTAGACGTGCAGCAAACACCACTTGAAGATGAAGAGGCGCTATATCACCTCGATATCACTATTCATTTGGAAGAAGAGCAAAACTTCGTTTATCAGATTTGGCCAGTCCGTTATAGCGCGCCTAACTTTAGTCAGCGTGTAAAACGAGGCAAACAGTTCTATTACCGTCTCGAAACTTATCTTTATGAAGGTTCTCAAGACAATGACCTTGTGGGTTACAGTAAAGAACAGGTTATTAATGACATTTTAGATAAGTATGAAAGACATATGACATTCTTGCATATTAATCGTATTAGCCCTGGGAACCGTCCATTATTCCCAGATCCGCAAGCTTAAGGGGAATATGCATGGTTTCACCATATCTGCATTCTTTTGCTTTATTTTTCTCTTTGCTCAATCCATTTTTAATGAGCATTTATATGATTGGCCTAATCCGTCATTCAGAAACCAAGGTATTTAACAAAGCCTTAATTCAGGGCAGCTTGATTGCCTATATCGTCTTTATGCTGTTTGCATGGGGTGGTGAAGCAATCTTTAGTAAATACTTGAACGTACGCTTTGAGGCTTTCCAGATTTTTGGTGGTCTTATCTTTTTAGTGATTGGTTATCGCTATGTGTTTCAGGGTGCCGACACCATTGGTGAAATGCGCGGTGCACCAGAACATTTGGCTGGCACCATCGCTATGCCTTTTATGATTGGGCCGGGCACCATTAGTGCTGCTGTGGTTACAGGCATTGAAATGTCGATTGGTGCTGCGGCACTTGTTATTGGGTTTACCATGTTTTTAACATGCAGTATTTTGATTTTGATGAAATTTTCACATGATCATTTACGCTATAAACATGCAAAATACATCGATCGCTATTTTGATATTGTCGGGCGTCTATCTGCTTTGTTAATTGGTACGATCGCTGTTGATATGATTATTAATGGTATTACCGGACTGATCCATAAAGTATAGTCAGGCTCATATAAAACGATGCTGTGTCATTTAAAATGGAACAAAATGGCATAGCATCTTTAATTTATTTTTGGCTGATTCTCAGCTTTTTATTTAAGAAAAACTAAAAAATAATTAAAAATAATAGCTTAAAAAATATTCGTTCAAAAAAAGAATTAACAATATTAAAAAATACGATGCTATGTTGTGGATTTAAGCATGTTTTTTTTGTGAATTATCAACCATAATGTTTTCTGAGCTTGTTTTGAGACAGAGTTGAGTCATGCCTACATTAGATGAAATGACAACAGTAACTGATGATCAGTCAGAATTAACCATGTCAGTGTTAATGACCCCAGACATGGCAAATTTTTCAGGTAATGTTCATGGTGGAACAATTCTAAAGCTGTTAGACCAAGTGGCCTACGCTTGTGCAAGTCGTTATTCAGGCAGTTATGTCGTAACGTTGTCTGTAGATAAAGTAAATTTTAAAGAACCGATTTATGTGGGCGAACTCGTTACATTTTTAGCGAGTGTGAACCATGTGGGTCGTACTTCAATGGAAGTGGGTATTCGTGTAGAAGCACAGAATATTCAAAAGCGTACCGTGCGCCACACCAATAGCTGTTATTTCACGATGGTTTCGGTTGATGAGCATGGTAAACCACGTGAAGTGCCTCAATTAAAACTCGATACTGAATGGAAACGCTGTCGATTTGAAGCAGCAGAACACCGTAAGGTGTTGCGCCTACAAGAAAATCATAATCCTTCTTGCAGCATGTATAAGAAAACTTCTTAAACAACAAAGAAGACTAAATTAAAAAAAGATCGAACCGCAGCATGGTTCGATCTTTTTTTATTCACTGAAATTCAACGTCCTGTTTCGTTTCAGCAAAATTATCTCTGAGCTTGGAGGAGAGTACAGAGGTAATTATTGAGCAGCAGGAGCAGCTTCAGAAGCAGAACCTACCGCTTCAGATGCAGCATTTGCAGTGTTTGCTTGCTCTTGAGTTGAAACTACAACTTTATCTTCTGCTGGAGCATGAACTTTATCATGTTTAGAAGCAGCAAAAGTTGAAGCAGCAGTTAAAGCTAGAGTAGTAGCGAGTAAAGTTTTAGCTAATTTCATTTTATGGCATCCTTAAATTCATTAAAAAATAAATCAAACCTAATCGTTCATGCCTACCTGATAAAACATGTAGGACTGAATGACTAAGCTAGGACACATGCTAAGCCGAGCTTTGGATTACATCAATTAACTTAACAATCTATTACGCCTATCTTAACAATATGAAATATACGGGCCGTTTATGTGCGTCTACTGTAAAATTGGAGCGCTTGTTGAGCGCTAAAAATGTGAAAGAATATTTCTTGTTGAGTAAAAAAAAGCCAAGTTGGTTACGCAAACAAAACACTCTGGCATGAATTGTGAATACTCATAAATAGAATATTCCGTTTAATTATTTATTATCTAAAGTTAATTTAGATTATTGATGAGAGGTATGTCATAAAAATGCTGTTTTAGCCGGATAATTGAAAACTATAGCTTCAAAATGAAAAATGTTTTCCATGCCACTTAAACAGTGATATACCTTTCTTAGTTTTTAAAACCTTGTTGATTTGAGCCGCTTGTGAAACTTATTGCCCCAAAAACTGTGCCTACCCATATTATCTCAGGTTTTTTAGGTGCAGGAAAAACGACATTATTGCAGCATTTATTAAGTCAGAAACCCAAAGATGAAGTGTGGGCAGTCTTAATGAATGAGTTTGGGCAAATTGGAGTCGACCAACAACTGTTACCTCAAGATGAAGGTTATGCTGTAAAAGAATTATTAGGTGGCTGTTTATGTTGTAGTAGCCAACTCCCAATGCATATTGCTTTGGCCCGCTTGTTAAGTGAACAAAAGCCAGACCGACTCTTTATTGAACCTACGGGGCTTGGACACCCTTCGCAATTATTTGATCAGTTAACTGAACCGCATTGGCAAAACAGCTTAGCTATGCGTGCACTGGTCACGGTTGTTGATGGTAGTCGTTTGCATGACATCAATTGGGTTAAACAAAACTTGTATGAAGATCAATTAAAAGCCGCGCAAATTGTGGTGGTTTCTCATGCCGATACCATGACTTTTGAAGATGATCAGGCGCTAGATAAGCTTAAAGAAGAATATCAGCCGTATGGGCAGCAATGGCTAAAGACCGAGCATGGTCAACTTGAACTAGCACAAATTGATGTCGCTGCTCGTTTAACCGAACGCTCTATACAACCTTTACTTAAGCTTCAAAAACAAATGACCGAAGCCGAAGTTGTAAAAGAAATTCATCAATTGCCTTATCACTATGTTGAGTCTGCACAAGGTTATATTGTGGCGGGTTGGAAATTACCTAAACGTTGGAAATTTGAGTTTTATGCTCTGCTTGATGTGTTGTGTGCACAGCAAGACTGGTTACGTATTAAGGGAATTTTTAATACAGATCAGGGATGGAAGACCTTTAATTTTAACCCTGACCAATTTAACTATAAGTCTGGTGAAGAGGGCATTGATAACCGTATTGAAATCATTAGCCAACATGAACATGACTGGCTGGCATTTGAAACTGAATTATTAGCTTGCAGAATTGATGAATAGAGAACATTGAAAAGATAGCTCAATGTTCTCAAAAATATTCATCTATTTTTTGATGTCGAGTACAGCTTTAGCTTGAGCATGGTCAATGTCTTTTTCCCAATGTGCAACGACTACGGTCGCAACACAGTTACCAATTAAATTGGTGCAGGCACGGATAATCCCGATAAACCAATCTACAGACAATAAAAGCACTAAGCCAATTGCTGGTAAGCTTGGAATAACTGAAAGTGTAGCCGCAAGAATGACTAAAGCTGACCCTGGAATACCATGCGCGCCTTTAGAGGTAATCAGTGAAACCAGCAAAATAGCCAACAAGTCATGCATAGAGAGATCGATATTGCAGGCCTGTGCAATAAAGATCACCCCCAAAGTTAAGTAAATTGAAAAGCCGTCTAAGTTAAAAGAATAACCGGTTGGGATGACCAGACCGACCGTTGAATCTTTAATTCCCAAGTTTTTAAGCTTTTTCATGACTTGAGGAAGAACTGAGTCGGAAGATGCGGTACCTAAAACAATTGCCAACTCATCTTTAAAGTAGCCTACAAATTTGAAGATGTTGAGGCCGGTAAGTTTTAGAATTGAACCTAGAACAATCACAACAAATAAAATACAGGTGATATAGAACAGCAGCACTAAGTAACCAAGTTGTAGAAGTGAGTCTGATCCGAATTTTGCAGTGGTATATGCGACTGAACCGAATACACCAATTGGAGCTAAACGGATAATCAGTCCCATAATTTTAAAAAAGACTTCAGAGAAAGCCTCAAGTGCCTGACGTACCAGCTCTGCTAAATGTTTAGGAATTAAGAGTAGCGAGACACCAAATAAAATCGCGATGAGTAAAATCTGTAAAATATCACCGTTAGCAAAAGCAGCCGTAAATGTTTTTGGAATAATATTAAGTAAAAAGTCCGAACCTGTATGCATGTCATGAGCACGGTCAGTATAGGTACTTAAATCTTTAGCATCTAAATGATGAATATCAATATTCATGCCGACGCCCGGTTTAAAGACATAAGCAACAATAATTCCCAAAATTAAAGCAATACTGGTGACTACTTCAAAATAAAGAATCGTTTTTGCACCGACTTTGCCCATTTTTTTAATGTCGTTTGCACCATAGATTCCCAGTACCACCACACAAAACACAATAGGAGCAATCAACATTTTAATGAGCGAAATAAAACCATCACCAAGAGGTTTTAAAGCTAGGGAGAAATCATGAAAACCAAGACCTACTGCAATACCGAGGAAGAGAGCGCAGAGAACTTGTAGGAATAAACTACGTTTAAGTTTTTGCCACATAAGTCATCAAATCAAAAAGAGAGGAATACAACCCTCTCAAGCAAAAAGCCCGCCAACTTTGAAAGTGCTTAGATGTTTTGGAATAAGATGCAAATTTAGAGTGAAAGAAGTTTTGGGTTACTGCGTTTTTTCTATAATTTTTTAACTAAAATCGAGTATTCTTAGCGCCAAATTTTTGGACATATCAACTATGGCGCTTAAAGCAACAATTTATAAAGCGGATCTGAACATTGCCAATATGGATGACCATATTTATGGCGATTATCAATTGACGCTTGCCTTACATCCTTCAGAAACTTTAGAACGATTAATGGTTCGTGTTATGGCATTTGCACGTTTTGCCAGTGATAGCCTTGAATTTACCAAAGACCTTTTTGAAACTGATGAGCCTGCACTTTGGCAAAAAGACTTAACAGGGCAGTTAGAAACCTGGATTGAAGTCGGTTTACCTTCTGAAGATAAAGTGAAAAAAGCCAGTGCCCGTTGTAAAAATGTGGCAATTGTTGCTTATGGTTCACAAGTTGAAGACTGGTGGAAGAGAAACAGTAAAATTAAAACTTTAAGTAATGTTCAGGTATGGCAAATTGCGCCTGAAAGTACAGCAGAGTTAGAACAGCTTTGTGAACGCACTATGCAGTTACAGTTAAATGTTATGGACACAGAATGGACTTTGCTTGGTGAAAAGGGCCAAGCAAACGTGGTGTGGACACAATTACAGTAAAACTGGAAAGCGAAACAAATTTTACAACTTCACTTGCTAGACTAAAGATTGAGTCTGAGCTGTGAATTTAAATGAAACGGAAATGTTATGATCACTGAATTAGAAATTATCGATTTAAAAGTAGGCGAAGGTAAAGAAGCGGTTAAAGGTGCTTTAATTACCACGCACTATACAGGGTGGTTAGAAGACGGTACTAAATTCGACTCTTCAATTGACCGCGGAAATTATTTTGAATGTGTCATTGGTACAGGCCGTGTGATTAAAGGTTGGGACCAAGGCATCATGGGAATGAAAGTGGGCGGAAAACGTAAACTTATTGTTCCTGCGCATTTAGCTTATGGCGAACGCAAAATGGGTAAGATTATTCCGGCAAATTCAAATTTGATTTTTGAAATCGAATTATTTGACGTAAAAACTCGTGATGAGTGATATCAAATTCTTTGGGGTTTGATTTTATATATAAGCTTTAAATATAAATACATTCACTATTTATATTTTAGCTTTTTGAATATTTAAGATTATTTTCAGTTTATTTGATTATAAAGGTGAACTGAAAAACTGTTCTTTTGGGACAGTCTGAACCTAAGGGCTAAATTGACATAAGGTTTAGTTCTTAAGTTTAAATTTCACATAAATAATCTATATTGCTATTGAGACGCTATTTCATGATTACCCGTTTTGCATCTCCTTTGTTGAATCTAACGCTTGGCTTGGCTTTAGCAGGCTTGTCAGGTATGGCATTAGCTAAGCCTCCTAAAATAGATGCTTCAGAACTTACTGTTATTGGCTATCATGAAATTACCGATACTAAAAATGCCTTAATTCCTCAATATGCAGTGACCACGAAACAATTTAGTGAGCATATTGATTGGCTGCAAAAAAACGGTTTCCATTTTATTACTGTAGACCAGTTGATTCGTGCTCATCAGGGCAAAACTGCACTGCCGACCAAGCCAGTTTTATTAACTGTAGATGATGGTTATCAGTCTTTTTATCAAAATGCCTATCCAGTCATTAAGGCTAAAAAAATCCCGGTAGTACTTGCTGTTGTTGGTTCATGGTTAGAGCCTAAAGAAAGTCAGAAAGTTGATTTTTCTGGCGAAGAAATTTCACGTGATAAAATCTTAAGCTGGCCTGAACTTAAAGAAATGCAAGACAGCGGTTTTGTTGAAATTGCAAGCCACAGCTATCATTTACACCGTGGTATTACTGGTAACCCACAAGGAAACTCTGAACCTGCGGCAACGACTCGTTTTTATGACGTAAAAACTAAAACGTATGAAAACGACAGCCAATATCAGGCCCGAATTTATAATGATTTAAAAAAGAATAATCAGTTACTTAAAGAACATGGTATACGTTCACCGCGTATTATGGTGTGGCCATATGGTCGCTATAATATGCAAACTGTTCAAATTGCTAAAAAGCTTGGTATGCCAATTACCATCACACTTGATGATGGGGCGGATCACGCTAAACAGTCTCTACAAAATATGAGCCGTATTTTGGTAGAGGGCGGAATGAGCACAAATGATTTAGCTCAAGAGATTAAAAACCGTGAGTTAAATTTAACGGATAATAACCGTCCGCAAAAAATCATGCATGTGGATCTCGACTATATCTATGATCCAGACCCGCAACAGCAAGAGCGTAATTTAGGTAATTTACTCGACCGTATTAATGCGATGGGTGTAAATACAGTTTATTTGCAGGCTTTCTCTGATGCAGATGCGAATGGTTCTGCCGATATGGTATACTTCCCAAATCGACATATTCCTATGCGTGCTGATTTATTTAACCGTGTTGCATGGCAAATTCAAACACGTACTCCTGTAAGCCGTATTTATGCGTGGATGCCATTATTGGCGTGGGAACTACCAAAAACTGATCCTGTATCAAAAGATTTGGTTGTAACCCAACAGGATAAAACGAGTGGACACCTTAATATGGGATACATTCGTTTAAGTCCTTTTTCACCTGAAGCGCGTCAAACTATCCGTGAAATATATCAAGACTTAGCGAAGTCATCGTCTTTCAATGGAATTTTATTCCATGACGATGTGACGCTGTCTGATTATGAAGATGCAAGCCCAGATGCTTTAAAAGCTTATGCAAAACAAGGCTTACCAACAGACTTGGCAAAAATTCGTGCAAATGACGAAGATTTGCAAAAGTGGACTGCATACAAAACCAGATATTTAGATGATTTTGCGATGCAGCTTGTGGATCAGGTTCGTCAATATGAGCCATTCCTGTTAACAGCACGTAATTTATATGCGCAAGTGGCTTTAAAACCATATGCGGAAAATTGGTACTCTCAGTCACTTGAAGAGTCATTAAACCGTTATGATTTTACTGCTATTATGGCGATGCCTTATATGGAGCAAGTGAAAAACTCAGATCAATTCTATAAAGATATGGTTGATCGTGTTAAGCAATATCCAAATGGCATTAAGAAAACAGTTTTTGAGCTACAGGCAACGAACTGGCGTAATAACGAAAAGGTACCTTCAACTGAAATGGCTGCGACAATTCATTCTCTCTATGAACAAGGCGTAATGCATGTCGGATATTACCCTGATGACCCAATCAAAGATCATCCGGATGTGAACGTGATGCATAAAGCATTTGCTGAAAAATCATCTCGTCTTGTGCCGTAGTCGAGGCTGAAACATGACAATCTTTGCTGCAATATGGTCGCACGCCCTAAAATTCGTTTTTTATTATCCATTGTTTATGTCATATCTATGGATGATAGGTGCGGTCATTTTCTATTGGAAGGAACGTAAGGCTCCACCTTACGATCAACCAGCTCCATTAGAAAGTTATCCGAAAGTTGCTGTACTTATTCCTTGCTTTAACGAAGGCGATAACGCAGAGGAAACCATTAGCCATGCTTTAAAACTGGACTATCCTAATTTTGAAGTGATTGCGATTAATGATGGCAGTTCGGATAATACGGGTGAAGTGCTGGACCGTTTAGCTGAACAATACGAAAAGCTTCGTGTTGTTCACCTTGCGCAAAACCAAGGTAAAGCAATGGGCCTACAGGCAGGCAGCCTGATGACTGATGCCGAGTTTTTAATTGGTATCGATGGCGATGCTTTGCTCGACCCGCATGCAGCAAAATGGATGATTCGTCATTTTCTTCAGAACCCAACAGTTGCAGCCGTAACTGGAAACCCACGTATTCGTACGCGTTCAACTTTGTTAGGACGTATTCAAGTCGGTGAGTTTTCTTCGATTGTGGGAATGATCAAACGTGCACAGCGTACATTTGGTCGTTTGTTTACGGTGTCTGGTGTAATTACCGCTTTCCGTAAAAGTGCTGTTCACCAAGTCGATTATTGGTCTCCAAATATGTTGACCGAAGACATCGACATTACTTGGAAATTGCAGCGTGCAGGCTGGGACATTCGTTTTGAACCGAATGCCTTGGTCTGGATTTTAATGCCTGAAACCTTAAACGGTTTGTGGAAACAGCGTTTACGTTGGGCAATGGGTGGAGCACAGGTTTTAATTAAAAACATTGATGTGTTCACCAAACCAAAATTGAATTTTTTATGGCCTCTCATGTTTGAGCTTTGCTTAACTTTAGTCTGGTCATATTTAATGCTGGCAATGGCTGTGTTGTGGTTGGTACATTTTATTTTACCGGTCCCTGCTTTAGCCGTTGTGAGTTCCCCATTTTTACCGTATGGTAGCGGTATTTTATTGGGGGCAACCTGTCTAATTCAGTTTGCTTTAAGCAAATGGATGGATAGTCGCTATGAACCGCATCTAGGAAAAAACTATTTCTGGATGATCTGGTATCCATTGGTCTTTTGGCTAATCACCATTTCGGCAACCATTGTGGCATTTCCAAAAGTCTTACGACGTGGAGATGAGAAACGAGCACGTTGGGTGAGCCCGGATCGGGGCATTCGTTAGATGAAATGCAAGAGTCATGAGATTTTAAAGATCGTGCTGTATTGATGTCTGGGGAAAACCGCAGCACTTCGTTAGGTAAAGAGAAATGAAGACAAATTCGTTGATTATTGATTTACGTCGTCAATTACCATGGCACAAACGCTATGTTTCTACAACAAGCACAGCCATGATGTGGGGCGGTTGGTTGTTGTTGTGGCGTCCGTTCGTGTTTGTATGGCTATTGGTTGAACTACAAAAAACACATTTGGTACACCGTTTATTTAGTGCCTTTGGTATGGGAATTGAGCATGGCTTTACAGCACTTATTGCTTGTGCAATTGGTTTGTTGCTATGGAGTCATGTATTGCCTGAACGCCGTGTTGGGGGGAGTGCACTTAACATGAAACAGACAGATGATTATGCACGCTACTTTGATTTGCCAGAGCAAGAAATTGAACAGGGCCGTAGCCAAAAAATTACGGTCGTTCACCATGATGAATTTGGTAAAATTGTTAGAGTTGAATAAACCTAATAAATAAAAAGAAAGCCCACATGATGTGGGCTTTCTTTTTGCATATATGCTTAGAGAGTAATAAGTTTTAAACCGCGAAGTATAAGTTTGAGTAGGTTTTATTTACCTTTAAAAACAGGCGGTCTTTTTTGCAACATGGAAAACACACCTTCTTGAACATCTTCTGTGGTGAGTAATGGTTGAAGATGGCTCTGTAATTGGCTAAAAGCAGTTTCATAACCTTCATTAATGGCTTCACGGGCAGAAGCGAGGGTCGCTTTTACAGCAAGTGGTGCAGCTTGCGCGATATTTTCAGCCAGTTCTATTGCACGTTTAAGCTCCGTACCTTCTGAGCAAACTTCTGTAATCAGGTTCATATCAAAGGCGGTTTTTGCATCAAAAGAGTCACCTGTAAGCAAATAGCGCATCGCTTTGGCCCAACCTGCTGCCTGAGTAAAGCGGGCAGTTGCACCGCCAAAGGGTAAGATGCCACGTTGGACTTCCATTTGAGCAAACTGAGTATTTTCACTCGCAATTGCAATATCTGCATTAAGAAATAGTTCTATGCCAGCGGTATAGCAATAACCTTGTACAGCTACAATTAATGGTTTACTTAGTTTTCGACCAACTGTACCCCATGGGTTAATTTCTTCATCACTAAAATCAAAAACACCTGTAGCGAGTTTAGGTTGTAACTCAACTAAATCTAAACCCGCCGTAAAATGGTCACCATGTGCAAAAATAATTGCACAGCGCAGAGCATCATTATTTTCATATTCGGTCAGTGCTAGTGATAAGTCTTTAATAAGGTGGCTATCAAAGGCATTGCGTTTTGCTGCCCGATCTAGACCAATTAAAAAAATATGTCCTCGAGTTTCACGGCTGACTTTCCCTTCTTGATTTGACATATTCTCACGCTCTTTATTTGTCTTTAATTATCTTTTAAACAATCATTTAAAAACGATCAAATACAATTTGTTGATGACTTGGTAAGTGAAAATAAAATGATGCTGTAAATATGAGTTAAAAGTGCAACCTGACTCATAGATGAGTCAGGTTGTATAAGCTTAGGCAGAGCGCCTTGAATACATCAATAGCCCTAGGCATAACATGATTAAACCTAAAACTAGATGTGAGCTAAGTTGTTCATAGTTGAACCATGTTCCCCAAAAGGTGGCTAAAACAGGGGTAATAATTGTAATAAGTAGTACCGTCGTCGGCTGTAGTACCTTAATGAGCTGATAATAAAAAATCATGGCAAGTACAGAAGAAAAGACAGCACTATAGAAGATCGCGAGTGAAATTTTCAGACTTGGAACTTCAGTTGGAAGATGTGACCAGAAGAAAGGCAATAAGCATACATAACCCACCCACGAGACAAGGCTAGAACCCGTCATTTGTATAATCGGGTGAATATGCGCTCCGACAGATTTTACGGCAAAAGTCGACAATACATAAAACAGCATAGCGATCAGCTCTAGCATAATACCAATACTGTTGAGCTGAAAACCTGATGAAGATAGCCCTAATGTAAAACTCATCCCGACAAGCGCAATACCGAGACCAAGCCACTGCCATGATGAAAAACGCTCGCGTCCTAATATAAAAGAGCTAATGAGCCCAGATACTAAAGGAGAGGTGCCGTAAATAATTGAAATAATGGCCGAAGGAACTTTATCTGCACCCATATAGCAAAAAGCCATGGAACCAAATAAACCAATGGCTCCTGCACAGTAGCTTAAAATTGCTTTTTTACTAAAGATCAGTTTTAAACGGAAAAATTTTAGACACAGTAAGGCAATCGGAATAGCGATGCTAAAGCGAAGGAATAATCCCCATGCCCAGTGAAGTTCTTGTACTGTCCAGACGGCGGCGAGTGGTGTAAGCGACCAAATAACAATGACCGCAATAAATTGGCCGGCTGTAGCGAGTCGAGTCGGAGATGATGGTAATGCTACAGCCGGCTGAATCTGCGGGCTGGACGTACTCTGTTGTTCAAATAAAGGCTTCATATAGAGCTCCAGTGATGTTTTGTAGGATGAACGAACATAAAAAAAGCCGCGTTTTATGGCGGCTTCTTAAGAAAAATCAGAGAATATATTATGTAATTAACTTCTTGATTTTTTTATTCAAAGCGCCAAATTGTCCAAAACCAGGACGTCGCCAAATGACCACACAGAACTTAATCTCTGGGGCGTAGAATTGACGCGCTAGACAATAATGGGCTTTAGATAAAAACATGATAAGTATATTAAAAATATAGATGATATTTTTATAACATATAAACAGAAAAGTACAAATTAGATTCAAGCGTGGAATATAGATTTTTTTGAATACGTTAAATTAGTTGTTTGCTTAGGCCCATATTTTTCTCATAATACCTCGTCAAATTGATCTCAATAAGCAGCTGCTCTTATGTCACCTCTAGAAATCTTTGCGGTCTTAATTAGTCTAATTGGAGTCGGATTAACTGTAATTCGCAATATGTGGTGCTGGCTGTTTAATTTCTTTGCCTTTGTTCTATACGCATATTTGTTTTACGAATTTAAGCTTTATGGTGAAACGATTTTGCAGTTCTTTTTTATGGCTGTAAATTTTTATGGTTTTTACTATTGGCTCAAAGGAAAGCAGCAAGATCATGACATTCATATAGAACCAATAGCTCCTAAAGTTGCAATTTTTCAAATGATCATTGCTGCGGTAGGTGGCTTGCTCTTTGGTTTGGTTCTTAAAAACTTTACCGATGCCGCGGTGCCTATGCTTGACTCACAGCTTGCGGCATTTAGTTTACTTGCAACTTACTGGACCAGTCGAAAGCACATTGCGACATGGATACTTTGGGTATTTGTCGACATTATTTATGTGGGCATGTTTATTTATAAAGATCTATTTTTAACTTCTGCCTTATATGCAGCCTTTGTGTTAATGGCAGCTTATGGTTGGTATCAATGGGAAAAGGTGAAAAGAAAACAAGTTAATCATATAGATTTGAAAAAAACGATTTAATGTATGAGAAAATATTAAAACAATAATCCTGTTTGGAAATTATTTGATGACTCATACTTTAAAAAAACTTTTATTTTGTTTATTTCTTTGTTCTGGTTATGCAAATGCTCAGATTAACGCTGTTCCTTTAAAGCAGCTTAGTAAATTACCGGATTCATGTCAGAAAGATGAAGCTGCTGAAAATAATAAATTAGCTATACAGACGGCGCAGGTAAAAATACAAAGCTATTCTTGCTTTAAGCCTGATATAGCTGATGCGCTAGGCTATAATGTATTTGCTATTAATTTAGATAAAAATAAAACCTATTATTTTAAAGCGCAAAGTCGGGATATATCCGCAATAGCTGGCCAGACTATACATAAAATTGATTCTGAAACTTTTGCAATAGACAATTATCAGGAGCGTGGTGGAAATTTCATTATTTTTTGGGTAGCAGACTGGTCAAATATTTATACACAAGATATTTCTTATTATACGGATGATGAAACTTCCATAGATACCTTTATTAAAGACAAACTGATTTATTTACAGAAGAAAAAATATTTGGATAATACCAAAACTAAAAAAGTTGGATCTCCTTTAATCATTATGAAAGACAAACAAAAAGGTTTGATCATTAATAAGACTAAGGCACAAAACTTTTAAATCATTAATTTCTGGATTTTTATGAAAAATTTAACTCATATATTTTTATTTTGTATTGGCTTTTTAGTAGCAACTACCTCTTATGCGCAAGTAAATATTAAACCTTTATGGCATGGTAAGGTATTAAACAGTTTTGATATTCCCTTAAATAACCTGAAAAAGCCAAAGCAGGTCATTAAAGGTGAGGCTGATGAATGCAATGGTGGTTATTTTCCAGATCAATGGGTATATGAAGATGGAGTGATACTCTCTACGGGATCTTTAGATAAGGTATATGTAAGCCAGCAAAATGGTCTAAAGTATGGTTCTCGATTATTTAATCATTTGACTACCGAGAATGAGTTTAAAAAGTTTTTTGGTGAACAGATCTATATGACTAAAAAACATGTTTATTCTTTACAACCTTGGGAAGGTGGTAATGATAGTCTAGACTTTTATTTCCGTAATGGAAAATTACATTATTATACGTACTCTATTGATGACTGTTAATGATTAACCTTTAAGAATAGCCATGATCCTGAATTTAGTCCTATATAAACAGCAACAGTTTGATGCGATGGCCCAAAAAATTATGGCTGAGCCTTCAAAATATATAGATTTTAATTCAGTGTCAGATTTCTATAAGGCTGCATGGCTCAAGGATTTTCCACAAGGTACTCAGGTCTCTGCGACAGGTTTAGATGATGGTGCTGAAGAGTTTTATGCAGTGGTGCAATTTAAACATCAGTACTTAAAGTTTGATATTAAAGAAAGCCATTCGACACTGAGTTTTCAGGACATGAATGGTGAAATTTTTAAGCGTAATTTTTAATTAATGAAATAAAAGTACAAAAAAAGCGACTTAACGTCGCTTTTTTTAATAAATAAATTTTGAAATTTTATCTGCGGTTGTGATCACCATAGCGGCGATATCTTCTTTAAAGGTCTTTTCATCATAAGTGGTAATTGGGCAGCTCACCGAAAGAACCGCCACCATTTTTCCATTAGATTGTTTGAAAATAGGGGCAGCACAAGCAGCCATATCATGGTTGTAATGACCCCAGCTCACCATCGATTTTTGAGTTTTTACATAACTCAACTTTTGTAAGAGTGCTTTCAAACTGGTTGGGGTTAGTTCAGAGTAACTATCCCACTCATTGAAATTACGGTAGCGTTGTCGTACTTCTGCCTCTGGTAAATCTGACAATAACATTTGACCAATGACGGTTGCATGGGCAGGCCAGCGAGTACCTAAACTAATATTGCTGGTAAACGTTCCCATAGATTGAACGTTATTTACAAAAACAATGTGTGTACCTTCTAAAACAGTCAGATGCACTGCCAGTTTGGTCTGATCGCGTAGTTCTTTCATTAGAGGCGTCGATAAATCGAGTAATGAAAGCTTCGATAAACTGTTAAAACCAAGCTCCATGACTTTTGAATCGAGAGCATAGGTTTTTTGTGAAGCTTTTCTTAAGTAACCGCAAGCTTCGAGTGTGTAGATTAGACGAAATGCACTAGAACGGTTCACTTCCAAAATTTCGGCAATTTCTGTAATCGTCATTTCTTGTGCTTGTTGATTAAAAGCTTGCAAGATGGCTAAACCACGCACAAGCCCTGGTACTAAATACCGATCATCATTTTTTGTTGTTTCTGATTCTTGCGAATCTTCTTCAATCTCTAGGCTCATTCGTGTTGTTTTCCTATAAATAAAACAGGGTTCGAATTAGGGCATTATGCTTTATTTTAGAACTATTGTAATTATAAAGATCGCATAAAACAATTTTTATATTTAAAACAAAGTTTTTATTTTGAAACGTAACAAATTATTTAAAATTAATTAATAACATGATTTATATGGTTATTTTTACTTTGACAAAAATTAACCAAGAGTATTATTCTTTGCTTGTGTTTTGAAAATGAAATTAAGTTTTGTATATAAAACAAAACGAGGACGCAAGATATGAGTTGGATCTCAGTTTGTCAGCAAGGTGACGTTAGCGAAGATGAGCCGAAAGCCATCGAAATTGAAGGGAAAAAAATAGGCGTATTTTTCGTCGATGAAAATTACTTTGCTATCGAAAATGTTTGCCCTCATGCGTATGCCTTATTAACCGAAGGATTTATCGAAGATCAGACTGTTGAATGTCCATTGCACGAAGCAATTTTTGACATTCAGACAGGTGAGCTAAAAAGTGGACCCGGGTGTAGAAACCTATGTACGTACCCAGTTCGTGTTGAAGGACAGGATATTCAAATTCAACTCTAGTCCTCACATGTACAAGGAAGCAGAACAATGAAGACATTTAATGAAAAGTTGGCAAGCTGGATTCATGCAACGCCAGCAACCGAAGCAGGTATCAACAATATTCAAATTCCTGGTCAATCTGAATTGTTGGTTTGGCAAACACGTTATAAAGAACCGACTCTCTACGAACAAGACTTTGTAAAGAACTTGATTCAGGCATTTTCTGCGGGTGCAACAGAGTTAGATGACGTTGTTTCTGCACTTAATCAGCAAGGTTTCCGCTGTGAATCTGGTGATGAATGGACTTCTGAGAGCTTTACAGAAGAAATGCAACGTTTAGGTTATTGATTCAGGGACGAATTAAATGAACGCAATCGTATCAACTTCACAAAGTGCTGAAGAATATTTAGAACTTGGTTTACGTGACCAATGGCATCCGGTTTTAGCAAGTTGGGAAGTCGCTGCTAATCCAGTTGGAATTACTCGTTTAGGCGAAAATATTGTGGTTTGGCGTGATGCCGAAGGACAGGTTCATGCACTTGAAGATCGTTGTCCACACCGCGGTGCACGTCTTTCACTTGGATGGAACTTGGGTGATCGAGTTGCTTGCTGGTATCACGGTGTTGAAGTTCGTGCTGATGGTGTGGTTGCCGATGTACCAGCTGTTCATGAATGTCCAATGACTGGAACTAAATGTTTAAAGAACTACCCAGTAATTGAGCAACATGGCGCAATCTTCATCTGGTTTGGTATTGATGCAAATGAACAACCCGCACCGCTTGAGTTCCCAGAACAACTGGCAAGCGAAGAGTGGAGTTCATTTCTTTGCCAAGCAGACTGGAAAGTAAACCATCAATACGCGATTGATAACGTGATGGACCCAATGCACGGGACATATTTGCACGCGACATCGCACTCTATGGCAGATGGTGAGCGTACCGCCGAGATGAAGCACCGTACCACCGATAACGGCTTTGTTTTTGAAAAAGAAGGTCAAACAGGCGTGAACTTTGACTGGGTTGAATATGGTTCAACAGGTGCAAGCTGGTTACGTCTTTCAATTCCATACCGTAAACAGTTTGGTCCGGGTGGTGAGTTCTGGATTGTGGGTTACGCAACGCCAATTGATGCCAACAATACTCGTGTATTTTTCTGGCGCTGCCGTAAGGTGAGTGGTTGGCAACGAAATGTATGGCGCTTCTTGTATCGCAATCATTTAGAACAGTTGCATTGGGATGTATTAGAACAAGACCGAATTATTTTAGAAAACCTTGCGCCAAATGCGCGTGAAAAAGAGTTCCTCTATCAACACGATGTTGGACTTGCACGTTTACGCCGTTTAATGAAGAAAGAAGCTGAAAAGCAATTAAAGAAAATTGCTGCGCTAAATGCATCAAACCGTATCGAGATGCAGGAAGAAGCTCATGGCTAATGTAGCGTTGTTGCAAGGCAAAAAAGTTTTAGTGACTGGTGCTGCACGTGGTTTAGGCCGAGATTTCGCTCAAGCCATTGCCGAGGCAGGTGCTGAAGTTGTGATGGCAGATATTTTATCTGACTTGGTGCAACAAGAAGCACAAGCTTTACAGAAACAAGGGCTAAACGTTCATGCTGTCACCGTTGACCTTGCCAATGCAGACTCTATTGAAAATGCGGTTGCAAAAAGCGTGGAAGTATTAAAAGGACTAGATGGCCTTGTGAACTGTGCGGCACTAGCAACCAATGTCGGTGGAAAAAATATGATTGATTACGATCCTGAGCTTTGGGATCGGGTCATGAATATTAATGTGAAAGGTACATGGTTAATTACAAAAGCGTGTATTCCACATTTAAAACAATCGGCTGCTGGCAAAATTATTAATGTTGCTTCCGATACAGCACTTTGGGGCGCACCGAACCTGATGGCTTATGTGGCGAGTAAAGGTGCAATTGTTGCCATGACGCGTTCAATGGCAAGAGAGTTGGGACAGTTCAATATCTGTGTCAACACCTTGTCACCGGGCCTTACTCTGGTTGAAGCAACCGAGTATGTGCCTCAAGAACGTCACGATTTATATGTCAACGGAAGAGCGATTCAACGTCAGCAACTTCCACAAGATTTAAATGGAACAGCATTGTATCTACTGTCGGATTTGTCCTCTTTTGTGACAGGTCAAAATATTCCGGTCAATGGCGGTTTTGTCTTTAACTAAGGAGTAGTCAAATGATTACAGGGATCGAGATTTTAAAGTTTGGAGTTGAAGATAGAGCTGCTTCAAACAAGTTTTTGGCAGATTTTGGTTTAAGCCAAAGTACTTCGGATATTGAAGGCGCAGATTTATACCAGACTCAAAACGGCAGCAAGATTTATCTATTTAATTGTGATGATAACCGTTTGCCGCCTGCTATTGAGCAAGGTTCAACTTTACGTGAAGTCACTTGGGGTGTTGAAAGTGCTCAAGACCTTGAAGACTTGGCAGCTCGTTTGGCCGATGTAGACGGTTTTAAACGTACTGAAAATACAGTTCAGTGTCTTGACCCAAATGGCATGACCATCTGTTTTGAACAAAGCTTTGTGAAAGATGTTCAAGAACTTAAAACGGAAGGCATTAACCAATACGGCAACATTCAACGCGTTAATGCAGCAAGTCCCGTCTATGAAAAAGGTCAGCCTGTTGCGATTGGACACGTGGTGTTCTTTACACCAGATTTGGCAACAACCGAAAATTTCTATATTGAAAAAGTAGGCTTTCATTTATCGGATGCCTATAAAAATCGCGGTGCATTCTTACGTTGCCGCGGTGAAGGTTATCACCATGATTTATTCTTGCTCAGTGTTCCAAATAAACCTGCTGGTCTAAATCACGTTGCGTTTGTAGTACGTGATATCCATGAAGTGATTGGGGGCGGTTTAAATATGAACCGTTCAGAGTGGTCAACCTTTATTGGACCGGGACGTCATCCAATTTCTTCTGCTTATTTCTGGTACGTCAACTCACCATTGGGCGGTGCATTTGAATATTACACCAACGATGATTATTTGACTGAAGAATGGCAGCCACGTGTAGAAGAACATCGTCTAGAGCTTTTCACTGAGTGGGCGATTGAAGGTGGTCTTGATGACAAAACCCGCCGTCAGGTAAAGCCTGTGTAACAGGTATTGCTTTACAAGGAAGAAAGGCTATGGAAAAGATTGTAATTGTAGGGGCGGGGCAGGCTGCAGGTTGGGCAGTTAGTACCTTACGTCAAAATGGATATGTGGGTGAAATTCATGTGGTCTCAAATGAAGATCAGGTGTTTTATGAGCGTCCGCCACTGTCTAAGCAAGTACTTTCAAAAGAAGCAAGTTATGAAAGTTTGAATCTGTTCTCTCCAGAACAGGTTCAAGAGTTCAACATTCAATGGCACAAACCAGAAATTGCAACAAAAGTCGATCGCGAGCAAAAGCAGGTTCATTTAGAAAGTGGTCAGATTTTGCCGTATGACAAATTGCTGATTGCAACTGGAAGTCGTGCACGTGTACCCGTCAATACATGGCAGTTCATTCCTAATGTTGTGACTTTACGAAATGTGCGTGACTGTGAACGTCTGGCTGAAATTTTAAAGAATGCAAAAAATGTTGCTGTGATTGGCGGTGGCTGGATTGGTTTGGAAATCGCTGCAACTGCACGTAAGCAAGGGAAAGATGTTCATATTTTTGAATATGGCGACCGCTTATGTGCAAGAAGTGTGAGTCCGGAAGTTTCTGCATTTTTAAAAAATATGCATGAGGCTCAAGGCACAAAAATTCATTTAGACAGCAAGAGCCTTCACTTAGTGGAAGCACCAGATCAAAAAGTTGAAGTGGTGAACCATCCTCAACATAGCCAGTTATTTGATTGTGTTGTAGTGGGTGCAGGTGCCGAAATTGCTAAAGAGTTAGGCGTACACGCAGGGCTCGATGTGAAAGATGGCATTGTAGTGAATTGTTTTGGACAAACCTCGGATCAAGACATTTATGCCGCAGGCGATGTCGCGATTCATCCGGGTTTGGGCTATTGCATTCAGTCTTGGGCAAATGCACAAAATCAGGCGATTGCAGCTGCGAAATCAATGCTCGGAATTGAAACTGAATATACCGATATTCCTTGGCTTTGGTCTGATCAATATCACTTTAATATCCAGATTTTAGGCACGTATCAACCTGAAAAAACCAAAGAAGTGGTGATTCGCCAAGGTGGTGAAGATCAGGTGAGCTATTTATATCTGGACCATGAAAATCGCTTGCTGAATATGATTGCCATTAATGACTCGAAGTTAATCAAGCTGGCAAAGCGTTGGATGCAAGCCAATACCGGTTTAGATCCAAAATTATTAGCAGATGCTGAATTTAATGTCATGAAGTTAAAACCGTAAACATTAAATCTGGTTCTCATTACCAAATCGAAGGAATGACACATGAGTAATGAAGAAAAAAGTGGATTAAAGCATTGGGTACCTGCTTTTGTCCTTATGGTGTGTGTAGTACTGGCATTTTTCGACAAGATCAGTATTGCGGTTTTATTTTCAGACCCACATTTTCAAAGCTCGATGGGAATTGCTGAAGATAAAGCCAAGCTCGGATGGCTCATGACAAGTTTTTTACTTGCTTATGGTTTTTCATCAGTCTTTCTAAGCTTTTTAGGCGACATTTTTAACCCAAAGAAAATGCTGTTCTGGAGTGTGACCTCTTGGGGCTTACTCATGCTTTGCATGGGCTTTACCTCCAGCTACTCAGGCATGTTGATTTTACGGGTTCTACTCGGTTTGGCAGAAGGTCCGCTATTTGCTTTGGCGTACACCATTGTTAAGCAGACTTATACAGACCGTCAGCAGGCACGTGCCTCAACCATGTTCTTACTGGGTACACCGATTGGTGCATTCCTTGGGTTCCCAATTACGGCAGCCGTTCTGGCACACCACGACTGGCACACCACTTTTTTTGTGATGGCTGCGCTCACACTCATTGCAATTTTAAGCATTGTTTTTGGTCTGCGTAACTTACAGCTCAAGAAAACTGTTGAGCTTGAAGGTGAAAGTAAACGTACTAACTTCAAAGGCCATATCGCCAACACCAAAGTACTTGTGAGCAATAGCGCGTTCTGGTTGGTGTGCTTATTCAATATTGCCTTAATGACTTATTTGTGGGGCCTAAACAGTTGGGTTCCTTCTTATCTCATGCAAGACAAAGGATTCAACCTCAAAGAGTTTGGGGTGTATTCAAGCTTTCCATTCATTGCCATGTTAATTGGCGAAGTGGTTGGTGCGTTTTTATCTGACAAATTAGGTCGCCGCGCGATTCAAGTATTTAGTGGTTTATTACTCGCGGGCATCTTCATGTATGTGATGGTCATCATGACTGAGCCACTATTGATTATTGCTGCCATGTCTTTAAGCGCGATGGCGTGGGGTTTTGGAGTAGCAGCTGTATTTGCTCTGCTTGCAAGAGTAACGACCTCAAATGTAGGGGCGACTGCGGGTGGAATATTTAACGGTTTAGGTAATTTTGCAAGTGCAATTGCACCTGTTCTTATCGGTTACATCGTGATGCAAACACACAGTTTTAATTTAGGAATTACCTTCTTGGCTGCTGTCGCTGTCATTGGGTCGTTGTTTTTGGTTCCTCTTTTAAAACGTTATTAATTCACTGTATAGGAGTTTAAAAATGACTACACAACAATTCGAATCGTGGGCACAACCAGAGGGTACTTCTTTAGAAGATTGGTTAAACACGCGTATTGCTCGCTTTGAGACACGTAAATACGACTTCGATGCTTTGAAGTTCCAAGCAGATTACGACCCGAAATATCGCCGTGCACAAATGCGTTACATGGGTACGGGTGCAACAGGTGTTGCAAATGACGGTAACACCGTTCCAGCAGAAAACTTCACGTTTTCAACCATGGTTCTACCACCACAGTGTGAAGGTCCTTTGCACATTCACCACGATGTTGAAGAAGTTTTCTTTATGCTCCGCGGTGAAATTGATTTGTTCATTGAGCACAACGGCGAAAAATTTGAAACCCGTTTAAAAGAGCGTGACCTGATTTCAATTCCACCGGGTATTTACCGTGGTCTATTTAACCCAGGTCAAGAAGATGCCTTGATGTGTGTGATGTTGGGAACAGGTAAACCAACAATTCCGAACTATCCACCAGAGCATCCGTTGTCTCAAATCAAACGTTAATTGTTTGATGAAGTGAATGAAAGGAAAGAATTAAAAATGATGACACTCATTGAAAAGTTAGCAGAATTTCCGGTGAAAACCGTTACTGTTCAAGGCCAGCAGCAAGCCTATCGGGAAGCCGGTCAGGGCGAGTACCTTGTGCTGTTGCACGGCATTAGTTCAGGTTCTGCTTCATGGGTAAACCAACTTGAAGTGTTGTCTCATCATTTTCATGTCATTGCCTGGGACGCACCGGGCTATGGCAAATCAGATGAACTTTTAACTGATCAACCCAATGCTACCGACTACGCAAAGCGTTTGGCTGCGTTGTTTGATGTTTTAAAAATTGAGAAAGCAATTGTGGTCGGACACTCATTAGGTGCCTTACAGGCGAGTGCATTCGCTGCACTTTACCCAGAGCGAGTGAAGCATTTGGTTGTAGCTAATTTGGCGCAAGGCTACCAACGCCACGATGAACAAACACAAATTCAGGTTTTTGAAAAAAGACCAAAAATGTTGAAAGAACTCGGTGCTAAAGGAATGGCCCAAAGCCGTGGACCTCATTTGATTTATAGACAAGAGCCACAAGCCTTAGCTTTAGTTTCAGAGGTGATGCAACAGTTGACCCTACAGGGTTTCACACATGCATCGTACTTACTGGCATATGACGAAATACGTAATTACTTAACCGATTTAAAAGTCCCATGCACAGTGATTGCAGGGCAGCAAGATCAAATCACTCCTGCGTTAGGTATACAAGCGCTTGCTCAGGAATTGCAGTTGGAACAGCACTTCGTCATAGAAGATGCAGGACATCTAAGTTATGTCGACCAACCGCAAGCATTTAACCAAATTATGTTGACGATTCAGGAACAATCGTAAGAGAGATTAGGGATTATGAGCTTCCAAGTTGAAGGAAAAGTTGCAGTTGTTACCGGTGGCTCATCTGGGATTGGGCTGGCTGCTGTTGAAATACTGGTTGCAGAGGGTGCAAAAGTTGCTTGGTGTGGTCGCGATGAAGAACGTTTAAATGCTTCTAAGCACTATATTTTAGAAAAATTTCCACATGCCAATATTTTTACCAAAGCATGTAATGTTTTGAAAAAAGAAGAAGTTCAGCAATTTGCCAAAGAGGTCAAACTCAATTTGGGCAATGTGGACATGCTTATTAATAATGCTGGACAAGGCCGTGTTTCAAATTTTGAAAATACGCAAGATGAAGACTGGATGAAAGAAATTGAGCTGAAATATTTCAGTGTTTTACATCCGGTACGGGCTTTTCTTGACGACTTAAAACAGTCGGCAAATGCCTCAATTACCAATGTGAATTCGTTACTGGCATTGCAACCGGAACCGCACATGATTGCGACTTCATCTGCACGTGCTGCACTGTTGAATTTAACCCATTCGTTGGCACATGAATTTACTCAATATGGTGTTCGTGTGAACTCGATTTTACTCGGAATGGTCGAATCTGCGCAGTGGAAACGCCGTTATGAAACCCGTTCAGATTTAAATCTGTCATGGGAAGAGTGGACAGGCAATATCGCAAAAAATCGTGGCATTCCTATGCAGCGTTTAGGCCGTCCAGAAGAGCCTGCACGTGCTTTAGTTTTCTTGGCATCACCATTGGCATCTTACACCACAGGTTCGGCAATAGATGTCTCAGGTGGTTTTAACAAACATTTATAAATATTAGGTGCTGTCATGAAAAAGTTGATGATGATTGGTTTTGGCGCAATGGCAGCAGAAGTCTATGCCCATTTGCCTCAAGATCTGCAACTCAAATGGATTGTCGTGCCATCTCGCAGTATTGAAAAAGTGCAGTCACAAGTCTCTTCCGAGATTCAGGTGATTTCAGATATTGAGCAATGTGATGGTACGCCAGACTATGTCATTGAAGTGGCAGGTCAAGCAGCAGTGAAAGAGCATGCTCAAAAAGTTTTAGCGAAAGGCTGGACCATTGGTCTGATCTCGGTAGGTACTTTGGCTGATAGCGAATTTTTGGTTCAGCTTAAAGAAACTGCCGAAGAAAATGATGCACATCTGCATTTACTTGCAGGGGCTATCGCAGGCATTGACGGTATTTCTGCGGCTAAAGAAGGTGGTTTGCAAAAAGTCACTTACAAAGGCTGCAAAAGCCCAAAAAGCTGGAAGGGCAGTTATGCAGAGCAATTGGTCGATTTAGACCATGTTTTAGAACCTACAGTCTTTTTCACAGGAACTGCCCGTGAAGCTGCGACCAAATTTCCAGCCAATGCCAACGTTGCAGCAACGATTGCACTTGCAGGGCTTGGAATGGACGAAACCATGGTTGAGTTAACTGTTGATCCAACTATCAACAAAAACAAACACACCATTGTGGCAGAAGGTGGCTTTGGGCAAATGACCATTGAACTGGTGGGCGTGCCGTTGCCAAGTAACCCGAAAACATCAACTTTGGCTGCGCTTAGCGTGATTCGTGCTTGTCGCAACAGTGTAGAAGCAATACAGATTTAAGAAGGATTTGATCATGGCAAAGGAAATTTATATTGCAGGTGAATGGCGATTAGGCCGTGGTGCAGTCATTCAAAGCCTGTTTCCGGCAGATCAGTCGGTTAATGCAGAGCTTTCAACGGCAACGCTTGAAGATGTAAATGAGGCAATTGAAAAAGCAGATCAGGCTTGGCGTCAACCGAGCTGGAGAAACAGCTTGCCGCATGAACGCGCACGTATTCTCTACAAAGTTGCAGACATTATTGAAGCGCGTGTAGATGAATTAGCGAAACTACAAACCCGCGATAATGGTAAGCCTTTAACCGAAACTCGTGGTTTAGTGATGAGCGCGGCGGCAACTGCGCGTTATGTTGCGGCGGCTTGTGAAACGCTAAACGATGAGCTCACCACTCAGCGTGCTCCAGACTTTATGACCATGAGTGTGCATGAACCTGTGGGTGTTGTGGCAGCTATTACCCCGTGGAACTCTCCAATTGCGAGTGAGGTTCAAAAGCTTGCTCCAGCTTTGGCAGCAGGAAATGCCGTGGTGTTAAAACCAGCAGAAGCAACTTCACTGATTGCTTTAGAACTTGCCAAAATTTTTGAAGAAGCTGGCTTACCAAAAGGTTTACTCAGCGTGCTAGTTGGTCGTGGTTCTGTGATTGGTGATGCAATTGCTCAGCACCCGCTGGTTCGTAAAATCTCTTTTACGGGTGGAACAACTACGGGTCGTCATTTGGCACACATTGCCGCTGACAAGCTTATTACTACTTCACTTGAGTTAGGTGGAAAGTCACCAACCATCGTTTTGCCAGATGCAGACATTGAACTGGCTGCTAAAGGTGTCGCGTACGGTATTTTTAGCTCGGCAGGCCAAGCGTGTATCGCAGGTTCTCGCTTGTTTATTCATAGCAGTCTTTACGATCAGTTTTTAACGCGTCTGGTTGAAATTACTAAAGGCTTACGTGTGGGCCATCCGGAACAGGTTGGTGTGCATTTAGGGCCACTGGTCAATGACAAACATTTGCAGTCAGTTGACCGTTATGTGCAGCTTGCTAAAAGCGAAGGTGGTCAGGTTCTGATTGGTGGTGAAGCGCTTACCACTGGTGACTATGCCAAAGGAAGCTATTACTTACCGACCATTATCACGGGCTTAAATAACAGTGCTCAAACCTGTCAGGAAGAAATTTTTGGCCCTGTTTTAGTCGTTATGAAATATGACAACGAGCAAGATTTAATTGCCCAAGCCAATGACAGTTGTTTTGGTCTGGCCGCAGGCATCTGGACTGAAAGCTATCGCAAAGCTTGGCGTATTGCACGTGCATTAGAAGTAGGAACGGTATGGATTAATACCTACAAAAAATTCTCGATTAGTGTGCCGTTTGGTGGCTTTAAAGACAGTGGAATCGGGCGCGAAAAAGGCCGTTTGGGCATTTTATCGTACATGCAACAAAAGAGTATTTATATGGGGCTGAATGAACAGCCTAACCCTTGGTGCGATTAATAAATTCAAGGACTGAAAACAAATTTTGAGGAACAGACATGACTGAACGTGTAAATGTAGGCGAAGCAATCGCAAGAGTTTTAGAAGCGCACCAAGTTGATAGTATTTATGGTGTTATTTCCATCCACAATTTACCTATTGCCGATGCAGTAGGGCGCCGTGAAAAAATGCGCTTTGTTGCAGCACGTGGTGAAGCGGGTGCAGTCACCATGGCAGATGCACACTCACGCTTTAAAGGTTTAGGTGTTGCGTTGACCAGTACGGGTGCTGGGGCAGGTAATGCGGTAGGTTCACTGATTGAAGCAATGAATGCGGGTAGTCCTGTATTGCATTTAACAGGTCAAGTTGAGCGTGAATATCTCGACCGTGATGCAAGCTTCATTCATGAAACCAAAGACCAACTTACATTCTTGCGCGCATCAAGCAAAGCGGCGTTCCGTATTACCAGTCCAGACAATGCTGTTGGTGTGATTCGTGAAGCCATCCGTGTCGCAACTACAGTTCCAATGGGACCGGTAAGTGTTGAGCTACCCATTGATGTACAAGCAGCAGAAATTGATTTACCACTTAATCTTGGGCCAGTGAAAGCACTTGAATTGCCACAGGCAGAGCAAGCTGAAATTGATCTTCTTGTAAGCGAGATCAAAAAAGCAAAACGCCCGATTTTCTGGATTGGTGGTGGAACTTTAAATAGCATTGCCGAAGTTAAAGCAATTGCAGATTTAGGTATTCCAGTTGTTTCCTCGACTCATGCTCGTGGGGTGTTGGCAGATGATCATCCACGTAGTTTAGGTGCCTTCCATAACTCAGCAGGTGTTGAGCAGTTATTAAAAGATGCTGACTTAATGGTTGTTGTGGGTTCTCGTTTACGTAGTAATGAAACCAAAACCTATTCGGTTGAATTCCCTGAAAACATTATTCAGATAGACGCAAACCCAGTGGCTCAGCAACGTAATTACAAAATCCGCAACTTCATTTGTGGCGATGCCAAAGATGTCTTAACACGTGTGTTAGAACAGCTTCAAGGAACTTCAAAAATCGATGCTGATTATGATGATGCTGTAGTGGCGGCTAAACAAGCTGCAATTGATGCACTTCGTAAACAAATCGATCAGTACGCTTTAATTTGTGATCACTTACGTGCAGCTTTACCTCAAGACGGCATTTTTGTACGTGACATCACTATGTCGGGTAGTACATGGGGTAGTCGTTTATTCCCGGTACAAGCGCCAAACCAAAACATCCACTCACTTGCGGGTGCAATTGGTTTAGGTCTTGCAACAGCAATTGGTGCTTCGGTTGCTAACCCTGACAAAAAAGTAATTGGTTTAGTCGGTGATGGCGGCTTAATGCTTGGTATTGGTGAGATTGCAACTATGGTGCAAGAAAACACTAATATGGTCCTAATGATTATGAATGACGGTGGTTATGGCGTAATGCGTGGCATTCAAAATAACTACTTTGGTGGTCGTCAGTATTTCAATGAACTGCATACGCCTGACTACAAACTTCTTGGCGAATCAATGGGTGTGAAAAGTTGGAAAGTCGGTAGTGCAGATGAGTTTAAAACGGTTATTCAAGAGGCTATCGCTTTTGAAGGGCCAACTGTAATCGAGCTCGATATGAACTCGATTGGACCATTAAACTTCGCGGGTCCACCGCAAAAGAAACTGTATTAACCAGTTTGGATGGTTTAGTACATATGCGATGGGAGCTGCTAAGCCATCCTTTTTTTAGATAAATTTTTTTGTCTAAAAAATAATAAAAACTAAGTTTTACAGGTAAAACAAATAAAGTTCCAGCAGGACGCTGGAACTCAATCAAGGATGTAGAGATGAAAAAGACTTCATTGATCATGGCATTCATTGCACTGCTTACGCTGGGGGTAAGCGTCAATGCATTTGCAAAAGACTCATTGCTTGAATGGAAAAGTGATGACGGTACGGATTCATTAAAGTTAGGGGGAGTGGTTCGGTTAAATCAACGTTATGAAGATTGGGAAGGGCCAAACCGTGGTTTTGGAAAACTTCATTTTGATATTTTCAGGGTTGATCTAAAAGGTAAGTTTGATGATGCTTACATCAACGCCAGCTATCTATTTCAAGATCAACAAAAAACGTCCATTGAAAAAGCATATGTCGGCTATAACTTAAATGCCAATAACAGCATTGAAGCGGGTCTGGTTTATAAACCATTTACGATTTATCCCTATCCGCAGAATGGCTGGACCTATCACATTCCATTCTTTTTAGGGTATGGAAATAATATTGCGCCGGGACTTAACTGGAATTATCACGACAAAGATTGGGATTTAAAACTCGGCTATTACCCGCAAATGCTTGAGACCAATTTGCGTTATTCACCTGAGAGTGCAACTTATGATGACTTGGCAGGAAATGCATTTCCATCTCAAAAAGCCTATCAAAATGAAAAACGCAATCAGGTGAATACCCGTATTGTGCGCAAGTTAGAAACTGATTTCGGTAAGCAAGAGTTTGGTGTTTCTGGTGCAATTGCCCAGCTACATAACAAAGTGACCGATAAAGATGGTAAATATTATGCAGTCGGCTTACATACCGAAAACAACTACAAACGCTTTAATTTACAAAGTTCGGTCATTCACTATCAATACGATGCTAAAAATCCGGACGGTGTAAATAGTGACATGACCTTAATGGGCAATAATGGTTTTACACCGGCTTATTTCATTGCTTCAGAAGGGACTATAGCCAGTTTAAACCTTGCTTATACGTTGCCTGTCACCAATATGGGCAAGCTAAAAGCCATTAAGTTTTATAATGATTATAGTTATCTCGATAAAAAACGTGATGATTGGTCGGATTCGCAAATGAACACAACAGGTATGATGTTTATTGCTTCACCATTTATGGTTTGGGCAGATTATACGTGGGGTAAAAACTCCAACATTATTGGTGGCTCGACCAACTCAACGGGTTATACCTCTGCCACTTCGCCAAATAGCGATAAATGGCTATACCGCATTAACTTTAATATCGGCTTTACTTTCTAAAGTAAGCAGCAATAAAAAACCACGCAATCGGTGTGGTTTTTTATTTAATAAGTTAAAGCGTTTAATATCTGTTTTTTTCAAACTTATTCCAAAATACAAAAGCAGTCGTAAAAGCTAAAATAGTCAGCGCGAAAATATAATACATCGCACCAATATCACTATATTGACTAAGCCAATGAACGAGAGGCAGTGTCATACCACCAACAATCGCATAAGACAGATTATATGAAAATGAAATGCCCGAGAAACGCACAGGCGCGGGGAACATTTTGACCATACTGCTCGATACCATGCCAACTGTACCTGAGCATAGACCCAACAACATATATAAACCAAAAATGGTTGAGTGTGCCGCGTGCCCCAAACTGTTATAAAAAACTGCTGCTGTGAGTGCCACGGCAAGCGCACCGACCATCATGACTTTGCCACAACCAAAACGGTCAGCAAAATAGCCAGCCAAAATACAACCCACCATTTGCATAACAATGGCCGCGCTTTGCATTTCAAAAGTCTGTGCGCGCTCAAAGCCAAATGAACCAATCAATAAATTCGGCATGGCTAAAATCACCACCACCACACAGCCCGTTAAAAACCATGTAAATAACATGCCAATTGCAACGGCTGTTTTATGCGTTTTTAACACTTGTTTTACAGGCATTTCTTTTGAGATTTCTTTACGGGCCTGCATGGCTTTAAACACAGGTGTTTCTTTTAAATAAGTTCGTAAATAAAGTGCGACTAAACCAAAAATACCACCTGCAATAAAAGGAATCCGCCATGCCCAGTCATGGATTTGTCCTTCATTAAAATTCAGTGAAATCCATAAAGACATCAGTGCACCTAGTAAAATTCCTAGAGACAGCCCAGCGGTGAGTAAACCATTGGCTAGTCCGATTTTTCTTTCATGTACATGTTCAGACACAAATGTCCACGCGGCTGGAATTTCACCCCCAATTGCAATCCCTTGCACCACACGCATAAGCAATAAAAGTAGCGGTGCCAAATATCCGATATTTTCAAAGGTAGGCAATATCCCGATAAACAGGGTAGGCAGTGCCATCAGTAAAATAGAAAGTGAAAAAAGTTTTTTACGCCCAACCAAATCACCAAAATGGGCCATAACAACTCCGCCTAAAGGGCGGAAAAAGTAACCTGCTGCAAAAATACCGTAAGTGTTGAGCATGGCCCAAAACGGACTAAGTGTGCTGGGGAAAAAGAGGTCGGAAATGATTTTGGCGTAAAACACATAAATCACGAAATCGTAAAATTCTAAAGCACCGCCCAATGAAGAAAGGGCAAGGGTTCGTTTATCTTCTTTGTTAAGATAGTTCGCATCCTGCAAAGTTAAGTCCTGATCCATTTTTTACTTAATTGTTGTAATTGAAGTTTGGATATTAATGGAAAAGTGAAGTAAAAGTAAATGGAGGAAATTTGTTCTATGAAGAGGTGTAGATTTTCATCACTCAAATAAAAAAGCTTTAAAACAAAAAACGCATTAGATGAAACAAAAACAGATGTAGGAATGACTTTTCTTTTGAGTCGTTCAGCGAAATAATAAAACTCGTCATAGCCAATTTAATGAGAGATTCAAAGGATGAGTGTAGTTTTACCAGTCGCAAAGCGTGGTGAAGATATCTTAAAACTGATTGCGGCTCCTGTCTCAGCAAATGAGTTAAACAGTGATTGGCTTTATCAGCTTGCTGCTGCTATGCAAGCAACCATGCTTGAGCGTAATGGAGTAGGGATTGCCGCACCGCAAGTTTATATCTCTAAACGCGTCATTATTGTGGCTTCCAGACCAAACCCACGCTATCCCGATGCACCTGAAATGGATGCTGTGGTGATGGTGAATCCTGAAATTTTAGAGTTTTCGAGTGAAACGCTTTTGGGTGAAGAAGGTTGTTTAAGTGTGCCAGACGAACGTGGACAAGTGGAACGTGCAGAAATGGTCAAGGTCAAATACTTAACGCTTAAGGGAGAGGCTGTTGAAACAATTTTTCATGGTTTTCCTGCTCGTATTGTTCAACATGAAGTCGATCATTTAAATGGAATCTTGTTTGTAGAAAGAATAAGCTAATCTTCAGTTTAAAGTTTTGAAAAACCTATAATGAGCTTGAAATGAATAAGACATAGCAATTACAATACTTATAGCGTGATATTTAAATCATTACAAAAGATATAATTTTAATATTATCAGCAGGTTGTGCTGAAATTTTGCGCGATGTTGTGAATCTCCTCATTTAAGGTTACTGACCATGAAAACCCCTCTCCCAGAATATTTGGCAAATGTTATAGAAGCCTGTGACATCGACAACAGTGGTCATCTCGCCGATTATATTCCTGAGTTGGCAAATGCAAACCCAGATCGATTAGCTTTAGCAATGTCTACGGTAGATGGCGAAATTTATTCGGTTGGTGATGATGATGTCGAATTCACCATACAGTCGATTTCTAAACCTTTTGTATATGCCTATGTTTTACAACAACTTGGCATTGATGCAGTACTTACGAAAGTAGGGGTAGAGCCTTCGGGGGAAGCCTTCAATGAAATTTCGTTGGGTAAAGACGGACGCCCGAAAAACCCGATGATTAACTCTGGTGCAATTACTGTACATTCCTTGATTCAGGTCAAGCATGGTTTACATAGTGCAGAAATTCTACGCCGTTTTATGAGTGAGCTTGCAGGGCGTGAATTAAGTTTTGATGAGTCTGTTTATGATTCGGAAGTCAAAACAGCCTACCGTAATCTTTCGATCGGTTATATGTTGCGAACTGTCGGAATTTTAGAAACTGACCCTGTCGATATTGTGAATGGTTACATTCGTCAATGTGCGATCATGGTTACAGTTAAAGACTTGGTACGTATGGGCAGTGTACTTGCCAATGGCGGGGTCGACCCGAAAACTGGAAAGCGTTTGTTAAACCGATCTGTGGTTAGACAAGTGCTCAGTGTCATGATGAGCTGTGGTATGTATGATGCCGCAGGTGACTGGCTGTCGACTGTAGGTATTCCTGCTAAGAGTGGTGTAGCTGGCGGTATTTTAGGTGTGCTGCCGGGTCAGGTCAGTATTGCTGCTTTTTCTCCTCGTTTAGATGAGCATGGTCACAGTATTCGAGGCATCGATATTTTAGAGCGATTATCTCGTGACATGGGATTACATCTCATGGAAGGTACACCTTCTGCACAAACGATTGTACAAAGCCATTACCGCACAGGAAAAGATGCTTCATTAAGCGTGTATGTGCTTCGTGGCGTATTGAAATTTACTGAAGCTGAAATGTTGTTGCGCATTTTACAAGATGAGACAACTGACCAAAGCACGATCGTTATTGATTTAACGCAGATTTCACTTATCCACGATGTGGGTAAACGTATGTTCTTAGAAGGGGTAGATCGTCTGATTGATGATGGTCATACTCTTGTTTTAGTCGACCCTGAACAGCGCTTAGATCATGCCAGAACAGCTAAAGATCGTGAGCTACATGTTTATCATGATTTTGATGATTTACTAGAAAAGCATGAGATCCGTACTAAAAAAAAGACCTATAGCGACATCGCGGCACTTCTAAACTGCTGAGGTGTTTTTCCTAGATGTCGCTTAAACATCGCACTGAATGCGCTGGGGTTTGTGTACCCCAGCGACTCTGAAATTTGAGCAATAGATTCACCATTCGCGATTTTACTCAAGGCGAGTGCAATATGCATTTGTTGCAACCATGCCCGATACGACAGCCCCGTTTCTTTTTGGAACATACGCATTAGGGTTCTAGAACTTGCACCAATCTCATCAGCCCAATCTGTTAAGTCTTTTGAATGGTCAGGAGTATGTAATAACTCTTGGCAAATTTTTAATAGCCGTTTGTCTTTCGGCCATGGAATCTGAATAGGCAATAAATTGGCCCGATGAATTTCTTCAAAAATCAAAATTTGTAAAGAACGGGAAAGCTCTTGAGAAGTCGCCGTATTTGGTGTGTCTTCTCGTTCAATTTCATTTAAACGAATCAAAAGCTCATGCAACAAGTTGCTTACCCGAATAATAAAGCAATGTTGCCCCATTAGAGCTGCTGCATTTACTTCAACTAACGCCGTATTTAACTTAACGTGACTCAATGAAATCACGCTGTGTTCTACATTTGCCGGAATCCATAATGCACACATCGGCGGCACAATCCAGACATGATTAGGTGTAAAAACCTGAATATTTCCTGTAGACGCATACAAAAACTGCGCACGTGTATGCGTGTGGGTAGGGGTGATTTCTCGGTAAGAATGCTCAGAAGATAGCCCAATCACAAGTTCAGATAAATCAGACTGAATAAGAGAATCGGACATAAACTATCCTAAAAATTGTCACTTATACAATGATTATTGGAAGATAACTTTATAAGCGACAATTTACAATAAGCATCTTACTTAGAATATTGGAGTTTTTCAGGTATGACGTCTTCAATACAATTGAAAGATGGTATTGCCAATACCGTTGCAAATGATCAGCCTCAAGGAATGATTATTAAAATTGTAGGCGCCGTGGCAGTCGCACATTTACTGAATGATTTAATTCAAGCAGTGCTACCAGCCATCTATCCAATGCTAAAAGCAAACTTTTCACTGAGTTTTGCGGAGGTTGGCCTGATCTCGTTTGTATATCAAATAACAGGTTCACTGCTCCAGCCTTGGATTGGACTTTATACCGATAAACATCCAAAACCATATCTTCTCCCACTCGGAATGGTCGTCACATTCTGCGGCATTATTTTGTTGGCATTTTCACCAAGTTTTGCTGTGTTGTTATGTGCATCTGCGCTGATTGGGGTAGGGTCTGCAACCTTTCATCCTGAGGCTTCTCGGGTGGCACGAATGGCATCGGGTGGGCGCTTCGGTACGGCTCAATCGACTTTTCAGGTGGGCGGAAACACAGGTACAGCCATTGGCCCATTGTTGGCAGCTTTACTGATTGTCCCGTTTGGACAGCATGCAGTTGCGGGCTTGGTTATCATTGCACTTTTAGCAATTTGGGTTTTATTTGGTGTAAGCCGTTGGACGGTAAGTCATGCAAAAAGTCAGGTGGTTGCACGTGCTACCCAAGCACATACTAAATTGCATGGTCGTAAGCTCATTATTGCTTTGAGCACAATTAGTTTATTGATGTTTGCTAAATTTACTTACATTGCTAGCATTAGTAACTACTTTACTTTTTATCTTATTCAAAAGTTCCATATCAGCATTCAAACAGCTCAGTTGCACTTGTTTGCCTTTTTGGCAGCCGTTGCCTTAGGTACATTTGCAGGTGGCCCAATTGGAGACAAAATTGGCCGTAAAGCGGTGATCTGGGTTTCATTTATTGGTATGGCACCGTTTGCATTAATGATGCCTTATGCAAACTTATTTTGGACAACAGTTTTCTCAATTATTGCAGGTTTGGTGTTGTCATCAGCTTTTGCTGCAATGGTGGTTTACGCACAAGAAGCTGTTCCGGGCCGTGTTGGTATGATTGCAGGTTTAATGTTTGGTCTTATGTTTGGTGTAAGTGGTATTGCCGCAGCAGGGTTAGGGCATTTAGCGGATATTAACGGCATTGAATGGGTATTTGGTTTATGTTCATTCTTGCCATTACTTGGTTTTGCAACAGCACTTCTACCAAACACAAGAGTTAAATAAATGAAAAGACTCTCGGTCATATTCAGCTGAGAGTCTTTTTTAGATAAATATAGCTCCAATTAAAAAGACTATTTTTGAATACCAAATTTAAATACGGTGACACTGTTATAAGTTTGATTTGTGTTCAAACGTGTAGAAGGGAAGGATGGTTGATTCGGGCTATCCGGAAAATGCTGCGTTTCTAATGCTAGCGCATCTGCTTGACGATAAAGCACGCCATTTGCACCAACAACATTTCCTAATAAATGATTGGCTGTATACATTTGAACGCTTGGTTCAGTAGTTAAGACTTGCAGTGTCCGTTTAGATTTCGGATCAAAAACATGAGCTGCAAGATTTAATTTTCCTTGAGACTTTTGATTAATTACCCAAGTTTGATCATAGCCATATCCATAGGCCAATTGCTGATGATTCGCTCGAATATCTTTCACAATTGCTTTAGGCGTCCGAAAATCAAAAGGTGTACCTGCAACTGAGGCAATCTCACCTGTTGGTAAAGAGTTTTGATCGGTTACCAATACACGGTCTGCATTAAGTTGTACAACATGATCCAGTACGCCATAAGGGTTATTACCAGCGCCTGATAAGTTGAAATAACTGTGGTTGGTGAGATTGACGACTGTTGGTTGATCCGTTTTTGCCTTATATTCAATTTGGAATTCATTTTGATCTGAAAGACTGTAGATCACCTCTACATCTAATTTTCCGGGAAAGCCTTGATCTCCATTTGGACTGGTTAACTTCAGAGAAGCTTTAACGGTTTCGCCTTTGGAAACGAGAGGCTTAACTTGCCAAACACGTTTATCAAAACCTGGATTACCGCTATGCAATGAATTCGGGCCATTATTTTTTTCAAGGTTATACGTTTTTCCATCTAAGCTAAATTGAGCATTGCCAATACGGTTTGCATAACGACCAATCAAACCGCCAAAATGGATGCCTTCCTTGGTATCAGTGACTTCATAGCCTTTTAGATCATCAAAACCCAAAACAATATTATTTTGTTTACCTTGGGCATCGGGAGTCAAAATCTGTGTAATTACACCACCGAAGCTAATAAAAGATACCGAGACTCCTTTGTTATTGCTCATGGTGTATAAATCAACTTTTTGACCGTCTTGAGTTGTACCATATGGTTTTACATTTAATGTGGCTGCATTGGTAAGTTGTGCAAAGCTATAAATCGTAATACCTAAAATTACTAATTTTTTCATGTTTATACTCTATTTTTTAATAGTAAGACCGGACGAATATAAGATTGAATTTTCGTCTTTTTAAAGAGTTTTTTATTATATATAGTGTTAATGATGATTAGCGCTGTTAACGCTAAGTATTGAATAAGCTAGCACTAATCCTATTAGTAAAACTCAACGATAAGCTATTTTTATGACTCATCCTGACTCGGTTTTAAAATTTTCGCTTGGTCTTAATGGCTTGTCATTTGACTTAGACAATCAGCACATCCAACTCGAACAGGGCTTGGGTTTTGTTGATTCAAGAAGTATTCGTTATGGTGTTATTGATGAACTTGCTATCGAAAAGATGATTTATTTCATTGAAGAGATCATCGAGTCCCAGCCACTCAGAAATTTAAATATAAGTGGTGTAGCTGTTACGTCTGACGCAGCCATGACACAACTGAGTGAGTTATTTTTTAGTGCAAAAAAGCAAATCAGCCGTACTGAGCTTGAGCATGGATTCAATGATTTTATTGAGCGTTTGAGTTACTACACAAACCATGTGGCTCCAGATCAGCTTTATATTTTTACCTACTTTGTATTTATTCGAGAGATGATGCATCACTTAAGAGTTGAGGAAATTCAGATCCTTTAAGAAATGACACTAAAAGCGTAAAAAATAGGGAATAACGGATAGTAGAGTACCAATGCCACTAAGCAAGACATTACTTTCAATAAAATAAGGAAAAATCATTAAAACTAAACCCGCAGTAAAAGGCACAGTCATTTTTTGCTTTTTCCCATAGAGAAAATAGCCGAGTCCAATGGAGCTAAAGATTACGCCGAGAAAAAGTTGTGTTGTGTTCATAAAGAATTTCTAAATATTCGAATAAAAAAGAGCTACACATGTAGCTCTTCTCAAAAATTACATAAGCTTAAACAATCGAATCATCTAAATTCGGCCCTAACCAACGCTTCGCCTCATCAAGTGTCCAACCTTTACGTTTTGCATAATCTTCAAGTTGGTCTTGAGAGATTTTGCCCACGTTAAAGTATTCGCTTTGTGGATGTGAATAATAGAAACCACTTACCGAAGATGGCGGCATCATTGCAAAGTGTTCAGTCAGTTTAGTACCAATTTTGTCGGTAGAGCCTAACCAATCAAATAACACTGCCTTTTCAGAGTGCTCTGGGCAAGCAGGGTAGCCCGGTGCAGGGCGAATACCGACATATTTCTCTTTAATTAGTTCTTCATTACTAAGCTGTTCATCAGCTTTATAACCCCAGAACTCTTTACGAATGCGTTCATGTAAGTGTTCTGCAAAAGCTTCTGCAAAACGGTCGGCTAGTGACTGAACTAAAATTGCAGAATAGTCATCACCTTTGGCTTTGTACTCATTTGCCAGTTCTTCTGCACCAAAAATCGATACAGTGAATCCACCTAAGTAGTCTTGTTGCTCACGATCATTACGAATGTAATCTGCCAAAGACAAGTTTGGTTTACCTGTCACTTTGTCAGATTGCTGACGTAAGTGCTCAAAAGTATGTGTAACATTTTTGCCAGCTTCATCAAATACGCTGACAGTGTCGGCGTCAGTGCGCTGTGCAGGGAACATACCAAATACGGCACGAGCATCAAAACGGTTGTTGTCGATAATATCTTTCAACATCGCTTGTGCTTGGTTGTACAAATCTGTTGCAGCTTCACCAACCACTTCATCTTCTAAAATTTTCGGGAATTTACCTGCCAAGCTCCAAGAAATGAAGAATGGTGTCCAGTCAAAATATTCTACAAGCGTCGCAAGCGGGTAGTTGGTTAAAACTTGTGTTCCCAAAAGGTTTGGTTTTGGTGGAACATAGCTTTCGTCAATTTTAAAACCGTTTTCAACCGACTCTTTATAAGTCAATTTGGCAGCTTTTGGTTGTTTGTTGGCTAAGCGCTCACGGATTTTGGCATATTCAGCACGGTGCTCTGCAATAAAGTTTCCACGCATTTCTTTTGAAAGCAGGGTGGTTGCAACACCTACAGCACGTGAAGCATCTGCAACATAAATCACTGCATCGTTTTGATACTGAGGGTCAATTTTTACTGCTGTGTGTGCTTTCGATGTGGTTGCGCCACCAATCAATAAAGGAATGTTAAAGCCTTTACGCTGCATTTCTTTCGCAACAAATACCATTTCATCTAAAGATGGAGTGATCAGACCAGACAAGCCAATGATGTCACATTTTTCATCAATAGCAGTTTGCAAGATTTTCTCGCAAGGGACCATTACTCCAAGGTCAACAATGTCGTAACCATTACAGCCAAGTACCACGCCCACAATATTCTTACCAATATCGTGTACGTCACCCTTAACAGTTGCCATGAGGACTTTACCTTTAGATTGTCCTTCAGACTTTTCAGCTTCAATGTATGGGTTGAGCCATGCTACAGCTTGTTTCATAACACGGGCAGATTTTACAACCTGTGGTAAGAACATTTTGCCTGAACCGAACAAGTCACCGACAACGTTCATACCGTCCATCAGCGGTCCTTCAATCACATCTAAAGGACGTTTAGATTTTAAGCGAGCTTCTTCGGTATCTTGGTCAATATAAGTGGTAATACCTTTAACCAATGAATATTCAAGACGTTTTTCGACTGACTCATTACGCCATTCAAGGTTTTCGGCTTCTTTGGCAGCGCCGCCTTGTCCGCGGTATTTTTCTGCTACTTCAAGTAGTTTCTCAGTCGCAGCTTGACCAGATTCACCTTGGTTTTGGTTTAAGATGACATCTTCAACTGCTTCTTTTAGCTCGGCTGGAATATCATCATAAATTGCCATTTGACCAGCATTCACAATACCCATGGTCATGCCTTGCTTAATGGCATGGTACAAGAACACAGAGTGAATCGCTTCACGAACGGGTTCATTACCACGGAATGAGAATGAAACGTTCGATACACCACCAGAAATCATGGCATGTGGTAAGTTCTGTTTAATCCAACCTGTCGCCTCAATAAAATCGACCGCGTAGTTGTTGTGTTCTTCAATACCTGTTGCCACTGCGAACACGTTAGGGTCAAAAATAATATCTTCAGCAGGGAAGCCCACTTCATTCACTAAAATATCGTATGAACGCTTACAGATTTCGCGTTTACGTTCAGCAGTGTCAGCCTGTCCAGCTTCATCAAAGGCCATTACAATAATTGCGGCACCATATTGACGGCACAGGCGAGCTTTTTCGACAAACTCGTCGTAACCTTCTTTTAAAGAAATCGAGTTAACAACGGGTTTACCTTGTACGCATTTTAAGCCAGCTTCAATGATTTCCCATTTTGATGAGTCAATCATGATTGGCACACGTGAAATATCAGGTTCAGATGCTACAAGGTTTAAGAAATGCACCATCGCATTTTGCGAATCGAGCATCCCTTCATCCATATTAATGTCGATAATTTGTGCGCCAGCTTCAACTTGTTGCTGTGCAACTTCTAAAGCTTCGGCAAAGTTTTCTTCACGAATGAGACGTAAGAATTTCTTAGAGCCTGTAACGTTAGTACGTTCACCGACATTTACGAAAAGTGAATCATCATGAATATTAAATGGCTCTAAACCACTTAAACGGCAAGCAGGTACTGTTTCAGGTACTTGGCGAGGCGCAATGTCTTTTACTGCATTGGCAATGGCGCGAATATGATCTGGTGTCGTACCACAGCAACCACCCGTAATGTTAATTAAACCGCTTTCAGCAAATTCTTTTAAGAAAGCAGCAGTTTGCTCAGGCGTTTCGTCATATCCACCAAATGCGTTTGGTAAGCCTGCATTTGGATGCGCTGAAACAAAAGTATCTGCGACATCAGAAATGGTCTTTACGTGAGGACGCATAGCATCTGCACCAAGGGCACAGTTAAAACCAATTGAAAGCAAATCACCATGGCGAACAGAGTTCCAGAATGCTTCAGCAGTTTGACCTGTTAAGGTACGGCCTGATGCATCGGTAATGGTCCCTGAAATCATAATTGGTAACTCACGACCAATTTGTTTGAAGACTTCTTTAACTGCAAAAATTGCTGCTTTACAGTTTAATGTATCAAATACGGTTTCAATCAAAATGATATCAACACCGCCTTCAATCAGTGCATGAGTCGCTTCAATGTAGTTTTCTTTTAACTCATCAAAGGTAATGTTACGAAAAGCGGGGTCATTTACATTCGGTGAAATTGAACAAGTACGCGATGTTGGCCCAAGTACACCAGCAACAAAACGCGGCTTGTCTGGAGTTGAATACTTTTCACAAGCTGCTTTGGCTAAACGAGCTGCTTCACGGTTAATCTCTGGAACAAGGTCTTCCATGTGGTAGTCGGACATTGAAACACGTGTGCCGTTAAAGCTGTTGGTTTCAATAATGTCTGCACCAGCATCAAGATAAGCTTCATGAATGCCTTGAATGATTTGAGGTTGTGTCAAAACTAAAAGGTCATTATTACCCTTTAAGTCATGTGCCCAATCGGCAAAACGCTCACCACGGTAGTCGGCTTCTTCTAATTTATGGCGTTGGATCATCGTTCCCATAGCACCATCAATAATCAGAATGCGTTTAGCAAGAAGCGCTTTTAGGGTGGCAAGCGTAGACATAGAAAACCCCGATCTTTTATATGAATTTAAAAATGCGGCGCTATTGTAACAGAATAGCAGCACAAATGATGACCTACGAAGGTCATGAGTTGATGAGAGAAAAATTAAAAAAAGAGGGGGTTTTATGACAAAAACGAAAGAATTTTCATGAAATATTCATCAAATGATCATGATATTGAAATATTTCATGCTCAATATGCCGAAATATTACAGTTGTTCTGTGTAAAAAATAGACATGTGGGTCATTTTATTTGTTTTTTTGCTGTAAAAATAAGCACAAAAGGAGCTTGTAAATAATGATTTAAGTTATTGTATTTTAAAAATAAAATAAAAATGAGCGAGGAAAGGTGCATCAAATGAGGTCAAAATATAAAAATTTGACTTCATCAGGCGGCTCTTTGTCATATAATTGTCATAATTTAATTTAAGAATACAGAGGATTTTATTATCCTCTTACCGTCTGCATGAATTCTAATCTACCCCCTGTTTCGGATTCAAAACTTGCGGCAAACCTGCAAGCAAAATCGACGAATGTACACGTCCCAACACCGAAATTTTTTATGCCGGTGTTTCTGACGATTATTGTTGCAACACTTATTTATATTGGGTTTCAGGTTAGTGCTGATTTAGCGCATGTTCCACCTTTGAGCCTTTATTCGGTTATTCTTTTATCGACTGCGCTTTTCATTGCATTGGGCTTTGAATTTGTTAACGGTTTCCATGACACTGCGAATGCAGTAGCAACAGTCATTTATACAAATGCATTGCCTGCACCAGTTGCAGTCATGTGGGCTGGTTTTTGTAATTTCCTTGGGGTAATGGTCGCAAGTGGTGCTGTTGCTTATGGCATTATTGCATTGCTTCCTGTTGAACTTATTATGAATATGGGTAGCGGTGCTGGCTTTGCAATGGTTTTTGCATTGTTAATCGCTGCAATTCTTTGGAACCTTGGTACTTGGTTCTTAGGAATCCCAGCTTCTAGCTCTCACACCTTGATTGGTTCAATCTTGGGTGTGGGTATTATGAACCATCTGTTGAGTGCATCGACTGGCGTAACGACCAGTGGTGTAGATATGGATCAGGTGATTAAAGTAGGTAAGGCATTATTATTTTCACCTTTAATTGGTTTTGCTTTTGCAGCAATCTTATTCTTGTTGGTTAAAACTATTTTCAAACGCCAATTAGAATTATTCCAGCCACCTGAAGGTAATAAGCCACCACCAGCAATCATTCGTGCAATTTTAATCTTTACCTGCACAGGTGTAAGTTTTGCACACGGTTCAAATGACGGCCAAAAAGGTATGGGTCTCATCATGCTTATTTTGGTTGGTTTAGTACCATTAGCTTATTCAATCAATAAAAACCTTGATACACAACAGGTTCAATCATTCCACCAGCTTTCTTCTCAAACTGCTGTTTTGTTAAACCATAATCAGCAAGAATTGACTGATGAAAAAGCGCGTGAAGTTTTAACTAAATATATTCAAACCAAGCAACAAACACCTGAAGTTGTACCTGCATTGGCAAGTATGACTGACCACTTAGGTGCTCGTGTTTCTAGCTATCGCGACTTAAAAGATATTCCTGAAGCTGCGATTAGCGAAATTCGTAATGACATGTATTTAAGCACCACGACGTTTAAACGTTTGGACAAAGCAGATGCTTTACCAAAAATGGATGATTCACAGAAAAAGCTTGTGAAAGATTATCGTGGTAGCTTGGACTCATTCTTACAGTACATTCCAAACTGGGTGAAAGTTGCAGTTGCATTAGCGCTTGGTCTTGGCACTATGGTTGGTTGGAAACGCATTGTGGTGACTGTAGGTGAGCGTATTGGTAAGAACCATATGACTTACGGCCAAGGTATGTCTGCTGAGCTTATTGCAATGAGTACAATTGCAGCAGCAGATGGTTTAGGTATGCCAGTTTCAACTACACATGTTTTAAACAGTGCGGTTGCAGGTACCATGGTTGCAAATAAATCAGGTCTAAACTTTAATACTGTTAAAACAATCTTATCAGCTTGGATATTTACTTTACCTGCGACCATCTGTTTGTCAGGTGGTTTATATTGGTTGTTCTTAAAGTTCATTTAAGTTGTCTGTTTAAATCTAAAAAGCCACTATTATTAGTGGCTTTTTTATTGGCATATTTAAAAAAAGATCGCTTTTTTCAGGTAAATTCAGTAAAGAGTTAATAATAATTGCGAACACTTAGTGCTAAGTGATTGGCTCAAAAAATTTATGAAAGGATATAGGATGAAAACGGTTCAACTTGATCAGCTAAAACAACAATTCCCACTCATTCAAACATTACAAGATTACCAAGAAACATTTTGGTTTAACCCGAATCGTTATCCTTTAAAAGATGCACTCGCGAAAGTTGGTCTTAGCGAGCAAGATGTAAAAGACGCCGAGGCTCGGCTAGACCGTTTTGCTCCTTACTTGGCAAAAGTCTTTCCTGAAACTCAAGCACAACATGGGAAAATTGAATCAGAATTAGTAGAAATTGCAGATATGCAGCAAGCCCTATCTGTAACAAAACAACAGGAGCTTACGGGAAAGCTTTGGCTCAAAAAAGATAGTCATTTACCTATTTCAGGTTCAATCAAGGCACGTGGTGGTATTTATGAGGTTTTGGCTCATGCTGAAAAACTAGCAATTAAGGCTGGGCTTCTCACGTTAGAAGATGATTACAGTAAACTTGACCAAGATGCATTTCGAACATTTTTTTCTAAATATCAAATAGCGGTAGGCTCTACAGGTAATCTTGGTTTATCTATTGGTATTATGAGTGCGAAGCTCGGGTTTAGAGTGTCCGTGCATATGTCTGCCGACGCAAGACAATGGAAGAAAGATAAATTACGCTCGCTAGGTGTCAATGTCGTGGAATACGCCAGTGATTATGGCGTTGCTGTAGAGCAGGGACGAAAAGCCGCAGAACAAGATCCAAATTGCTTTTTTATTGATGATGAAAATTCAACAACATTATTCTTAGGTTATGCCGTTGCGGGTTTACGTTTAAAACAGCAGTGTGAGCAGAAACAGATTGAGGTCGATGCTGAACATCCATTATTTGTTTATTTACCTTGTGGCGTAGGTGGTGGTCCTGGTGGTGTAAGTTTTGGATTAAAACTCGCTTTTGGTGAGCATGTACATTGTATATTTGCAGAACCGACTCATTCTCCGTGTATGTTGTTAGGTGTTTATACAGGTCTGCATGATCAGATTTCCGTAAATGACATTGGTTTAGATAATATCACTGCGGCAGATGGGTTAGCTGTTGGCCGTGCTTCTGGATTCGTAGGGCGGGCTATGGAGCAGTTAATTGACGGCTATTACACGATTCATGATGAATGTTTATATGAGCTCATTGCGCTTTTAAATCAAACTGAAAATATTCAAGTTGAACCCTCAGCTGCGGCAGGCATGATGGGGCCATATTATGTGCAAACTACTCCTGATTATTTAGCTTTGCATCAATTGTCAGCAGAGAAATTAAAGCAGGCGACACATGTGGTCTGGGCGACTGGTGGTGGTATGGTACCACCGGATGAAATGCATAAATATTTAATGCATAGTCAAAATAAATAACTGAAGCTAAAAAAAAGCCCAATTTTAAAATTGGGCTTTTAATTTCATTATTTTTTAGAAGATTTTCTAAATGGAAGTTTTTCGGTTGCAAAACCGTAAATAGCAGCAAAAGGAAGGGCAGTACGGGCTAAATAAGCCACACGCCATAGTCCACCGTGGTTGGCACCTTCCATCATCAACTCAAGAGGGTGATCCAATACAGTTTCAGGGTTTGCCACAGAAGATTCATTTCTTAAATCGTGAATCCATAGCGCCGCCATAATGGCATTGGTGGTTTCTGGGTTAAATGCTTCTACATCAAACAGTTCGGCACCATTAAAAGCAGCTTTAAGTAGCGGATTTTTAGTCACCGAGTGAGTTGTGGTAGAAGGGGCAATATTAATACTTACACGTTGGCCTTGATGACGGGCAAGTGTTGCACGCCATTGTTGAATACGTTTTGCCAAAGCATAGTTTGGCCCTTGTTCAACCACTAAACAGTCTGCAATACCATAAGTTTTACCATTTTCGCTAGTAATCAAATCTTGATATGGCGCTTGGAAAAAACGTTTGAGCGAAAGTGCAGAAACCCCTTTTGCAGCCATTTTTTGTAGTTGTGAACGCGATTTAAATTTCTCTTGAGCAGCATCTGCAACTTCTTTGGGTACTGCGTAGACATCGGTTGGGGTGCACATAAACATTAAGCTGGTATCAGGTTTATGTTCACTCACATATTGCATAATGCTGTCCATTGCCATTGAGACACGGACATGCTTTTCTCCATCTAAATAAGCAATAGCAGCCAAATCTAACTTTTGTGGAAATTGAACTAACCACTGTGCAATTTCTGGTATTTGAGTTAGTAAATTGGCACCTAATTTATCTCTTAATTCTGAAGCTTTTGCCGATGAGTCAACTGATTCAATCGTAGGTGCAATCAGCGTCGCATTTCCTTGCTGAATAGTATGTAAAATTTTGCCCCAAACTCTTGGGTTCGGTAAATCTACTGCAACAATATTAGCCTTCCACTTTGCTAACCAAGGTAAGGGGCCAGCTTCTGATGCTGCACCAAACAGGACCATAGTGCGGTCAGATAAATCAAACCATTCAGGGTGGGCAACAGCTTCACGTAATGCTTTGGCGTGGCTAGGCTCAATAATGCCTGCACTTTCCCATTTTTGAATTTGATCGAGTAAGCTTTGTCCACTCAGTTTTTGACCTTTATATGGCACATACCATTCTGGTGCAGATTCACTTTCGCCTTTAAACCTTACTGTATTTAAAGGTCTAGAAGAGGAGATATGCAGAGCATCTTTTAAAAGATAGTGTTTACCATCGCGGAAATAGTCAAAGAGATGATGAGCCTTATGTAAACCCTGTTTTGCAATGGTAATCGGATTGTTGTTATTAGAGAGACCATGCTGAACAAGTGATTTAAAATATGTTGGATAATTTTTCCGCCAGTTTTTTTCAGTCAAAATCTGTTGAGCAGTTTTATTATCTACAATAGATAAAGCTTCTGACAAAATCTCTTGGCCTGTGCGAGAAGTACTTTGCCTTTTGGTTGAAGCGTGTATCGGAAATTGTAGACCTTCATCTGGACTCTGGCTGGACATAAAATATCTCACTTGTACGGTAGCATTAATATACAGGTGTATACATTATCTATGCCAATTAAAAGAAACGAGTGGCAATAACTGACAAAATGAAAATTAAATTATTTTTGTGATAGAGGTAGTTTGAGTGATTTTTTATGATAATTCGATCTCATTTTTACCTCAATTTTTTTCACATTTTTAGAACATTTTTATAGACTTACGTTACATAAATGATTATTTTGTATAGAGCGAAATCATCAGATTTAAGCTGAAGATAAAATGTTCAAAATGTATCAATAAAAAAGATACGATGATGAGTAAAAACTAGACTTTTTTATGAAACGATAAGACAAGTCAAACGGAATAAGAAAGAATTGGGGTGAAACTAGATGAAAGACAACGTAAGATTGTCTTTTAAAAATCTTGGGGATATGGTGATTTTTTTACACCATAATTTTCTAGTTTCACCCCATCTAATTTTGGGTGAAACCCTTCACATGAGCTGTAAGTCATCTTGCTAAAGAGCAAGGTCAATTCGATTACAGTCTATCTAAACCTTTAGCAACGACCTTTCTTAGCTTGTCCTGGTGGGCAAAAATCACCTGGATGATTGTGATAAGGCGAATCCGGATCGACCACAACACTACCAGCTGGGGTATAAACTGCACAAGCAGATAGTGATAGTGTGAAAATTGCTGCTGCACAAACTAGTAATGCTTTCATATTGTTCTCACTTTTTATCATTCTCCCTTTTACTATCTACTATAAAAATTATTAGATCGTTTTTCGATCTACTTTTGGTTAAGAAATATCAACACTACAAAATAGTTTTAACTTGTTAAGGTGTACGTAAAATTGTTCGAAAACCGACGTGGGTAGCTGCTAAATCAAAATCTTGAGGGTAACGGCTACTATTTCGATAACGTGAACAGTAATTCTCAGCACACAAAAATGAGCCTCCTTTAATGACATATTGGGTACTGCTCATTTTTTTTTGTCTTAAATCAGAATAATTACCCATATGTTGATCATGCGCGCCTTGGTAGGGAGAGGATGTCCATTCCCATACATTTCCAATCATATCGAATAGCTTAAAGCCATTAGGCTTAAAGCAGCCGACAGGAGCAACACCAGTAAAATGGTCTTGATTTAAATTTTCAAAAGGGAATGCACCTTGCCAGTAATTGGCTTGGGGATGCTGATGTTCATCGGTAGGTGCTTGGTGTAAAGGCGTGTCAGTTTGTGAGTTCGCTTTAGCGGCATATTCCCATTCAAGTTCAGTGGGTAAATCGCGTCCTAGCCAAACTGCATAATGCTCAGCATCATTTTTTGTCACGTAGCGTACAGGTTCATGAGGGTTGGGAAGTGCACCATTTTTGCCGTTTGGTGTTTTCCAGGTATATCCAGATTTAAGTTGCCACCATTGCTGTGGATGATGTGAGTCAGGAGAAAAAACAGCAGCCTGTTTTTGTTTTTCAGCATCGGTAATATAACCAGTGGCTTTTACAAAACTTGAGAATTGAGCAACAGTAACTTCAGTTTGATCAATCCAGAAACCTTTAGCTTCCCGTTGTTTCTTTCCAAAATTAAGTTCATCAGGATAAGCTTTTTCAGAGCCAAAATTAAAATGTCCATCTGGTATGAATACCATTCCGGCAGTTGTATTTTTAAGCCAACCTGCAGGAAGGCCTGTATAGCTTTTACATTGTTCAATAGAACCCAAAGCAGCCGATGAGTTGGCTTGCTTTGGTAAAACTATTTTCGTGTCAGAGCTATGTTCAGACTTACTACAGCCTGTGATGAATAGCAGGCTGATTGTAGTGCTTAGAACCAGTTTCAATTTCATTTGGCGTTATATTCCTGTACGCCATTTTGCTCAGTGTATTTTTGATAAACAGAGAGCAACTCTTGTACTTTTGCTGGGTAAAGCTGCGCAACATTGTGATTTTCACCGCGGTCAGTGGCAATGTTATAGAGCTCCCAAGTACTCGTACCTAATTCAGGACGACCTTGAAGCGCAATTTTCCATTCGCTTTGTTTCGCATATTTACTGCCATGGAGTTCATCGGCAAAACTGAAATTTGCTGGACGGATGGTTTGTGATTTATTTTCAAGTACAGATTTCCAAGAATAACCGCTCGGTGTATTAATGGTTCGACCTTTATATTGGCCTTGAGGGACTGGAATATGAGCATAATCTAATAATGTTGGAAAAACGTCGAGTACAGATGCAAAGCTATGATTGGTTTCTTCAGCTTTCTTCTGATTTGGTAACTTCACAATGGCAGGTGCTGTAGTTGCGCCTTCGCCAGCGGTATCTTTCCATAAGTGGAAAGGTGCTGCACTGACCTCGGCCCAACGTGGTCCAATATAGTGGTATGAAGTAGGGGTACCTACGTTTGCTACAGAGTTATCAAAACCAGATTCACTGCCATATCCACCGCGAATAAAACCTTCTGCACCATTGTCAGAAACAAAGAAAATTAAAGTATTTTCATAAAGATTATTTTGTTTTAGATATTGGATAATTCGACCTACGTTGGCATCAAGATTTTCTACCATACCTGCGTAGATTTCCATTTTTCGGGCTTCAAGTACTTTCTGCTCAGCCGTTAACTCATCCCATTTTCCATATTTTTGTGGTGCATTTTGCGTAGCAATTGGTTCTGCAGCCTCAAAGTTTGCCGGAATAATTCCAAGCTGTTTTTGGCGAGCTATACGCGCTTTACGAATAGCATCGTAGCCAACATCATAAACGCCACGATATTTGTCACGGTATTCTGCTGGAGCTTGTATAGGCCAGTGAGGTGCAGTATAGGCAGCATAAGCAAAGAACGGTTTGCCGCTATTTTTGCCTGACTCTAAGTAGTTCAGCAATTTGTCGGTAAAATAGTTGGTCGAGAAGAAGTCATCAGGCAATGCTGAAACAGGAATAATTTGTCCATCTTCGGTATAAGTTGAGTTTCGCTTAAAAGCGTTTGGAGCTTGTTTAAAGTGATGGTCTAGACCTTGTAATAAAGTAAATGAATGATCAAAACCTTTGGCATGTGCATTGGTTTCAGGGGTTAAGCCTAAATGCCATTTACCACTAATATATGTCCGATAACCATTGTCTTTGAGTACTTGAGCAATTGATAAAGAGCGTTCATTTAAATAGCCTTCATAGCCTGGCTGTCCTTTTAAATGGTCAGGGGTAAGCTCTGCCATAGCACCTATACCTGCTAGGTGGTGGTCAGTCCCTGAAATGAGTTGCGAGCGAGTAGGGGAACAAGTGGGAGCAGTATGATAGTCCGTTAAAAGTCGGCCTTCTTGTGCCAAACTATCAATATTAGGCGTATGAATTTCACCACCAAAGGCACCTAAATCTGAATAGCCTAAGTCATCAGCCATAATGAATAAAATATTGGGCTGCTTTGGAGTACTTGCTGCAGTTTCTTGTGAGTTATTATCGTTACAGCCAGCTAAAGATAAGCTAAATAAAGCAATGGAAAGACTAGATAAAAGAGCTTTGTACTTCATTGTATCATCTGAATTATTAAAAGAATTGTGCTTGAGTTTAATCAGATGGTTTTTGCTATCCAAACAAGGAATTGATCAAAGAAAATCAGAAAAATGTCTGAGAATTTATGCTGATAAATAAATGAGAAAAAAAGAAAAGCCCATATCGGGCTTTTCAAAAATATTAAGTTTAAAAAGGTAGGCGAGTAAGTTGATCTAAGAAATGTGGAATCACTCGTGGCTCAATCAAAATCGTTACGACTACACCATAAGCTGCACCCCATAAATGAGCACTATGGTTAATATGCGTATTGCCACGTTTACCAGCCCAAATACTATAAGCCACATATAAAACCGCAAAAATAATGGCTGGTACTGGAATAAAAAATACAAAAATCAGCTTCCATGGCTGAAACAGGATATAAGCAAATAGAACGGCAGATACAGCACCAGAAGCTCCTAGACTTGTCCAATTGGCATCATTTTTATGCTGTAAATAGGTTGGTAAAATCGCAAAAATTAATCCGCCTAAATAGAACAAGACAAAACCCATGTCATAAAAATATTGGCGATAAAAACTTTCAATAATACTGCCAAAGAAGAACAGGGTAATCATGTTAAAAAGTAGATGTGTTCCATCGGCATGAATAAAACCATGGGTGATGAAACGATCAAATTGTCCACGTTGCATTGCAGGCGGCCAGAAGATCAGGCGGTTCATAACGTTTTGATTGCTAAAAGCAAGTAAAGAGACGACGACCGTAATAATAATAAGGGTAATAGTATGGTTAAACGGCAAATGCAACATAAGAAATATTTAAAAAATGATCAATACTAAGGTCAATAATGCCATTAAAAATACAACTTGAAACCCTGTTGTGTATAAATCCGACAAATTTAGTTGATTTTTTTTAAATCCCCCTCATCTTCGGTTAATATAAAGGCATCAGCTTGAGGAATATTGTTATGTCGACTGAGAACACCAACACTGCTGTTGCAGAAGAAATTCCGAACCTTTTGATTACACCATCTGCACAAGAGTATTTGCACGAATTATTGGCGAAGCAAAATACTCCGGGAATTGGCGTTCGAATTTTTGTTGAACATCCGGGTACACCACGTGCAGAGTGCTGTATGGCATATAGCGCACCAGACGAAGTGGTACCAACGGATTATAAACAGGACTATCCTGATTTTCCCGCATACATTGATGCACCGTCTATTCCATATCTTTTAGACGCTGTAATTGATTACAACAAAGACCGTTTTGGTGGTCAGTTAACCTTCCGTGCACCAAACTCTAAAGTGCCACGCGTAGGACCAGATGCTTCAATTGAAGAACGTATTACTTACATTCTTCAAGCAGAAATTAACCCAGGTCTTGCAGGGCATGGCGGTAATTGTAGCTTGGTAGAAGTGCAAGATGACCCAGAACATGGTTTAACTGCTGTATTGAAATTCGGTGGTGGTTGCCAAGGTTGTTCTGCAATCGATGTGACTTTAAAACAAGGCGTGGAAACAACCTTGAAAGAAAACATTCCTGAGCTTCAACGTGTGGTTGACCAAACAGACCATACGCAAGCAGAAGGCGCTTACTTCAAATAATAAAACTATTTGAAAAGTGAAATAAAAAAGCCTCTTCATGAGGTTTTTTTATTTTTAGTAATTGAAAATAATTATCAATATTATTTATTTTATTATTTAAATTTGTTACATTTGTTTAAGTAAAACTTAATATTTATTCATAATTTAATCTGTTGGAGCAGGATATGACTAAGCGTATTTTCCAATCTGTACTATCAATTTCGGTACTTACAGGAATGTTTCCTGCGGCTTATGCCGCTGAAAGTGAAAATATTTTAGTTGATTCTTCCAGAAAAAATGAAAAAGATAGTGAGGTTGCACAGTTAGAAAAAATAGTCGTGACAGCAAGTGGTTTTGAACAAAATATAAAAAAAGCAGCTGCTTCTATTTCCGTTTTAACTCAAGATGAAATTAATAAAAAAGCATATCGTGATGTTACCGATGCACTTAAAGACGTACCTGGTGTTGTGGTTACAGGCGGTGGTAGTTCATCTGATATCAGTATTCGTGGAATGGGGAGTGCCTATACCGTTATTATGGTCGATGGTAAGAAAGTAAATACACGTTCTGTACGACCAAATAGTGATAATTCAGGTATTGAACAAGGTTGGTTACCGGGAATCGAAAGTATCGAACGTATTGAAGTTATTCGTGGTCCAATGTCTGGACTCTACGGTTCAGATGCGATGGGCGGTGTAATTAATATTATTACTAAAAAAGTTGCAGATGTTTGGAGTAGCTCGGTTAAGTTAGATACAACCATTCAAGAAAACAACAAATCTGGCAATCTTTACCAAGCCAATACATATGTTTCAGGGCCATTAATTAAGAATTTACTTGGGTTAAAGGCCAACGGGACATTTTCACAAAGAGATGAAGATGAAATTATTGGTGGTTATAGCAAACAAAAAATCCGTGCTGGTGGGGCTACTTTAAGTCTGACTCCGAATGACCAACATACCATTGAACTTGAATATCAGCGTTCTATTCAAAATCGTAATGCTACAGTTGGAAAATCAGTTTCGCCTATTCAAACTGGACGTAATCCACCAGTGGATTCAATAACGGATTATTATCGTACCGAATATAGTTTGACCCATCGTGGTGACATTGGTCCTGTGAAAACCCATTCTTATATTCAACGCGAAGAGAACAAGAACCCATCTAGAAATATGGAAGCGGTAAATACTACTTTTAATACGCTTAACCAGATCACACTCGCAAATCATGCACTGAGCGTTGGAGGCAGTTATTTAAAAGAAGAATTAGATGATTTAGGAAACCAGTTAAAAGTGGGCGGGTCACAACCTGTTTCTAATTTAGATCGTTATAGCTGGGCATTATTTGCAGAAGATGCATGGAATATTATTGATCCTTTTACTTTAACAATGTCACTGCGTATGGATCAGGACGAAAAATTTGGAGATCATTTCACTCCTAAAGTTTACGGTGTGTGGACTTTAAATGATAACTGGATCATTAAAGGTGGTGTATCAACAGGCTATAAAACACCTGCGCTAAGAGCGACAGTAGCAGAATGGGGACAAGCTACGGGAGGAGGACGTTCGGCAGGGGTAATTGTTGGTAATCCAAATCTAAAACCAGAAAAAAGTACTAACTATGAGCTGTCATTTTCTTGGGATAATTTAGATAACTTGAATGCTGGCCTAACGATTTTTAATAGCGAATTTAAGGATAAAATTACAGAAGTTAGAACCTGTTCAGGAGATGCAGGTACTTATAATTGTGATTGGTTAGGTACAAAATTTGATTTTGTCAGTCAACGTACGAATGTAGATAAAGCCAGTATGAGAGGGGTTGAAGCGACGTTTGGTTGGCTCATTTCACCTGACTTAAAGTTGAATGCTAATTATACCTATACTGATACAGAGCAAAAGAGTGGGGAGTTTAAAGGCCAACCTTTAAATGAAATGCCGGAACACATGTTTAATACCACTTTAGATTGGCAAGTGAATGATTTGGTGGGGATGTGGAGCCGTTTGAATTTCCGTAGTAAAACTTCTGAATATTTAAGCCGAACTTCAATGGCTGAAGGAAAGCCTGCTTATGGGTTGGTTGATATTGGTATGAACTATAAACCGACTGACAAAATCCAAGTTGCAGCAGGTATTTATAACTTATTTGATAAAGATATTGATGTAGCAACTTACAATTATGTTTTAGACGGACGCCGTTATAATTTAGGAATTATTTATAAATTTTAAATAGTTAAACAACAAAGGTGTTTTAAGCGCCTTTGTTGTTTAGAATATCTAATGTTTTTTTAGAATAATAAAATTTCTCTAGATACACGCGAGCACGGCGTCTTAAATGTCCTGTTGTTACTAATTGCTGTAATACTGGTACAAGTAACTGAGTGAGTTCGTGTCGTACTAGACTTTCATCAATATTAAGGTCACGCAGTAATAAGTCGAAGTTACGTTCCTGATTACGGACGTACCAAGTGTAAATACCATCATGTACTTGTTGTTTCAGGTAATCAGTTTGACGAATATGGTCCCAAATCTCATGTCCTAAGCCCACTGTTTTTGTTAGATCTTGGACTTCTACATAATTTTTCAAAACAGAAAGAGGCATCGTTTTAACTTTGTGCCAAACATTTGCCTGAAAATGGTAGAGCTTATCATTGTCAAAATGTTGGTTTAAAACACGCTCACTCATTTGGCTGAGTTTTAAAATATTCTTTTGCAAATAATGGTTAATGGTATCGTCGAGATTAGAATCGGTGACTGTTTCTAATACCGATTTACCCATTTTCATAAAACGGCCTACACCTGGTACGCGTTTTGACATAGATTCATCTAAATAATCATGCATTGTTTGCTGAATCAGTTGCGTTAAAAGGGCAGAAAAGGCCGGATTATTTACAATTGTTTTAATGAGTTTTTTACGGTGCTCTTCTTTACTTGCAACATACTGCGCAATGCGGTCAATGGTTAAAACAGGAATAACGTCTTCAACTGTTGCCGTGTCATTTGCAGGATGAATGAGTGCAAATCGAATATGCTCGGCAATCTGTTCAATCAAAAAATCAGAAGCAGGTGTATCTAAAATCTGCTTTTGAATGAGCTGTTGAATTTGGTCAAAGGTCCAAAGGTGTTGTAATTGTCGACTGCCGAACCAATGATAAAATTGTTCAAACTCTTGTTGGATCACCTGAGTCTGAGCAAATTGCTCATCTAAAAAATCTAGATGAGCTTCAATAAGTTTTTCTATGATTGGTTGGGTAGACATAAGGTCTCACAAGTCCGAAGTTTTATTTAAGGTGCGGTCGTTTTTGACGTCTGATCTGTTTCTACTTTTAGTAAAAACGGTACATATTGTTGAATAACTAACTGCTCAGCTTCCAATATTGGCATATGGCCTACGTTTTCTAAAATAACTGGAGGCTGTGCGTTTTTCAAAAGTCGTTTTAGTTCACTCGCCACTTCTACATTAATAATCTTATCTTGTTTGCCCCATAAAATGAGTGTGGGTGCGTCAATGGTTTTGGTGAGTACTGCAAATGAGTCTGGAGTATAGACTTTATTGAGTGCAATCAGTTGGTCGACCAATTTTTGAGTTTGTGGTGCCTGATTAATCATCAGTTTTTCTTGAGCTTGTAAGAACTCTTTAGGAATAAACGGAGGATTAAACATGGTTTGTTTTAATAAATAATTAAAGTCACCTTTTTTAGAGACTAAAAGTTGTTTTAAGTAGGCTGGGTCTTTTAGATAAATTGTATTGGCAGAACGGAAAATACCGCCGCTATCAACTAAAAATAGACTTTTGGTTTCAAATGGATACTGTCCAGCATATAGTAGGGCAATAGAACCACCAAGTGAGTGCCCAGCAATATGGATAGGTCCTTTCAGATTTTCAGCTTCAACAAAACGGCGTAATTTTTCAGCAAGGTTCGGAACCGAATAGTCGAAGTCTGGAGCAACAATAGTTTCGCCGCTACCTGGTAAGTCTGGAATAATGACGTGGTAATTCGTAGTTAAGTAATGCGCCATGCGATTCCAATTGTCACGACTGCCACCTAAACCATGAATAAGTAATAAGGTTGGTTTTGTGGTCGAACCACCTTCACTATATGACCAAGTGATATCACCTACTTTTAATTTTTTGCTTTGAAGGCCAGCCCAGCTACGTTCTTGCTGTAAGACTGTTTGGAACGTCACATCAAGATTATCGGTTGCCTGTGCTTGAGAAATGCTCATAACCGACCATAAGCTACAAGCTAATGTCAGTGCAGTAGCAGTTTTTTTCATAGAGGCTTTAATTGATGCAGACAGCCTGGTCATAGATTTCATCCTTGAAGCTTAAGCGAGTTTGAAAAATTATTGAAAAACTTTGCCAATGAGTCATTTGTCAAACGTTTGGAATGAAGAAAATTATAGTCAATCTACAAACTAAAGTATGTCTATTTTTTCACTAAACAGTAGGGAATATGCAGTAATAGCTATCTTAAAATCGTTTGAGTATTTTTAAATTTTTTCATGAAAAAGGATTTATTTTTTGTCAGTGACATTCAAATTTTGACACATTAAAATGATTTCCAACCTTGAAAAAACAATGGAAATATACAATGCCTACTGCGCAAGAAGTTTTGGATCGTCTGAAAGCTGGTAATCAACGATTTGTAAATGGAAATACTTCCCTTACAAAAACCTTATCGCATCATGAACGCGCTGAAATGGCAAAGGATCAAAATCCGTTTGCAATTGTATTAGGCTGTTCAGATTCTCGTGTACCAGCAGAAATGGTATTTGATCAAGGTCTTGGTGACTTATTCGTCATTCGCGTTGCTGGTAATGTAGTTGCACCTTCACAAGTTGGTAGTGTTGAGTTCGCAGCAGAGCGCTATGACTGTCCAGTTGTAGTTGTATTAGGACATAGTCATTGTGGCGCGATTCAAGCAACAATTGATACATTAATGAACCCTGATCAACCTCCTTCATCTAATTTGATGTCGATTGTGAACCGTGTTCGTCCATCTGTTGAAATTTTAATGCAAACTGACTTAAAAAATGATTTGAAAAAATTATCATGTCATGCAGTACGTTCAAACGTTTTTGCTTCGGTAAATCAGTTACGTCATGGGTCGGCAGTACTAGAAAATTTAATTGCACAAGGTAAATTAATTGTTGTAGGCGCTGAATATTCACTAGAAACTGGTGAAGTTACTTTTTTTGACTTCTGATCAGTCTAAAAGATTTAAAACTAAAAGGTGCCTATAGGGCACCTTTTATGTATGGATAAGCTAAATTAAGTAGTTTCGATTGTGCTTGAGCATTTGGATGAATCAAGTCATTTTGCATAAAGTGTTTTTGACCAGCGACTCCATCAAGGAAAAATGGTAGTAATTTCACCTGATATTTTTGACTTACAGTTTTGTAGCTGTTTTCGAAAGCTTTGCTATAAACGGCCCCATAATTTGGCGGAATCTTCATACCAAAAAGAATAACCTGCGCTTTTTGTTTTTGGCTTAACTGGATGAGCTGAGACAGATTTTGTTGAATCATTTGTGGCGGTTGACCTCTTAAACCATCATTCCCACCTAACTCAATAACAACAACCTCGGGTTTATAAGTTTGTAAAAGTTTAGGTAATCTTGCCAAAGCCCCACTTGTGGTTTCACCACTCGTACTTGCATTGACCACTTTATGTTGTTTGGGATACTGTTGGTCTAAACGTTTTTGTAGTAATTGTACCCAACCTTGTTTAGGGTCTATTCCATAACCGGCACTAATACTATCTCCTAAAATTAAAATAGTTTTGGCCGAGACGAACATAGGCAATATGCTCAATGAAATGAGCAAGAGACTTTTAGAACTAAACAAATAAGATTTATACATTTGTGTTTCGACCCGAATACTAAATATATAGGACTGTCCACATCATGCCACAACCTATCATTGCTGCCCATCAAGTTACACAAACTATTCAGATTAACCAAAATCAGTTTACGATTTTAAAAAATATTGATTTAGAAATTTATGACGGGGAGCAGGTAGCAATTACGGGACGTTCTGGTTCTGGTAAATCAACCTTACTGGGTATTTTAGCGACTTTAGATCAGCCGTCTGAAGGAGAAGTATGGTTATGTGGACAGGCGGTTCATGAGTTAACAGAAGAGCAGCGCGCTCAAATTCGAATGCAGCATATCGGCTTTGTATTTCAGTCTTTCCAACTTTTACCGCAGTTAAGTGCGCTTGAAAATGCAATGTTACCGCTTCGGTTGCGTAAAGATTTTGATTATAAAGTTGCTGAACAAAAAGCCTTAGATTGGTTGCATCGAGTAGGCTTAAGCCGACAGGCAGAGCAAACCCCTAAAGTCTTATCTGGAGGAGAGCAGCAACGTGTGGCAATTGCTCGGGCTCTCATTGCCGAACCACAAATCATTTTTGCCGATGAACCTACTGGGAACTTAGATGGACAAACAGCTCAAGAAATTGAAACTCTACTTTTTGATTTAAATAAAGAGCTCGGTACAACGCTTATTTTGGTTACACATGACCGTAACTTGGCAGCGCTTTGTCAACGTCATGTTGAGTTAGATGATGGTCGACTAAAGACGGTACAGGGTGGTTGAATTATGCGCAATCTTCTCAAACCACTTTTGCTACAAAGCTTTCGTACCGGAGGGTTATATTTACTCATTATTGCGCTTTCACTTGCCATTAGCGCAACCACGGCCCTTAAGTTTAGTAATGATCAAGTTAAAAATGCGGTAAGTCTACAAGCAGCGCAAATGTTAGCGGCCGATTTAGTTTTATCGAATAATGAACCTCTAGACACTAAATGGCAAAAAAGGGCGGAACAGATTGGATTAAAGCAGACTCATGTGACCATGTTTAGTTCAATGGCGCATACTCAAGATCAGTTTGTCATGGTCAATGTCAAAGCAATAGAACCTGCTTTCCCATTAAGAGGAAAGCTTGAGATTGCACCCCGTGCTCATAGCATTCAACCAAGCCAAGTGTGGTTAAGTCAAAGAGCAGCCGATTTACTTAAAGTTAAACTAGGCGATACGGTTTCTATTGCAGATGCCGAATTCCGTTTTAGTGGTGTCATCGTACGAGATTCAAATCAAGAGTTAGGTTTTTCTGGTTTTTCGCCTACTGTGATTATTCATCAGGCAGATATTGCTAAAACGCATGCAATACAAACTGGCAGTAGAATTGATTATCGACTGTTAATGTCTGGTCAACCGAAACAGGTTCAGAACTTTAGTCAGCAATTTAAACAGCAACATAAACCGGTAAATGATCAGGAAGAACCCACAGGTTTACGCTTACGCGATGCAAGTGAATCCAATAGTAGATTATTACGTCCGTTAGAAAACTTAGATACCTTCTTACAACTCGCGAATATTTTAACGATTCTATTATGTGGCATTGCCATCGCGTTAACGAGTCAACGTTACGTTCAGCAAAACCAAGACCATATTGCTTTAATACGTTGTTTAGGTGCCAGTAAGTTTCAAATTTTATGGGCCTATATCGGGCTACTTTGTGTAGTCAGTGCGGTTTCGATTGTGATCGGTAGCCTACTCGGAATAATGATGGGCTATGGCTTGCTTGAGCTTATGTTACAACTGATACCACAACTAGAGTTAAGTTTCTCTGTAGTCGGCTTTTTAATCGGCCCCTTACCAATTGCCATTTTTACGAGTGTAATCGTGTTACTTGGATTTATTTTGCCAAGTATTTGGGAGCTGTTAAATACACCTCCAATTCGAGTTATTCGAGAGCAGGAAAAATCTCGAAAATCACTATTTTTTATGCTCTTTGCAGGTATTACCAGTCTTGTTATTTTTAGCTTAGTTTTAAGTGAAAACTTGATGCTCAGCATTTGGGTATTAACAGCGATTATTCTACTTTGCATTTTACTTTACACTGTTGTCTGGCTATTGCTTCGTGCTTTAAAAAAGATGAAAACTCGTTTGTCTTTTTATATTCGTTCACCATCGCAAAGTGCCTTACAAATTACAGCACTGGCTTTGGGGTTAAGCCTCATTACCGTGTTAAGTGTATTAAGAACAGATTTATTAGAGCGTTGGCAACAGCAATTACCAGAGGGAACACCAAACCAGTTTGTTTATGGCCTACCTCCATTCGATTTAAAAGCTTTTGAGCAACAGTTAAAGCAAAATGGTTGGCAAAGTACACCGTTATATCCAAACATTCGTGGGCGTTTACTTGTCAAGAATGATGTGCCTTTTTCAGAAGAAGCCATAAAGCAAAATAATGCTTTACGCCGTGAATTAAATTTAACTCAGTCGAGTGCTTTACCAAATGACAATGCCATTACAAAAGGTCAATCAGGGTTCAACGCTGTAGGGCAGGTTTCAGTAGAGGCAAAAACTGCTGAAAGTCTAGGTATTCAGATTGGCGATAAGCTGACTTTTAGCCTGCCAGATGGTACTTTGCAGGCTAAAGTTGTGAATTTTAGAAGTGTTGAATGGGAAAGTTTTAGTCCAAACTTCTTCTTTATTTTTTCGCCAAAAACTTTAGATGAAAATGCGGGTAGCTACTTGGGTAGCTTTTATGTGCCTAAGCAAGATCAACCTAAAATGATCCATGTGATTCAGCAATTTTCAAATACAGTTTTTATTGATGTTGACCGTATTTTGGATGAAGTAAAGCGTTTAATGAATGTATTAGTCAAAATCGTGACTGTACTTGCGGCATTAGTTGGCTTTTCTGGAATACTCGTTTTAATTGCTTGTTTAAACCTGTTAATGGATGAACGCCGTCGGGAAGTTGCTTTATTACGGTCATTTGGTTTGTCTAAAAATAAAATGAAGCAAATGCTGAGCTTAGAAATTGGATTTTTAGGTCTGTTAGCAGGCATTGTTGCCTGCTGCTTTGCCGAGGTGATTAGCGCGATTGCAAGTTATAAAATGAATATGGCTCTACAGTGGCATATTGAAATATGGTTGATTTTACCCCTTGCTATGATGCTCATTTGCGCTCTCATTGGTCGATATCGACTAGGATATCTTTGTAATTTGCCACCATTACAAAGTTTGCGAGAGCTGAACCAGATTTAAGTTAAGGTAGTATTTCTGGGTTCTGAATTAAAACCTCATGCCAAAGCGGAAGTAATGGTGAGTTGAGCTGATTACAGTAAATATAGAAGCCGACTGTTATTAAAAGGCCTCCCACCAACCCTAAAAATTTTAGGAGGCTTCTAAATTGAGTGCGATAGCTTAAATACCAAATCAGTGCGAGTAATGCACCCATAATCATGCCACCAACATGTGCAGCATTATTAATACCTGTGGCAACCAAACCGAATATAAGGTTAATCGCCATAATCATTAATAATGCTTTTTTATCAAGTATGTAGGCTTGGTGCGGTAAGGGTGGAAATAAAGAAAGAACAGTTAAAGCTGCACCTAGTCCCATCACGGCACCCGAGGCACCCGCACTTACGTGAGGAAGTAAGCTTTGATCGAAATGTTGTAGTAATTCATGTCCATTTTGAATATTGATATAACTACTTAAAAGGCTGCCAAACAGACCAGCAAGCAAATACAGACCAATAAAATATAAACGACCAAATAAAGCTTCAGCGACATTACCGAAAATATATAAGGCCCACATGTTAAGCATAAGGTGAATAATACCAAAGTGAAAAAACATGCTGGTAAATAAACGTTCTGGCTGTCCAGAGAAAGTAAGTGGTGTAAAATCTGCTCCCCAGTGAAGAGCATCTTTTATGGCTGGGTCACTAATGTCGACCCCAGATATAATTTGCCAGATGAACAAACCTACATTGATTGAGATCAGTAGGGCGGTCAGCCACCATGCTTGTACATTGAGTTTACGATTAATGTGCGGAGGCTGAGATTGAGTCATGCTATGCTTTTGTTATATATGAACATGCTTTACAGCTTAACATGAAAAAAGTTGAATACAGGAGATCAGGACGAACATGAAAGCTTTTATTGTTCGCGTGTTGTTAATTTTTATTGGGGCAATTCTCTTAATTCAGCTTTGGATCTTCTCAAGTTTGGTTTGGTGGCGTACACATGAAGTTGATACTACCATGTTTATGCGAATTGATTATTGGTCAGATACATCTCGGCCAATCGTTCATGAATGGCTCGACTATGACGATATTAGCGATAATTTCAAACATGCGATTTTAGCTGGTGAAGATGCAAAATTTATCCATCATCATGGTTTTGATTGGCAAGGTATTCGTTTTGCCCTTGAGCGTAACAATGAAGAGGGTGAAGTTGTTGCGGGTGGTTCTACCGTGTCTCAACAGCTTGCAAAGAATTTGTTCTTATATAATAAGCGTTCATTTATTCGTAAAGGCCAAGAAACAGTAGCAACATGGATGATGGAGCGCATGTGGTCAAAACGCCGAATTCTTGAGGTGTATATGAACTCGGTTGAATTTGGCAAACATTTATATGGTGTTGAAGCGGCTTCCCAATATTATTATGGTAAAAGTGCTAAAAGCTTAACGCGTGAACAAGCTGCTTTTTTAGCCGCGTTATTGCCTGATCCAAAATATTATCAAGATCACCGTAATGACCATAAACTACAATATCGAAAACGCGTTATTTTACGTTATATGAATAGCACCCAGATTCCTGAATAACTCTGTCTTAAAGATGTGTTATTTTTTTAGTTTTTATCAAATTGACATAAATTTGCAGCATACTATTTTGCAGAGATTTTGGTTGGAAAGAGATTAAGTTAGACATGAATACAGCGATTACAGCAACGACCCCAACAGAATATAGTTATAACGACCGTTATATTAATCGTGAATTGTCTATTCTTGACTTTCATTTGCGCGTATTGGAGCAGGCAGTCGACCCTTTACATCCATTACTTGAGCGAATGAATTTCTTGCTCATTTTTTCGCGTAATTTAGATGAGTTTTTTGAAATTCGTGTGGCAGGAGTCATGGAGCAATATGCTCTAGGCAATGAAAGTCGAAGCCCTGATGGTTTAACACCAAGACAAGTCTTACAAAAAATCTCTGAGACTGCTCATGCGGCAATTGAACGCCAATATCGTATTTTAAATGAAGAAATTTTGCCTAAACTTCGTGAAGAAGACATTTGCTTCTTGCGTCGTGGGGAGTTAACACCCGCTCAATCGGCTTGGGTTAAAAAATATTTTCAGGAACAAGTCGCACCTGTTTTAACACCAATTAGTCTAGATCCAGCTCATCCATTTCCGCGTTTAGTCAATAAAAGCCTGAACTTTATTGTGACCTTGGAAGGTAAAGATGCGTTTGGTCGTCAAATTGATTTAGCCGTTGTACCAGCGCCGCGTTCATTACCACGTGTTGTACGATTACCAGATGAGTTAACAGGCGGTAAAGAGCATCATGTCATGCTGTCTGCAATTATTCATGAACATGTATCAGACTTGTTCCCTGGCATGACTGCAACAGGTTGTTATCAATTTCGTGTAACTCGTAATGCCGATTTGGCGCTCAATGAAGACGTTGAAGATTTAGCTAAAGCTTTAAAAGGTGAATTAAGTTCACGCCGATTTGGTCGTGCAGTTCGTTTGGAAGTAACTCATAACTGTCCACAACATATTTATGAATATCTGCTTGAAGAATTCGACTTAAACGAAGAACAACTATATAAAGTTGATGGTCCTGTAAACTTGGCTCGTTTGGTTTCAAACTTTAAACGTCCTCATTTGCGTTATGACTCACATACGCCAGTCGTACCGAAAGTGTTTAAAAAGACCGAGAGTATTTTCTCGGCCATGCAAAAGCAGGATATTTTACTTCATCATCCATTTGAATCTTTTGCTCCAGTTATTCAGTTACTTCGCGAAGCAGCACGTGATCCACAAGTACTTGCAATTAAACAAACGCTTTACCGTAGTGGTGTTGATTCGGAAATTGTACAAGTCTTGGCTGAAGCTGCACGTAATGGAAAAGAAGTAACGGCAGTTATTGAATTACGTGCCCGTTTTGATGAAGAATCAAACATTGAAGTGGCGAATGTACTTCAAGAAGCAGGAGCGGTAGTCGTTTACGGTATCGTGGGTTATAAAACCCATGCCAAAATGATTATGGTGGTACGCCGTGAAAATAATAAATTGGTACGTTATGTTCATTTAGGAACAGGTAACTACCATGCGATGAATGCCCGTATTTATACCGATTATGGTCTCATGACGACTGATAAAGACTTATGTGAAGACGTACATCGTATCTTCCAAGAGTTAACAGGTATGGGCAAAATGGCAAAACTGAAAAAGTTGCTCCATGCACCTTTTACTTTGCATGCTCAGCTTATCAACTTTATTGATGAAGAAATTGCCAATGCAAAGGCTGGTCGTAAAGCTCAAATTATTGTGAAAGTGAATGCTTTAACGGAAGTTCAATTAATCAATAAATTGTATGAAGCTTCTCAAGCAGGGGTACAGGTAGATCTCATTATCCGTTCTATTTGTTGCTTACGCCCAGGATTGCCAAATTTATCGGAAAATATTCGAGTACGTTCAATCGTAGGACGATTCCTTGAGCATACACGTGTTTATTATTTTAGTAATAATGGTGATGCACGTATTTACTGTTCAAGTGCAGACTGGATGGATCGTAACCTATTTAATCGTGTTGAAGCATGCTTCCCAATAGAAGATCCTGCATTGAAAAAACGTATTTATCAGCAAGGTCTTCTTAATTATTTGCAAGACAATCAGCAAGCTTGGTTATTACAAGGTGATGGTACTTGGGTTCGTGCCCAACCTACTGAAGGTGAAAAACTACATAATGCTCAAAGAGAATTATTAGAAACATTTAAATAAAACTTAATATTAAAAAGCCGGCATCATGTCGGCTTTTTAATTGTTTGAAATTCATAGTAATTTAATCTGGTTTCTTAAATGGTTGCAGGATATACGATAATAGTTTGAATCACCGCAATATGTTTTAAAAATATGTGATTCTTTACATAAAACATTGAATTTTAAAAATATACAAATTATGTGAAATCTACTTTAATACGCTGCATTAAATATACTTAACTTTGGTAAGTGAATAATATGCAATGCTTTATTAAAAGTTTATTTATTAGAATATTTTTAGGGGTAATGCCAGTGACTGCGTATGCAGATCAAAAGTGCTATGGAGATATTATTGTATTTCATAAATATGATGATCAAATGATATATCCCTACTTTATACAACCTTCTAAGGAGAAAAATAAGAAAAATGAAATACAAAATAAGGTAATAACGGTTCAGAAAAGAAAACCTACTCAAGATGAGTTGGTAGCACAAAAGAAAGTTGAAGATACTCAATCAAAAAAAATAGAAGAAAAGAAAAATCTTGAGAATAAAAAACAGCTTGATGCAGCAGTGGCTAAAGAAATTTTAGAAAATGGCGAAAAAAAATGGATGGTACAAGTTGCGTTGGCACCTAATCAAAATAAAGCAAATATGATCCAGTCTCAATTGCAGGCGAAAGGATATAAGATTGTGACTAGCCCAACCACAAAAGGCATACGGGTTATGGTAGACCCCGCCAATGATTTTGCGATTGCACAAATTATTCGAGAAAAAATAATTTCAGATGAGAGTTTGGATCTGAAATCAGCTTGGGTCTTTAAATGGGCATCTTTAACAGCACAGTAAAAGAAAAAGGAGTCCGAAGACTCCTTTTTTTATTCATGTAAATTTGTTGTGATTTTCTGCATGATTTGCAGTAGTACATCAAACTCGCTTTGCAATGGCGTACTTTTACGTGTAACGAGCGCTAGAGTACGACTTGGTGCATCTTCAATTGGTTTTGCAGTAATCTGATCATTAAACTTGATCATACTGTTTTCAATTGCGATTTCTGGTAAAAGCGTAAAACCTAAATTAGAAGAAACCATTTCGACTAATGTTGGTAATGAACTTGCTTTTAAGCGGTTATCGTTTTTACGTTCACCAATTGGACAAGCACTTAATACATGGTCACGTAAACAGTGGCCTTCTTCAAGCAAAATAAGACGCGATAAATCAAGGTCATCGAGAGAGTTTGCTTGAAGTGCATTTGTATCTTGCTTACTACAAACAAGATATAAATTTTCTTTTGAAATTTCAGCTACTTTTAGACTTCTTGTGTCAAAAGGTAGGGCAAGGACAATCATGTCCAAATTACCGTGTTCTAAGCGCTCTACAATTTTCTCACTTTGAGCTTCATGTAAATGCAACTGAATCTTTGGTAATTGTTGATGTACTTCATCAAGTAACCGTGTCAGGATAAAAGGTGCAATGGTTGGAATAACACCCAAATGAAGATCACCAGTTAATGGTTCACTCATTTCACGGCTTAAACGCATTAAATCCTGAGCATCTGCTAGCAATACACGGGCTCTAGCAACGACTTGTTCACCTAATGGTGTTAAGCGCACATTCTGACGGTCACGCTCAACCAGAACGCCACCTAATAGCCTTTCCAGCTCCATGATACCGCCCGATAAAGTCGATTGGGTAACAAAAGAGCGGCGTGCTGCTTCAGTAAAATGCAAAGTTTCCGACAACGTAACTAAATATGATAGCTGTCTTAGTGAGGGTAATGCAGCCATAGTGTCCTAGTATGATGATTTAAAATGATGCGCAAATAAACCGCTAAGCTGTGGAATAAAATGGGCAGGGATATCATGCCCCATTCCATCAATTAATTCAAACTTAGCACCGGAAATTGCTTTTGCTACAGCCTTACCGTGGCTTGGTGGAAGTAAGCGGTCACGAGAGCCATGTAAGACTATGGTGGGTTGCTTAATTTCACGGTCCAGTTGCAGTAAGGAACCTGTACATAATATTGCTAAAAACTGTTGAAGTACACCAGCAGGATAATAGCTACGTTGATAAAGTTTTCGTGCAGTTTGAACGGCTTCAATATGATTAATATAACCAGGAGAACCAATCAATTGGAATAATTTTAAGCTGTGGTTAACAATCCCTTCTTCATCACGTGATTCGGGCTTGCCAATCAAGCTTAAAAGTTGTTTAGGAAACGGTGGTGGTAAAAAAGGTTGGTTGTTACTGGTAAACATCAAACCTAATTTTTCTACTTTTTCTGGATATTTTGCAGCAAGAATCTGGGCAATCATACCACCCATTGATGCACCCACCACATGTGCTTTACTTACGCCTAAACGGTCGAGAAGCATCGATACGTCGTCTGCCATATCATACAATGTATAAGGTGCGCCCTGATTTTTTAGCCCTAATGCAAAGCGTCCCATCAACATCATGGTATTTAAACGTTTACCCTGATGACGAACTTTTGAAGAAAGGCCAATATCACGGTTATCAAAACGAATAACACGAAAACCTTGATCAATGAGCGATTTACAGAAAAAGTCCGGCCAAAATAGCATTTGGGCACCTAAGCCCATAATTAGCAAAATGGTCGGATGCTCTGCTTTTCCACCTACTTCTACATGCAATTCAATACCATTGCCTAAGTTGACTTTGGTTTCTTGCATAAAAGGAGTGTAGGGTGAAATACTAAATTGTAAGGCGCTATTCATGTTATGCATTCCTTGAAGGAATACTCTTGAGCGAGTATTCCCAGTTTAAACCTTATGCTTGGGCAGGAATAAGATCTGGAACAAGCTTAGTTAACGTTAAACGTTGCTTGCCTGCTGTTGCACCTAACAATACGAAACCACGCAATGTTCCTTCATTGTCAATTGCTTTAGCAAGCATACCATCGTCGAATTCTTCAGTTTCCCAATTTACATCGACATCAACCGGTGCAGGTAAAACTGTAAGTGGTGCAGCCGGGGTTTTTACCGCAACTGGCATTGCAGGGTAATGTACATTTGTTTGTTGGCCGCTTAATGTTTTTGCTAGAGCACGCGCTTGTTGCATAATTGGCATTACATATGGAAGCAGGGTACCGTTCACTTCCGCACAGTCACCAATCGCATAAATATCTGCTTGATTCGTTTCAAGCAAGCTATTAGTAATTACACCACGGCTGGTTTGAATTTTTGCGCTTTGAGCAAGAGAAATATTTGGTTGTAGGCCAATTGCTGAAAGCACGATATCAGCAACTAAAGTTTGACCATTTGCTAATGTAACGGCGTAATCTTCACCGTTATTGATTTTACTTACTTTTTCAACGGTTGTGCCTAATGCAAATTTAACTCCTGCTTCTTCAAGATTTTCTTGGAAAGCTGAAGCAATGTGTGACGGTAACAAACGGCCTAATGGTTGAGGTGCTAAATCAATTACCGTTACATCATATTCACTATGAAGTAAGTCGTTGGCAAATTCGCAACCAATCAAACCAGCACCCAAAATCACAACACGTTTATCTTTGCGCTGAGCAAGGTTTTCGCGGAAGGTACGATAATCAATCAGTGAGTTCACTACATGAATGTCATCACTGCCATCACCTGCAATTGCAAGACGAATCGGGTTAGCACCAACGGCTAAAATCAGTTTTGAATAGGGTTGATTTGAAGTTACCCCATCTTTCTCTAGAACAAGCTCATGACGCTCAGCTAAAATTTCTTTCACCCATGTAAAAGGTTCAATACGCATATTGAGCTGTGCACTCATTTTTGCAGCATCACCTAACGGAATTTGTTCCGGAGCCTTTTTACCTGCAAAAGCGTTAGATAACGTTGGTTTTGCATAGTTCACCGCATCATCCGCACAAATCATCACAAGTTCTTGCTCTGGGTTAAGCTTACGGAACTCACGTGCTAAGGTATAACCCGCCATGCCTGATCCGATAATGACGATTGGATGCATTTTTTTCTCCAGAATTAGAATTGTTCATTTAATACGGTGATTGGTGATATATAAAAAAGACCATGTAAATCATGGCCTTTTAATTTAAGACATTAGATTTCGATCATTTCAAAGTCAGCTTTTGAAACGCCACAATCAGGGCAAGTCCAATCATCAGGGATATCTTCCCATTTTGTTCCAGCTGCAATGCCGTCTTGTGGCCAACCTTCTGCTTCATCGTAAATCCATCCACAAACGATACATTGATATTTTTTCATGAGACTCTCCGCACTGATAAGTTTGCTCAAAGCTGCCTTTCAGTAAAACTATTCCATCTATTAATAATGTAACTACGATCCGTTCAATAATAACTAATGTAGCTTTGATCGGGTATCAAATTTTTACGCAGTTCTACATTTAAAGTAAAGCACATAAGGGAGTTTAATCATTCGTAAGCAAAGGTGAATGGCATATCGAGACAAATAACTGGTTATTTAGGCAAAACTTCAACATAAGCACATAATAAATCATATGTTTTTATTCACTTATTAATGTAATAAGGTTTTAAGTGATATGAAGGGTTACAAAAAGAACAAAGCATTTATATAAATAAAGTTCTTAAAAACATAAGCTGATTAATAAATAGACAGATAAATTGATGTTTATATAAAACGAGAAAGTTTATTGAACACTTGAGTAACAGAGATAAGGAAATTGGATATGGAAATTCTAGTATATGAAGTAGAAATTAACGCGCCTATAGAAAAAGTATGGAACATACTCTGGAATAGCGATACATATAATGCATGGACGAAATTTTTTGCGCCAGATTCTTCAATGCGTACTGATTGGAAGATTGGTGGTAAAACATATTTTCTAGACGGAGAAGGAAATGGAATGGTTTCGACCATTGAAGAAATGAAAAAGCCTGAAGTGCTAATTTTTAAACATTTAGGAATGATTAAAGAAGGTAAGGAAGACTTAGAAAGTGAAGAGGTGAAAGGCTGGAGTGGTTCGTTAGAAAAATATTTTTTAAGCCAAAATGGGAATACTACAACTTTAAAAGTTGAATTGGCCACCTTACCTGAATATATCGGTATGTTAAAAAGTGGCTTTGTTCAAGGTTTTGAAGTTGTAAAACATATTGCAGAAGGGAGCTAGTTCATCTTGCTCAGTTGGTTGTTTAGGCAAAGTATTTTTTATGAATTTTAGAAATCAGATCATTGAGACGAGAAGGATAAGCAAGACGATGATGGCCTCCGTCATATGTTTCTACTGTCATATAAGGTGAAAGCTTTTCCTGTACTTGATACATATCAAGTTGCTCGTCTCCTAATTCTAAATAAGCCATTTTAGGATTAGAGTGATCAAGATCTTCATCACAAAGGTCGGGATAATCATTACGAAAACTAGGATTAAGGCTTGGATTGGCAACAACAACAGCTAATTTATGTTGAGCAGCTGTTTTTAAAGCCCAGTAGCCACCAAGGCTATGGCCGACTAATAAATCTGGTTTAATCGTTTCAATTGCTTGATGATAAAAGTCCTTCACTGAGGCATAACTTAAGTTACGATAATCCACATCAATACAAAATTTTTCAGGATGTAAAATGGCATGGAATTTTGTTGATTCACGAGAAGAATCCAAGCCATGTAAAAATAGAATTTTCATTATTTGCTACACAATCTCATAGATAAAATAAAAGGCAAAATAGGCCTTTTAAAAATCGAGGTTATTTGGATTTTTTTATATTTTACTTAAAGCAAAAAAAAATGATCTTAGCGATTGGTCTAAGTAATTTTCTTCATTTAAAACGCCTTTAGTTTGACTGCTTTGACTTTTTTCATTTTTGTTTGATTGAAATCATTCGAAAAACCTCAGTAATCTGTTAAGCTATGCCACTTCATTTTTACTTAAATCGAGGCAGAGATGACGCAACAAAACGCTCAATCGACTTCTGAACCAACTATTTCCGAAAACGATTTAATTGCACAGCGTCATGCCAAATTAAAGCAAATCCAAGATGTTGCAAAGGATACTGGAAAAAGTCCTTGGCCAAATACATTCAAACGTGAACACTACGCTGCTGATCTACAAGAACAATTTAAAGATCAGTCGAAAGAGCAGATTGAAAGCGCTGAACATGTCTATGTAAAAGTTGCTGGTCGTGTCATGTTGAACCGCGGTTCTTTCATGGTAATCCAAGACATGACTGGTCGTATCCAGTTATATGTTGACCGTAAAGGTTTACCAAAAGATATTCTTGAAACCATTAAAGGTTTAGACCTAGGCGACATTATTGCTGCTGAAGGTTATATCGGTCGCTCTGGTAAAGGTGATTTGTATGTGCACCTTGAAGGTTTTGAACTTCTTACAAAATCACTTCGTCCATTACCAGATAAATTTCATGGCTTGAACGATACAGAAGTTAAGTACCGTAAACGTTACCTTGACTTAATCGTGAATGAAGAAACGCGTAAGACTTTTGAAATTCGTGCCAAAGTTGTTGCAGGTATTCGCGCATTTTTAACAAATGAACGTTTCATGGAAGTTGAAACGCCAATGATGCATGTGATTCCGGGTGGTGCATCTGCACGTCCGTTTGAAACACATCACAATGCTCTAGATATGCCGTTATTCTTGCGTATCGCACCTGAGCTTTATTTAAAGCGTTTGGTTGTTGGTGGTTTTGAGCGTGTGTTCGAAATTAACCGTAACTTCCGTAATGAAGGGGTGTCAACACGTCATAACCCTGAATTTACAATGATCGAGTTTTATCAAGCATATGCTGATTATAAAGACTTGATGGCTTTAACTGAAAACATGCTTGAAAAGTTAGCTCTTGATATTTTAGGTACAACAGATGTGCCTTACCAAGGTGAAGTGTTTAGCTTTAAAGGGCCATTCAAGAAAATCTCTATGTTTGATGCGATTTTAGAGAATAACCCTCAGTTCACGCCAGAAAATGTGGGTGATCGTGAATTCCTCGCAAAATTTGTGCGTGAAGAGCTGAAAGAAGAAGTTAAACCTGGTTTTGGTTTAGGGAAACTTCAAACGATTGTCTTTGAAGAAACAGTTGAGACTAAACTTCGTCAACCTACCTTTATTACTGAATATCCAGCCGAGACTTCTCCACTTGCTCGCCGTAATGATGACAATCCGCACATTACCGATCGTTTTGAGTTCTTCATTGGTGGTCGTGAATTGGCAAATGGTTTTAGTGAGTTAAATGACCCGATTGATCAGGCTGAACGTTTCCAAGCTCAGGTTGCTGAAAAAGACGCAGGCGACGATGAAGCAATGCATTATGATGCAGAGTTTGTTGAAGCGCTTGAGTACGGCTTACCGCCAACAGCGGGTGAAGGTATTGGTATTGACCGTTTGGTTATGCTTTTTGCAGACGCACCAAGTATTCGTGATGTAATTTTATTCCCGCATATGCGTCGTAAAGAAGGTTAATTTAATCTTTAAAAACAGAAAAAGGCAGTTTATACTGCCTTTTTTATTCACTATTTATATATAAAAAACACTTAAATTATAGAAAACTTAAGAGCACGTTAAAAAATGTAATTGCACAGTTTAACAATTGCAAATTTGCGATAAAAAAATTAATGTGTTGCTCATAAATAACTTTGAGAATTGTGCTGACATGTTTTTAAGAAAAACACTTTCGATTGCATTATTGGCAACTGCTTCATCGGCTGTTTTTGCCCAAGGTTTGGTGCTTAATAATGATGATTTACGTACAGATTTAAATTGGTTGAATCAACAAGGTGTTATTAACATCAGCACTTCTACTTGGCCTTTAAGTGGTGATGAAATTCAGCGTGCACTCTCTCAGGCTAAAGTAACGCATCCAGCTCAACAAAAAGTTATTAACTCAGTTCTCAATGCATTAAAAGCAGATAACGATACAGTTAAAGTAGGTGCTTTTGCGGGAACAGATATCAAAGATATTCCTCAAGCATTTGGGAATAATCATAAATCACAGTATCAAGGTTCTGTAGAATTTAATGCGGGTGGTGAAAACTGGGATGCAAAAATCCGTGTAAACGCAGAAAAAGATCCACAAATTGATAGTGGACGTGATGTTAATGTGGAAGGTTCGTATGTCGCTGGCAAACTCTGGAATCAATGGGTTGTTGCAGGTCAAATTCCAACGTGGTGGGGACCTGGACATGATGGTAGTTTAATCCGTGGTGATGCAAGTCGTCCTGTTTATGGGGTAACCATGCAGCGTGCTGTACAAGACGCTTTTGAAAATAAATGGTTATCTTGGATTGGGCCTTGGCAATACCAATTATTTGCAGGTCAGTTAGATGATTATAAAGCTGTTCCTCATGCTAAATTATTAGGTATGCGTGTAACTGCGCGCCCAGTTCCTGCTTTAGAAATTGGTGCTTCAAGAGCAATTCAGATTGGTGGTGATGGGCAACCAGATAGTTTTAAGGCGTATTGGAATGCCGTTATTGGTAAAGATAATGGTTGTACTGAAAATAGTTGTGTGGGTGAAGACAATGCATCTAATCAGCTAGCAGGTTTTGATGCTCGTTTACAATTACAACCTTTGTTTAATATTCCAGTTAGCGTGTATGGACAATATATAGGTGAAGATGAAGCAGGTGGTTTGCCATCGAAGAAGATGTATTTAGCTGGTGCTGATTATTCTTCTATCGTTAAAAATATGCCTTACCAACTTTATGCTGAATGGGCAGATACGCGTACTAATGGCGATGTAAAAGGCATTTCATATAGTCATCACCAATATACTGACGGTTATTATCAGCATGGTTTCCCTCTAGGGCATGCAATGGGTGGTGATGGTCAAATGTACTCTGTTGGTGGCGATATTCGCTTTGACACGATGAATCGCTTAAGTGGCCGTGCAATGGTTGTGAAGGTGAATGAATCTAACTTGGCAATCAATAAAGCCTTCCCTAAAGAAGATAAAATTAAAGCGCTTGATTTAACTTGGACGCATTACATCAAGCCAGATCTTCCATTAAAAATTAATGGTTGGATTAGTGACTCTGATTTAGAGGGTAATGATTCAGGGGCATCTATTGGTATTGAAATTCCGTTAGAACGTAAAATGTTTGGTTTCTAAGAATTAAACAATGCTATAGAAAGAGAGAAGCTAAAATGGCTTCTCTTTTTTTATGGTATTTAAAGAAATCTAAAGATGAGATCGTGATTTGCTTCGGTTAACGATGCGAGCTAGGATGGACATGTTATCTATGCGAATCAGTATTTTACATTTATATGATGAATTTGAATATCAATATGAAAAAACAAGCAAAAGAAAACAGTTTTAAATCACTATAATGCATAACTAATGCTATAAGCCTCATAAAGGCTTGTAGTTGGATTATTTATCACAAAAAATTGGAGTTGTTATGGCACTCGTTCCTCCACATGGTCTTCTAAGTGGTGGTTTAATACCACTTCTAGATTTTATGGGCAAAATGGATAGAGAAGGACGTGTTCATGACTGAATCAAGACTTACACATCTCAAGCAACTTGAAGCTGAAAGTATTCATATTATTCGTGAAGTTGCGGCAGAATTTGAAAATCCAGTCATGCTTTACTCAATTGGTAAAGACTCGGCTGTAATGCTTCATCTTGCTTTAAAAGCATTTTATCCTGCGAAACTTCCATTTCCTTTATTACATGTAGATACAGGTTGGAAGTTTAAAGACATGATCGCGTTTCGCGATAACATGGCAAAAACCCATGGTTTTGATTTAATTGTTCATCAGAACAAAGAAGGCCGTGAAGCAGGGATCAATCCATTTGATCATGGTAGCTCAAAATATACAGATATTATGAAAACCCAAGCTTTAAAACAGGCTTTGGATAAATATCAATTTGATGCTGCTTTTGGTGGTGCACGCCGTGATGAAGAAAAATCACGTGCGAAAGAGCGTGTGTATTCATTCCGTGATAGTAAGCATCGTTGGGACCCTAAAAACCAGCGTCCTGAACTTTGGAACCTTTACAATGGTAAAGTGAACAAAGGCGAAAGTATTCGTGTATTCCCATTATCAAACTGGACAGAGTTAGATATTTGGCAATATATCTATTTAGAAAATATTCAAATTGTTCCTCTTTATTTCTCTGCTGTTCGTCCTGTGGTTGAGCGTAGTGGTACGCTTATTATGGTGGATGATGAACGTATGCGCTTAAAAGAGGGTGAAGTTCCGCAAATGAAGTCTGTACGTTTCCGTACGCTTGGCTGTTACCCATTAACAGGTGCAGTTGAGTCTGAAGCTGATACATTGCCAGAAATTATTCAGGAAATGTTATTGGCAACAAGTTCTGAGCGTCAAGGTCGTATGATTGACCATGATGAAGCAGGCTCAATGGAAAAGAAAAAGCAAGAAGGCTATTTCTAAGACAGTTTCTAAATTTGTGGAGTTTGAGCAATGTCTCATCAATCAGACTTAATCAGCCAAGATATTCTGGCTTATTTAAAACAACATGAACAAAAAGACCTTTTACGCTTTTTGACTTGCGGTAACGTAGATGACGGTAAAAGTACCTTAATTGGCCGTTTACTTTACGATTCAAAATTGATTTATGAAGATCAATTACAAGCAGTAACGCGTGACAGTAAAAAAGTAGGCACCACTGGTGATGCACCAGACTTGGCACTACTTGTAGATGGTTTACAGGCTGAGCGTGAGCAAGGTATTACCATTGATGTTGCGTATCGTTATTTCTCGACTGAAAAGCGTAAATTTATTATTGCTGATACACCGGGGCATGAACAATATACCCGTAACATGGCAACTGGCGCATCGACTGCAGATCTTGCAATTATTTTGATTGATGCGCGCTATGGGGTACAAACTCAAACTCGTCGTCATACGTTTATTGCAAGTTTGCTTGGTATTAAAAATATTGTTGTTGCCATTAATAAAATGGACTTGGTTGAATATTCACCTGAGCGTTTTACTGAAATTCAGATTGAATATGATGCATTCGTGAGCCAGTTAGGTGATCGTCGTCCAGCCAATATCTTATTTGTTCCAATTTCTGCTTTAAATGGCGATAACGTTGTAAATCCATCAGCTCATACTCCTTGGTACAAGGGTCAAACCTTAATGAGTATTCTTGAGTCTGTGGAAATTAGCCGCGAATCGAATAAACACGAATTCCGTTTCCCTGTTCAATATGTGAACCGTCCAAACCTCGATTTCCGTGGCTTTGCAGGTACTGTTGCTTTAGGTGAAATCAATGTTGGTGATGAAATTGTAGCTTTACCTTCTGGTAAGCGTTCTACAGTTAAAGAAATTGTTACTTTTGACGGTAACCTTGAGCAAGCAGTTGCAGGCCAGGCAGTTACATTAACGTTAAACGACGAAATTGATATTAGTCGTGGTAACGTTCTGGTGCGCGCTGGCGAGCAACCATTAATTTCACGTAGCGTTCGTGCTTCTGTGGTATGGATGAATGAGCACCCGCTTGTAAAAGGTAAGTTGTACAACATTAAGATTGGTACACAAACTGTTCCAGCAAAAGTGACTAATATTCACTACCGTGTAAATGTAAATACACTTGAGCATACTCAGGTCGAAGAGCTTGAGTTAAATGCAATTGCGGATGTTGTGGTTGAGTTCGATGCTCCAGTCGTGTTTGACCGTTATCAAGATTCGCGTTACACAGGTTCATTTATTTTTATTGACCGTTTAAGTAACGTGACTGTTGGTGCGGGCATGGTAGAAGCCGCGGTAGAGTGGACTGCTCATAGCAATGCTGTTACTGCCGAAGACCGTGCTGCTCGTTTAGGTCAAAAACCTGCTGCTATTGGTGTTTCTGCGCAATTAATTGAAAAAGCTCAAGTCTTAGAAAGTTTGCTGATTCAGCAAGGTGTAGTTGCGATCGCGAAAGCAAACTTAACAGCTGAGCAATTGATTCTATTACGTGAGACGGGTGTTGTAATTATCACAACTTCTGTGGAAGGTATAGATACAGAGATAGCTGCTGAAACTGTAGAAGAAGCATTAGAAAAAATCGTGGAATTGGTTCGTCTTTAATAGATTGAAAATGAGTTCTAAAAAACCCGCGTAAGCGGGTTTTTTATTGAGTTTAGAAAATATTTTGAGCTTTTAAAGTTAAATATTCTCTTAAATCTTTAGGATAGTTCTGAATCATCTTTAAAAATGTATCTCGATCACCTTGATATAAAGCGCGTGTTGCTTCCTCATAATTTGGCATATTGCCTAACATGGCAGACATAAAACGGTCGATGGCTTGTTTGGTGAGCATAATATTGCCTTCAGAATTTGGGTTATTTAACTCTTTATCAATTAACTTACGAATTATTGCTGATGCACTCGCACTTTGTTGATCTAACCAATCCCAATGTTTTTTCTGTAAAGTGATTTCACGGGAAATTACACCAAGTTTAGGTCGTCCAACTTTTTTAATTTCTTCCGGCTCAGCATAACGTTGTTGAAATTCTTGTTCCGAACCAGAAAGATCAAGATCAATTTGTTGACCTGTTTGCTCATTAAAAATCAGAATATTTTCCGTTGTTTTTGGAAGATCTTTGAGTTTTTTTGCAAGTTCAACAAGAGAGTCACTCGCAATAAGCGTGCTTCCAGAGAAAGCAGTATAGGTGATTTTGGTATTCATTTTAGCCGTATATTTTTATCAGGGTAAAATAATATTATCAGGGTAAAACTAATTTGGCAAATAATTAAAATCATAACCAAAGAATGATCTGGTTTTATGAGGGTGGTATCAGAAGTTAGGCCTACAAAAATAGTCAAGGTAATAGGCTATTTAAAATTTTGTTCTGCTTTAATATCACTTTTATGAGAGAATGTGCCTTTAGTTGTATGTATAAGGACTCCTATGTTTGAGCAATCTCCTGAATCTTTAAGCGATATCGAAATTTTAGACATTTTACAGTCGATGAAAAAAGATAAGCTTGATACGGAAGCAAATGAGATTATCCGTAGCGGGGGGAAAGCAGGACGTCAGGAAGCGCATAAACAAGCTTTGGTGGCACTAAATACAAATTTTGAAGAGAAATTTGTAGAGGCAGTTACTCTTGCATTAGGTTTAAATGCAGCTCAAGCTAAAAAAATTCGCTATAAAAAAGATCGAATTCGTATTTTAAAAGCACGCGGTATTGATTATTTAGCTATTGATGGTGCTGAAACAGCGCAAGTTTTGGCACAAATTTCACAAGCAATTGTGCGAGAAGATGCAATAGTTACTCATGACTTACATGACATCTTCCCATTTTGGAAAGAAGGTTGGCCAATGGTGCAATTTGATAATGCCTATAAAATTTTAGAAGAAGATATTAGTTTGCACTTTCATGCGTTCTTAGATGCCATGATTGAGTATGTGAATAAATAAAAATAAAAGCCCCAATTGGGGCTTTTATTTTTATAGCAAAATGTGATTAAACTGCACTAAAAAGTGGGAAAACACCAATCACTAATGCTGTACCCATCAACACCATACACGTAATAAATGCCCACTTAAAAGTGAACTTTTGATGGTCTGCAAAATCGACTTTAGCAAGACCACATAACAAGTAAGTTGATGGAACAAGTGGTGATAATAAATGTACAGGTTGGCCTACAATTGAAGCACGCGCAATCGCTTCTGGGCTAATACCATAATGTGAAGCAGCTTCAGCAAGAATAGGTAATACACCATAGAAGAATGCATCATTTGACATAAAGAAGGTCAATGGCATGCTTACGAAAGCTGTAATTGGTGCGAGATATGGACCCATACTTGCAGGAATCATTGCGACGAATTCTTTAGACATCGCTTCAACCATGCCTGTGCCAGATAAGATACCTGTAAAAATACCTGCCGCAAAAATTAAGCCTACAACAGCCAAGATACTATCTGCATGCATAGCGATACGCTTTTTCTGCATATCAACATCAGGGTAGTTGATGAGCATTGCAATACAGAACGCCAGCATGAATAACACTGACATAGGTAAAATACCTTTGATCAATGCAATCATAAGAAGAATGGTGAGCACCATATTTACTTTACGTAAATGTGGACGAGTCGCTTCTGGATCTTTTGAAACTGTAATGTTGTCGCCATGGTGACTTTCAAGCTCAATCACGCCTAAACGTTTTTGCTCATATCGACCATATAAATATGCCAAGAAGAATAACCAGCCAATACTAATCACCATTGGAAGGATCATTGGTACAAAAATATGGCTTGGATCAACTTGAAGCGCACTCGCTGCACGGGCAGTAGGACCACCCCATGGTGTGAGGTTCATTACACCACTACATAACAACATAAGTGCTGTCATGATGAGTGTATTCATACCTAGGCGTTGATAGAGAGGAAGCATCGCTGCTACACAAATCATATATGTAGTTGAGCCATCACCATCAAGAGAAACTAATGTAGTTAAAAAAACGGTCCCTAATGTAATTTTTAAAGGGTCACCTTTAACTTTTTTCAAAATCCATTTAACCGGAGGATCGAAAAGACCTGCATCGATCATTAAGGCAAAATATAAAATTGCGAATAATAGCATTACGCCAGTAGGCGCAAGTTTTTTGATGCCTTCTAGCATCATTTCGCTGAGACCCTTAAGCTCAATATGACTTAAGCTTTCAAAGTAATGACCTAGGCCCCAAGCGATAAGAGAAAAAATAAATGGGATAAGAATTAAAGCAATAATAGGGCTTAAACGTTTGGACATGATTAAATACATGAAGCATAAAATCATGCCAACACCAAGTAATGTCAGCATACAATCAATCCTTTGCCTTTAGTTTTACTGAACAAGTTTATTCAAAACTCTGACTTTGATTATTCTTATGAATTTTTATTAAAAAGACAAATAATATATTTAGTTTATTTGGTTAATATATATTCACTTAGAAAGGTATATTCTGGGGAAATACTGAACATATATATTAATGGTATAGTCTATTTATAATATATAGTACTTATTATAAGAACTTATAAAGCCTTTATCATATTTAAAATTATCATGTATTTTTGTATTTTATATTTGGTTTGAATGCTGAAATGAGAAGTATACCCATTTACAATGCTTGTAATGCTTACGTTACATAAGAAAGAGACAGCTGTAAATCTTTTATATGCAATTTTTTATTTCAATTTAATTAAAAAATTTTATTTTAATTAAAGGGTTAATTTATATATTTGAAAATATGATTAAGATTATAAATTAAACTTTTAATATGAGTATATTTAAATTAGTTGCTAATTTAAAAGAGATATATTGTATTAAAAAATATCCTGCTTTAATTAGCAGGATATTTTGCACCAAAATAAATCAATTTTCATCTAATGGAGGTTGTAAATCAGATTTTTCTAATACGCGGGTTACTAATAACTGATCAATTTTAAAATGGTCTACATCGACAACTTCAAATTTATAACCACCGAATTCCACAAAATCTGCTGGACGAGGAATTTTGCGTAAACGATACATCATAAAACCTGCGAGCGTCTCATAGTTTTCTTCATCAGGCATTTCATCAATTTCAAGCGCATGCTTAAGATCTTCAATAGGTGTACTACCGTCAATCAACCAAGAGTTATTGTCGCGTTTAATAATTTGCTGTTCTTCTTCAATAGGGGTAACCCAGTCACCCATAACGGTAATCATGATATCACTTAGTGTAATTACACCAACCACAAGCGCGTATTCATTAATTACAACGGCAAACTTTTCTTTTGTTGAACGGAAGCGATCGAGCAATTCTGATAGTGTTAATGTATCTGGTATCATCAGAACATTACGAATAGTAGACTCATTTAACTGTGTAGGTGATTGATTATTTAAAATACGAACCAGAAAGTCTTTTGCATCTACATAACCAATGACCTGATCAATATTTTCATTACACACCAAAAATTTAGAATAAGGATATTCTGCCAGTTTTTGTCGAATGCTGTCTTCGTGTTCATTTAAAGTAAAGTAAACAACGTTTTCACGCGTGGTCATACTTGATGGCACTGTGCGTTCTTCAAGTTCAAATACATTTTCAATAAAGTGATGTTCTTGTTTTTGAAGTACGCCTGCTTGGGCACCAGCATCCATAACTGCTGAAATATCATCAAAAGTTATATTGTCTTCACGTGTTGTATTTACTTTAAATAAGCGGAATAACAAGTTTGCAATTGCGTTGATTCCCCAAGCTAAAGGCTTGCAGATTTTAATAAAAATCTGAATAGGGTTAATGACACTAATTGCGATTTTTTCAGGTGCAATCATAGCCAAGCGTTTTGGCATGAGATCGGCAAATAAAATAAATAAAGAAGTTACCAAGGTGAAAGATAGGACAAAACCAATTGTTTGTGTCCAAGGACCTTGGTAAAAGCGGTCAACTAAGTTGACAAAGAAAGGACGAAATGCAGCTTCACCTAAAATACCGCCTAAGATTGCGACAGCATTTAGGCCAATTTGGGATGCTGCAAAAAAGTCTGCAGATTGTTCTTGTAAATCAAGTACCTGTTGAGCACGTTCTTCGCCAGCTTCGGCCAAAATTTTTAACTTTACTTTTCTGGCACCAGCTAGCGCAATTTCAGTTAAAGATAAAAAGCCTGCTGCGATGATGAGCAGTACGATGATAATGATATTTTGAAAGAGACTCACAAATCACCCGAGGATCATCATTATTATGACTATGTTTTAACACAAAAAAGCGCTGAGGTAATCAGATTGATTGCTCAGCGCTTAAGATAATGTTGGAAAGAGACAATTAAATTAAAATTTATTTAATAGTGGGAAAATTGTGAATTATTGGTTAGAAACTCACGATTTTCCTCTTCGATCATTTGGCGAGCAACGAATAGGATAAGTTGGCGTAACCAGCGATGAGCTGGGTGATGGTGTAATAGTGGACACCATGCCATTTTAAGTTCGAACTCAGGAATATAAAACGGTGGATCTTTAATGACTAATTTTGGATTTTGTGCTTGCAAGCGCGCCATTCGAGTTGGAAGTGTTGCAATCAAGTCAACATTTTGAGCAAGCAATGCTGGCATTTGATAGTGACGCGTAAATACAGAAATTTTACGACGTTGACCAATACGTTCTAATGCTTGATCAATCCAGCCTAGGCCACCTTGTTTGTCTGGGTTTACCCCAAAACCAACACCCATACCAGTTTTAGATACCCAAATATGTTGAGCATCTAAATAGCTTTTTAAATTTAAATGAGTAACAGCAGGGTGTTTGTCATTTAAAATACAGCTAAAGCTATCACGCCAAACTAAAACTTGGTGGAAACTTTGTGGTATTTCATTGAAGCGGTTAATAGCTAAATCAACTTTACCTTGTTCCATGTCTCTATATGACACATCACTTGGTGTAAGAAAATCGAGTACAACATTTGGTGCTTCAGAGCGTAGGGCTTTAACAAGACGCGGGACTAGGGTTGCTTCTGCATAGTCAGAAGTCATAATACGGAAAACGCGATTACTGGTATAAGGGCGGAATTCGGTACGCGGTTCCAAAATCATGGAAAGATCAGAAAGGGCATCACGAATACGTGGTTGTAATTCAAGTGCACGTTCTGTCGGTGTCATCCCTTCAGATGAACGGATCAGGAGAGGGTCATTAAATAAATTACGCAAACGGCGTAAAATATTACTCATGGCAGGCTGAGTAACACCAAGCTGTTCGGCTGCGCGAGTAACGTTTTTTTCACGAAGAAGAACATCAAGATATATTAATAGATTAAGATCTACCCGCTCCAGATTCATAAAAAAAATACCGAAAATAAAACCCTAAAATTGTTTCAAATTATGCCATATTTAAAGAACATTGTGTGAAAAAATGATGAGAAAAACGACATTTTTTGTTGAAATTAAGTATGCTTGAAAAGCGCCTCAAATGCTCTATTTTGTTATCTTTGATCTGTTTTTATATTTGTGGTTAGGGAAGAAATATTTTTAATTAATATTTAGTATTGTTCTAGCATGTTGATTGACTTTTTTCATTGGCAAAAGTCGCCTAATTTACAATTGACTTTTAACACTAAAAATGAATGGAAAAATCTCAAAAATTGTATAAAAATAAAACTTGGAGAGTTTTTTGATCAAAATACTATACTCTTTTAGGATTATTTTGTTTTTATAAACAAAGTGTTATGTTTTTTAGTTTTACTTATAATATCGATTTATTGGTATATTTTTTAAATAAATACTGAAGATTAACCAAGGATATTGGATTAATTGATTGGCTAAGTCTAAGCTGTGTACATGAAGAAGCAGCTGGTGTCATAAGAAATTTAAGTAACATGACTCTAGGCTTCGATCGATGAAATCCTAAAATGAATACAGGACAATATCATGACTACATATCAAACAGCGATTGATGCAGTACGTGAATTAAAATCAAAATTCGGCAACACTTGGGCAGACATTAGCCCAGAAGATGCTGCTCGTATGCAACTTCAAAACCGTTTCAAAACTGGTTTAGATATTGCTAAGTATACAGCTGCGATTATGCGTCGTGATATGGCTGAATACGATGCTGATTCAAGCAAATATACTCAATCATTAGGTTGCTGGCATGGTTTCATCGCTCAACAAAAAATGATTGCTAATAAAAAATACTTCGGTACTACTAGCAAACGTTATATCTACCTTTCTGGTTGGATGGTTGCTGCACTTCGTTCAGAATTCGGTCCACTTCCTGACCAATCTATGCACGAAAAAACTTCAGTACCTGCTTTGATCGAAGAAATCTACACTTTCTTACGTCAAGCTGATGCAAAAGAATTAAATGACTTATTCCGTGCTTTAAACAAAGCAAAAGAAGCGGGTGACTCTGCGAAAGTAGCTGAAATCACAGCTCAAATCGACAACTTCGAAACTCACGTTGTGCCAATTATTGCGGACATCGATGCTGGTTTCGGTAACGAAGAAGCAACTTACTTACTTGCTAAGAAAATGATTGAAGCTGGTGCTTGTGCGCTTCAAATCGAAAACCAAGTATCTGATGCAAAACAATGTGGTCACCAAGCTGGTAAAGTAACTGTTCCACATGCTGACTTCATCGCTAAGATCCATGCTCTTCGTTATGCATTCTTAGAATTAGGTGTAGAAGAAGGCGTTATCGTTGCTCGTACTGACTCTGAAGGTGCTGACCTTACTCAAAGCATTCCAGTAGTTAAAGAGCCAGGCGACATCGCATCTAAATATATTAGCTACTTAGACACTCAAGAAATTGATATCTCTGAAGCAACTGATGATGAAATCTTAATTAAACGTGATGGCAAGTTACACCGCCCAACTCGTTTAGCTTCTGGTTTATATCAATTCCGTGAAGGCACTCAGATTGACCGTGTTGTACTTGACTGTATCACTAGCCTTCAAAATGGTGCTGACTTACTTTGGATCGAAACTCCGACTCCAAACGTAAAAGAAATTGCACACATGGTTAACCGTGTTAAAGAAGTAGTTCCAAATGCGAAGCTTGTTTACAACAACAGCCCATCATTCAACTGGACTTTAAACTTCCGTCAACAAGCGTATGACCGTTGGGTTGCTGAAGGTAAAGATGTGTCTGCTTACGACCGTGCTAAATTAATGAGCGCTGAGTATGACAACACTGAATTAGCTGCTGATGCTGATGAAAAAATCCGTACTTTCCAAGCAGACGCTGCGCGTGAAGCTGGTGTGTTCCATCACTTGATCACACTTCCTACATACCATACTGCTGCTCTTTCTACTCACGAATTAGCACAAGGTTACTTCGGTGACCAAGGTATGTTAGCTTATGTTGCTGGCGTACAACGTAAAGAAATCCGTGGCGGTATCGCATGTGTGAAACACCAAGCAATGGCTGGTTCAGACATCGGTGATGACCACAAAGAAATCTTCGCTGGTGAGAACGCACTTAAAGCTGGTGATGATTCTAAAAACACAATGAACCAATTCTCAGCTCACTAAGAATTGACTTCATAAAAAAACCGCTCAAATGAGCGGTTTTTTTTGTTTATATTGAAAAATTCATTAATCTTCTTTTTTCAACACATAATGTTCAGCCAAAGAACCTTCAACTTTTTTACCTTCCATGTCTAATGCAGTCGCTGTATTTTCACCAATAAAGAATTTACGGTTTTGAGCTTTATCATCTAAGGTAATAACAGAAGTATTGTCTTTATCGAAAGCAAACTTACCATGGGTTTCAAATGGGTTTGTATCGCCTTTACCTAAATAAGTTTCAGTCAACTCATAAGTTTTATCATCTTTTAACTTTAATTCGGTTTTAATGCCTTCACAGTCTGCACATGGAAGTGTTCCTTTATATTTACCGTTCCAATCTAGTGAGTTCTCTGCTGTATGCTCAGTATCTACGGCAACAGCATTACTTGCTTCAGTAGTTTGCACAGGGGTAGATGCATCAGAAGTTGTCTCTGTTTTATTTTCGTGTTTATTACATGCGACAAGAAGAGTACTCATAAGTGCAATCGCTAATAATGATTTTTTCATAATGACCAAAACCTCAAAATAAAAATAAAAAGTAGTTAAAGCCTAGGAAAAAATAAAAGAAAATAAAAGCGTTACTATGTTGCTTAATTTTATCAAAAGGTAAAGTGAATACTTATTGGACGCTTTGAAATAGTAATTTTTAAAATTAAGTTGGTGGGGTAGAGGTATCCATTTAAGTGATTTAATGGATACCTTTTTTAAATTATGGTTGTGCAGAAACTCCACCTAGAGAGTCGCATGCTGCTTTATAAAGTTCATACTGCTTCTTTACCACTTCATCTAAAGGCATAGCGAATAATTCTTCACCTTCTTTATAGCTTTCTACATAAGAGGTCGCTTTATCTTTACTCACCGCTAAAGTTTGTTGGTAATAAGAGTTGATAGAGCTTGTAGGCATTTCACTTGTTTCAACATTTTTACATTGAAAATTATTTAATAGTTTTTCTGCGCGTTTGACCTCACTAGATTGGCCAAAAATACACCCAGTTAAAAATACAAAAGGTACTAACACGAAAAAGATTTTCATGGAAAAAATTTATAAGAGCGAGGATGGGCGCTATTGTATAAATAATTCCATGCTTTACTGTGGTTTTATGTTAGACATTGCTTGTTTTTTAACTCATTAAAATAAAAAAATTGTTTCTAAGTTTGTAATGACCTCTTTTTGTATTTGGTGCATATTTTGCTTATTAAAAAAGCCATTATTAAAAATGAGCCAAAATGAATCGGATTCAACAATTTTCTCAGAGTTCTTCAGCACCATTTTGGTATGCCCAATTAGAGCTTGGTTTCTGTTTTAAAAATTCTCGCACCATAATGAGTCATCGTAAACATTATGGCCCTGTTCGGGTGCAAAAAATGCTTTGGCCAGAAAAAACAGGAGTTTGCCACGCAATTATTGTGCATCCACCAGCAGGTATTGCAGGAGGTGATCATCTTACTTTCCAAATTGAAACAGCAGAGCAGGCACATGCGGTGATTACCACACCTGGAGCTGGGAAATGGTATAGAACCAATGGTAAACAAGCTTTTCAGCATATTTATTTGACTGTAAAAAATGACTCTATTTTAGAGTGGATGCCACAAGAAACGATGTTGTTCGATGGTGCTGTAGCACATTCGGAAACACATATTCACCTTGAAGAAACAGCAAGTTTTATTGGATGGGATATGCTGGTATTGGGCCGACAGGCTCGGGCCGAAAATTTTGTTCAGGGAAGTTATCACAACCAGTTTAAATTATGGCGTGAAAATAAATTATTAGTTGCCGATACTTTGTATTTTGAAGGTGGAGATCGCTGGTTAAGCTCATGTTTAGGTATGAATAATCAAGCCGTGATGGCAAGTTTTTGGGCTGTACCTCCTGAGAAATTCCGTTCTTCATTTTATTTAGAGCAACATGTTGAACTCATCCGTGAACTCATTATGCGTATGGATGTGCCTGTGACTTTGACGTTACTAGAAGATGTACTGTGTGCGCGTTTTTTAGGAAATGATGTACGGCATTGTCATGATGCTTTTGCCGCTATAAGAGCAAGATTGAGACGTTATTGGTTTGATTTAGATGAAGAATTTCCAAGAATTTGGAAAACCTAATTTACGTTAAATTGCGTATTTAAAAAACGATTAAAACAAGTATGCTGCTTTTGAGCACGCATTTTGCTTAAAGAAAACTAGATGCTATTAGGAAAGAGATATGGAACTCAATCCAACAGAAAAAGACAAGTTACTCATTTTTACCGCAGGCTTGGTGGCTGAGCGTCGTAAAGCGCGAGGTTTAAAGCTGAATTATCCAGAAGCAGTTGCATTTATTTCCGCAGCCTTACTTGAAGGTGCACGAGATGGAATGACAGTCAGTGATTTGATGCATTACGGTACTACTTTATTAAAGCGTGAAGATGTCATGGATGGCGTAGCGGAAATGATTGCTGAGGTTCAGGTCGAAGCAACTTTTCCTGATGGTTCGAAATTAGTCACTGTTCATCAGCCAATCGTATAAAAGGAACGCTTATGATCCCCGGCGAAATCATTACTCCAGATACTGACATTGAACTGAATGTCGGACGAGAAACTTTAAAAGTTGTAGTGGCTAATCTTGGCGATAGACCTATTCAGGTGGGGTCGCATTTTCATTTTTATGAAGCCAATGATGCACTACAGTTCGACCGTGAAGCAGCAAAAGGTTTTCGCTTAAATATTGCAGCGGGTACTGCAATACGTTTTGAACCGGGGCAAAGCCGAGAAGTAGAACTAGTTGCTTTAGCTGGTAAGCGAGAAGTATATGGTTTTGCAGGCCGAGTCATGGGTAAGCTGGATTAAACATAACAACCATAATGAAAGATATGAGTAAAAAATTATGAAAATGTCACGTCGTGCATATGCTGAAATGTTTGGTCCAACGGTTGGAGATCGTATTCGCCTAGCTGATACAGAGCTTTTTATTGAAGTTGAACAAGACTTAACGACTTACGGTGAAGAAGTTAAGTTTGGCGGTGGTAAAGTTATTCGTGACGGGATGGGGCAATCGCAACTTTTAGCTGATGAAGTTGCCGATACAGTCATAACCAATGCTTTAATTGTGGATTGGTGGGGAATTGTTAAAGCCGATGTAGGTTTAAAAAATGGGCGAATCTGGAAAATAGGAAAAGCCGGTAACCCCGATATTCAACCTGACATTACTATTCCTTTAGGTGCTGCAACAGAAGTGATTGCGGGCGAAGGGCAAATTTTAACGGCAGGTGGTATTGATACCCACATTCACTGGATTTGTCCTCAACAAGTTGAAACCGCGCTGATGTCGGGTACAACAACAATGGTGGGTGGTGGTACAGGACCTGCAGCTGGTACTTCGGCAACGACAGTGACCCCAGGGCCTTGGCATATTGCGACCATGTTGCAGGCGATAGATGATTTACCTATGAATATTGGCCTGCTAGGCAAAGGTAATCTGAGTTTGCCAGACCCAATTCGAGAGCAAATTAAAGCTGGGGTAATTGGATTAAAACTACATGAAGACTGGGGCTCAACACCAGCAGCGATTGATAACTGCTTGAGTGTGGCAGATGAGTTCGATGTACAGGTTGCGATTCACACGGACACTTTAAATGAAGGTGGTTTTTTAGAAGAAACGCTGGCCGCATTTAAAGACCGTACCATTCATACCTACCATACCGAAGGTGCAGGTGGTGGACATGCTCCCGACATTTTAAAAGCAATTGGGCAAAGTAATGTCTTGCCATCTTCAACTAATCCAACGCGACCTTATACCATTAATACCATTGATGAGCATTTAGATATGCTCATGGTTTGTCATCATTTAGACCCTGCAATTGCTGAAGATATTGCTTTTGCAGAAAGTCGTATTCGCCGTGAAACCATTGCTGCCGAAGATATTCTGCAAGACCTAGGTGCAATTGCCATGATGTCTTCGGACTCTCAGGCGATGGGGCGCGTAGGTGAAGTGATTTTACGTACTTGGCAAACTGCCCATAAAATGAAAATTCAACGTGGTCCTTTAGAGGGAGACAATGAGTTCCATGATAACAATCGCGTTAAACGCTACATTGCTAAATATACGATTAACCCAGCAATTACCCATGGTCTAAGTCATGAAATCGGTTCGATTGAAGTCGGAAAACTTGCTGATTTAGTATTATGGAAGCCAGCCTTTTTTGGTGTGAAACCTTCGATGATTATTAAAGGTGGCATGATTGCAGCAGCACCGATGGGTGATATTAATGCTTCAATTCCGACACCTCAACCAGTGCATTACCGTCCCATGTTTGGTGCCTATCCACGTGGTGTACATAACACTTGCATTACCTTTTTATCTCAATCAGCAATCGATGACAAAGTTGCTGAAAAATTAAACCTTAAAAAGTTAATTAGTCCGTGTAAGAACACGCGTGCAATTACCAAAGCTGATATGAAACACAATACATATTGTCCAGTCATGCATGTTCACCCTGAAACTTACGAGGTGCGGGCCGATGGCGAGTTATTAACGTGTGAACCTGCTGATGTGTTACCCATGGCACAGCGTTATTTCTTGTTTTAATGAATTTTATAGAGGTGATTTGCCTCATTACCTTGTATATGAAAGAAATAAGTAAGGAGAGAAAAGCTAAATGAAAATTTATATCCAACGTCTTGAAGATATTTCTCCTGATCAGACATTTGAAACGGTTGAACTCACGTTTGATACCCGTCAAAAATCCCGCTTTCGAGCGGCTTTAGCGAGTGGCATCGATATTGGAGCTGATTTGCCACGTACTGGCATTTTGCGTAGCGGTTCATATATTGCAACACAAGAGGGCGACGTACTACGTGTTGATGCCAAACCTGAGCGATTAATGCAAGTTACTGCTCAAACCGATTTTGATTTACTTAAAGCTGCCTATCACTTAGGTAATAGACATGTGCCATTAATGCTGACACCTACAGCTTTGTATTTTGAGCCCGATCATGTGCTTGCAGAAATGGTAGAAGGGTTGGGGCTGACAGTGACAGAAACAGATCATCCTTTTGAACCTGAAAGCGGTGCCTATGCTCAGCATAGCCATGATCATCGTTTAAGCCCAATAAAAGCTTTACACCATGTCCATGTATAACGCAGCACAATTACTGCAACTGCTGACATTGTCTTCTACGGCACTGCCAGTTGGAGCGTATTGTTATTCACAAGGTGTAGAAACAGCCATTGATATTGGCTTAATACACGATGAAGCCTCGGCAATTGCTTACTTTGAAGAAGTGCTGGAAATGCTGTTAGTACGCTTTGAGTTACCTGTACTTAAGCGTCTTATGCAACATTATGATGACCCAGATCAGTTTCTAATTTGGGCACATTTGTATAAGGCGAGTCGAGAAAGTAAAGAGTTACTTGCTGAATCTCAACAGCTCGCATTTTCTTTAAATGCATGGATTAAAGATGTTTTGAAAAAGCCAGTTGAGGTTAAAAAGCAGTTTGGTTTTGTGCCTGTCTATGCGCAGCTCTGTGGTCGTTTAGAACTTAAAGAAGAGAATGTGCTTACGGCATATACCTTTACCGTTTTGGAAAATCAGGTTTTAGCAGCCGTAAAAACCGTCCCATTGGGCCAAATGGCAGGTCAAAGAATTTTGTGGCATTTGCATGGTCTAGTACCACACGCTGTAGAGAAAGCTTTAAAACTTAAAGATGAGCAATTGAGTAGTGCTTTACCTCGCTATGCCATGCTGAGCATGAAACATGAGACTCAATATTCACGGTTATTCAGATCTTAAAAATTAGGAAATAAAAGGATAAAAATCATGACAGAACGTAGCCCGTTAAGAGTTGGAATTGGTGGACCGGTGGGTTCAGGTAAAACAGCACTTACGCTTAACTTATGCCGTGCCTTGCGTGATAAATACAATATGGCTGTAGTGACAAATGACATTTATACCAAAGAAGACTCAAACTTTTTAACCCGTAATGAAGCGATGTCGCCAGATCGTATTGTGGGTGTGGAAACAGGTGGTTGTCCACACACAGCAATTCGTGAAGATGCCTCAATTAACTTAGCTGCGATTGATGATCTATGCGAAAAATTTGATGGCTTAGAACTCATTATTATTGAAAGCGGTGGCGATAATTTAGCGGCAACATTTAGCCCGGAACTTTCTGATTTAACTTTATATGTTATTGATGTAGCAGGTGGTGAAAAGATTCCACGCAAAGGTGGACCGGGTATTACTAAGTCAGATTTACTGATTATTAATAAAACTGACCTTGCACCTATGGTTGGCGCAAACCTTGATGTAATGGATCAAGATGCCAAACGCATGCGCGGTGAAAAGCCATTTTTATTTTCAAACATGAAAACACAAGATGGGCTTGAAGAAATTATTCAATTTATTGAGAAGCAAGGGCTGTTTAAGGCTTAAGGAGTAAATATGAACTTCATTAAGAAATGGGGCATTGGGCTCCTTAGTATGTTACCGGCATTAGCCATGGCGCATCCGGGACATGATCATGCACATTCAGGGTTTATGGCAGGTTTTATTCACCCTTTTACTGGTCTCGATCATTTGGTGATGGCTTTAGGTTTTGGTGTCCTGTTATGGTCAGCAGCTAAACAGTGGAAAATTGCCGGAGTCATTACTTTAAGTATTACTTTAATTATAGGCTTTTTAGTAGGTGCTGAAGGCTTGGTGCCAGCGAGTATGGCTGAATACGGAATTATTGCTTCTTTGATTGTTACAGCAATTGCACTATGGACAAAATCAAATCGGATTTTGCCTATTGCTGCTGCATTACTCGCAAGCTTTCATGGTATAGCGCATGGTGTTGAACTCGCACATGCGGGGCATATTGTTGCATTAGTAACAGGTATGATTGCTGGCATGGCATTTATCTATTGCGGTGGCTTAGCACTAGGTGCCGTGTTTACGCGATATGTACCTTATGGCAAAAAGATTGTGGGTACTTGCGCAGCAATTGTTGCAGTCATTGGTTTAAGTTAATTAAAACTTGCAGAAAAAGGTAGCTTTAAGCTACCTTTTTTGATTTGCAAAATAAAATGTGTGTGCATAAAAATATTTATACTGTTTTTACAGCGATGGTTATCTTTTATAGTGGAGATGTTCAGGCCTATGATTTTTTTCAACTAGAAAGTGATGATTCTGCTTTATTAAATACAGATCAGTTGTTAGATCAATCAGATTTAAACTTGGAACAAAGGCGTTTAGCTATTGAGCATGATGATGAAATTAATAACTATAATGTGCTTAAAAACGAATTTTATTCAAATGAGCATTGGGTGATTTATAATTATACAGCCTATGATACGGGGCAACTTCACAGCAAAAGCATCACTGGTTTAACGAATCATATTAATATTCAAGATTTATCCATTTCAGTTGGGTATGGAGTTAACTATAGTGTTAATCCAAGACTGAAAATTGGTTATGAATATATTTCGAGTTTTCCTTACGATCGAGGTCAACTCATACGATTTTTTACGATCTATCTATTCTGAAATACAAAATTAAAATAATCGAATTCAAATAAATAGATCAGGTAAGTAATTCATCATAAAATGCTAAATGATTAAATTTTCTGATAAAGCCCAGCGTGGACTGTACCTGCCTTAGTTGTTTTCACCTGTTGCCATGATGCAGGAAGGTGAAGCTGAGATAAATCTCGGTCAGCCTCAACATAAATGTATCCATTCTTTTTAATATGCAAATCTGCCAATTGAGCGAGCTCTTGCCATAGATCGAGACTATAAGGCGGGTCTAAAAAAACGACATCAAACTGTTCTTTTAAGCGCGGCAACGCTTGCTGAGCAGTTGCATTAACTAAATGACAATTCTGCGCTTTTAAAAGCTGGATATTATCTTTTAAAAATCTTGCCTGAGTCTTATCTGGCTCAATCATATAAACAGATGCAGCACCGCGCGATAATGCTTCAAAGCCTAATGCCCCAGAGCCTGTGCAGATATCGAGAACCTGAGCGTTTTGAATGTCCCACATGAGCCAGTTAAATAAAGTTTCGCGGACACGATCGGGAGTTGGTCTTAATCCTTCAATACTGGCGAATGGTAAAACTCGTCTTTTCCATTCGCCCCCAATAATGCGTAATTGATTTTTCATTATTCATCGACCTCGTTTGTAGCAGGACGAGTTGGTGTTGCCTGTGGAGTAGATGTTGCTGCTGCGGTAGTTGTAGCAGCTGCTGGAGTAGAGCTAGCAGTTTCGCCGCCACTTGGAAGCTCACCTGGTTTAATTCCGGCTGTCATAAGGCCACCATTAACTTGATGGTTGGCTGGACGAATCGGATTTTTATTGCGGGTTAATAACCAGTAATCAAATATCGGCTTAGCAAGTTGAGCTGCGGAACCACCATGACGACCATTTTCCCAAATGACTGCGATTGCGATTTCAGGTTTATCGGCAGGTGCAAATCCAACAAAAAGACCATGGTCAAGTTGGCGTTCACTAAGCGCAGCTTCGTTGTAGCGTTTACCTTGTGCAATACTCTTAACCTGTGCAGTACCTGTTTTTCCGGCAATTTGATATAGCGATGTACGGATACCACGTCCAGTACCTGATTGAATTACATCAATCATGGCTTCTCGCATTTTTACCCAATCTTCATCTGTACCATTGAAATTAATTTTTCCATCAGGTGCATTACGAACTGTAAAAGGTTTTGCACCATGTGATGCACGTAAAACATGTGGAACTACATGTGAGCCGTGATTCGCTGTAATAGCAGTTGCCATTGCAAGTTGTAATGGGGTTGCAGTAAATGCACCTTGACCAATACTCACGGAAATAGTTTCACCTTTCATCCATTTAGTTTTGCGTGTACGCATTTTCCATTCAGGACTTGGGTATAAACCTTCACTTTCACTTGGTAAGTCGACACCTGTTTTTTGACCAAAGCCAAATTGGCGCATCCATTGGTTCATCTGGTCGATGCCCATTTGATTTGCCAAAATATAAAAATAGGTATCGCAAGACATGATAATGGCTTTGTGCATGTTCACGATGCCATGACCAGTTTTTTTCCAGTCACGGAATTTGTGAGAGTCACCAGGTAAATGGAAGTAACCTGGGTCAGAAATAGCAGTAGACCAGTCGACAATACCATAATGTAAACCGCCCATCGCTTCCATTGGTTTAATGGTCGAACCAGGAGGGTATGCCCCTTGAACAGCACGGTTATAAAGAGGTTGGTCGATATTGTCACGTAGCGAGCTATAATCTTTATGATTAATACCCGTCACAAATAAGTTTGGGTTAAAGCTTGGGCTTGAAACCAATGCAAGAATTTCACCAGTACGTGGGTCTATCGCAACAATTGCACCACGACGCCCAGCAAGTTGCTGTGATGCTACAACTTGTAAACCATAATCTAATGATAAATAGAGGTCATTACCACGAGTTGGGTCTTTACGTCCCAAATGACGCAATACATTACTATGTGCATCGGCTTCTACAGATTCATAACCCGGTGTTCCATGAAGTAAATCTTCATAGCTTTTCTCTACGCCAATTTTACCAATCAGGTTTGTTCCAGCGTATAAATCTTTATCAATACTTTTTAATTCTTTATCGTTAATACGGCCAACATATCCGATCACGTGAGCAAACAATTCACCATGCGGATAATAGCGCGTCATTTGGGTTTCAATTCTCACCCCAGGGAATTTGTATTTAACTTCACTAAACTTAGCAATATTTGTCTCGGTTAAGTTGAGCTTAATTGCTACGCGTTCAGTTTTACGCGCCGTTTTAATACGGCTTTTAAAGCGGTCTACATCTTCTTGAGTAAGCTCTAGAATTGGTTGTAATTGTTCAATAACTGCATCAGGATCTTCAACGTCTGCCTTACTTAATGTTGCGGTAAAAACCGGGTAATTATCTGCCAGTAAAACCCCATTACGGTCATAAATATAACCACGAGCAGGGGGGAGCGGTTGTAAGCGAATACGGTTTTTATCCGATGCAGTTGAGAACTCATCGTAATGAAAAATTTGCAGATAAGCGTATCGGCTGGCTAATACCAATAGACAGATAATCACAAGACCTACGGCAAAAAATATACGACCTCGATAAATGCGCTTTTCTTGCTGGATATCTTTTAAAGGAAAGTGCTGTTTCATACGGATCGACTTAATGACATAGGGTGAGAAAAATAGCTGCTTATTCTAACGCAAGCGCAGTTAAAATATTGCATAATTTTCAAAGTTTCAGTGAAGAGGAAAATTGGCTTTTTTGACTTTGTAGACAACAAAATTGTAGAGTCTTGTATATAAGAAGCAAAATAATTCTGTTAAAGTCTCTCATTCAATAGAATAGGGTTGTTCTCACTATACGATTAGGGAAAATGGAGAAAATAATGAGAAAAATTTATCCCTTACTTGCAGTTTTGACAGTAAGCAGTTGGGCGCATGCTCAAGATTACTCATTTCTTCCAGAAGCAAAATTAGCAGATCATAAAGCAGCGACTTGGAATGTAGGCGCAGGTTTTACTCAAAAATTGTTACATCTCAATGGTGAGTGGGTAAATCCTTATGGAATTGCTTATGCAAAAGTCGGTGCATTTTTAAATGGTGATAAAACTGCCGGTGGACAAGTTGGATTTCGCTATCCTTACTACCTTACCGGAACAGATAAAAATGGTTACTATATTGGCTTTTATGCTGGACATCTTGATAGCAAATCGGTAGACGGAGAGTATAAATCTCGCTTAGGTGCTGGTGTCGATTTGGCATATGTATTGTTGAATTCAGAAAGAATTAGTACGTTTAGTGTGGGTATTGGAGCAGCTGAAAAATTGACTGACCAGAATGGAGCTGTTGCTGCCGATACGAAACCGCAAATACAATTTTCTTATTCTCTAAGTTTTGGTTTATAAAACAAAGCAGCTTATCGTTAACTCGCCATAAGCAGAGCACAAATAAATACGAGAGTCTTACATGTTAGAGTACGTCAGCGGATTGTGGCAGACCTTTTTACACAGACCTGATTTTTGGGCCGTTTTGAGTATCATTCCGGTCACTGCCTTTGTCACATGGGCACATGTGTGGATGGCTTTAAAAATGGTGTTTTACCCAATTAAATTTTGGGGATTTCACTTAGGTCCTTTGCCAGTCGGCTGGCAAGGTATTGTGCCACGTAAAGCAGGGCGTATCTCAGGAATTATTACCGATAATACTCTATCCAAATTAGGTTCTTTGCGTGAGTTTTTAGAGGCAATGGACCCTGAAGACATGGCACGTATTATTGGTGAACAAGTCGGATTTGAACTTGAGCATTTGATTGATGAAGTGATGATCGATCGTAATGCAGTGCTTTGGGAAAATTTACCTTATTCGATTAAGCGCCGTATTTATGCACAAGCGCATAAGCAGTTACCTGGTGTGCTGAGAGAATTAGTGACTGAGCTGACCATGAATGTCGAGTCACTGGTTGATATGCGTGAAATGGTGGTAAGCCAAATGGAAGGTGACCGCCGTTTAATGGTACGCATGTTCTTAAAAGTTGGGCAAAAAGAAATCAACTTTATTTGGCATATTAGTGCTTTAATCGGGATGTTCTTCGGTATTTTCCAGATGGTTGTTTGGTTCGTTGTGCCATGGCATTGGACTGTACCGTTTTGGGCATCTATTTGGGGCTTTTTAACCAACTGGATTGCAATCTGGATGGTATTTAACCCAATCGAGCCGCATTACATCCGTTATCCGCAAATTTTTAGATTAACAAAAGATCGTAAGTTCCCTTGGATTGTGCCTGTTTTACGAATTGGTACCTATAATTTCCAAGGTGCTTTCATGAAGCGTCAAGAAGAAGTCTCTGAAGTCTTCTCTAGTGTAGTGACAGAAGATCTGATTACGTTAAAATCGATTATGACAGAAATGATGTATGGTCCACGCAAGGACAAAACACGTCGTATTGTTAAACGTCATATTAACGAAATCATGGAAACTCCACTTGTTCGAACATCTTTACAGCTTTCTTTGGGTCCGAGAGAGTACGCAAGATTAAAGACGGACTTGATTGATCGTTCAATTGAAATTACGATGGGACCCGTATGTGACCCTGCACTGAATGCAAGCCGGGCACAGAAGATTTTTCAAATGTTTAAAGAGCGTATTCGTGAACTAACACCAAAAGAGTTTCAGAATTTGTTACGTCCAGCATTCCAAGAGGACGAGTGGATTCTTATTGTACTAGGTGGGGTAACCGGATTTATTGCTGGTACAATACATTTGTTTGTGGCTTTCTTATAATTCGAAGTCGGGCAGGATCTATTGAAGATCAACGAAATTAAATCTGCCGGACCTCACATTCATTGTTTTAAATGAGGATGTTTTTTATGCGCATTATCTTACTCGGACCACCTGGGGCAGGCAAAGGGACTCAGGCTCAGTTGATCTGTAAGCGCTACAATGTCCCACAAATTTCAACCGGTGATATGCTCCGTGCTGCGATTCGTGAAGGTACTGAATTAGGTTTAAAAGCTAAAAGTGTAATGGAATCTGGCGGTTTAGTTTCAGATGAACTCATTATCGGTTTAGTAAAAGAACGTATTGCTCAACCTGACTGTGCAAATGGCTGCATTTTCGATGGTTTCCCACGTACTATTCCTCAAGCAGAAGCATTGGAAAAAGAAGGCATCAGCATTGATCATGTGATCGAAATTGATGTGCCTGACGAAGAAATCGTAAAACGTCTTTCTGGTCGCCGTCAGCACCCAGCTTCTGGTCGTGTTTACCACACTGTATATAATCCACCTAAAGTGGAAGGTAAAGATGACGAAACTGGTGAAGATCTTGTTCAACGTCCAGATGACCAAGAAGAAACAATCCGTAAGCGTCTAGCGTCTTATCATACTGAAACAGAGCAATTAGTTGGTTTCTACCAAGGTCGTGCTGCTTCTGGTGAAAATGCGCCAACTTATGACAAGCTTGATGGCTTGCGTACTATTGAAGATGTACAAAAAGATTTGTTCAACATCTTAGACAAATAATTTAATATTATTTGTGATAAAGAGCCCTCTTTGTGAGGGCTCTTTTCTTTCATTAAGTGCGGGAGAACGATATGAAAATCATTTTGATTTTAGTGGTATTGCTGAGTCTGGCACTATTGTTATTTTTACTATATCAAAGTCAAAAAATGCTGCGTCATGTGCAGAAACAACAGGCTTTGGAAAATAAAAAGAATGGACGAGAACGTCAACTACATCCTAAATTACAGCAGATTAAAAAACCTCAGGATTAACTGAGGTTTTTTGTTGGAATCGTTTTTATTGCACCAAATTCAAAGCGGTCTGGCCAGTTACATACATCGGAAACGACACATTCTGAACATTTTGGTTTACGTGCGATACAGCAGTAACGGCCATGTAATATCAACCAATGATGTGCATCTACAATAAATTCTTTCGGAATTACCTTAACTAGGCGATGTTCAACTTCGAGAACATTTTTGCCTACTGCTAAGCCGGTTCGATTTCCCACACGAAAAATATGTGTGTCGACAGCCATAGTCGGTTGTCCGAATGCTGTATTTAAAACCACATTAGCTGTTTTACGTCCTACGCCTGGTAGAGCTTCCAAGTCTTTTCTGTTGCTTGGAACCTCACCGTTAAATTGTTCCATTAAAATTTTACAGGTCTTAATGACATTTTCAGCTTTCGCATTATAAAGGCCAATGGTCTTTATATATTCTTTTAAGCCGTCTACACCTAAGTTATAGATTTTTTCAGCAGTATTGGCGACAGGATAAAGCTTATCTGTTGCTTTGTTTACGCTAACATCGGTCGCTTGTGCCGATAACATGACGGCAATTAACAATTCAAACGGAGATGAATATTTTAATTCGGTTTCTGGAGAAGGTCTTTGTTCACGAAGACGTTCAAAGAAAATTTGAATCTGCTTTTTCGTCATGTTTTTGACGGCCATTCAGACCTCCTGTAATTGAATGAGTTGCTTTTGTAGTTCATCAAGTTGAAGACGTTTTTTTGCATCTTCTCGAACACTGAGCTGCTTTTCCAACTTTTTAATTTGTGTGCGAATTTTAGCTAATTCAATCGTAGTTTTTGCATCATTTACAATTGCTTCTTTCGGCTTCTCAATGAGTTGAATTGAAGGCAAATCATCAAGTGCTTGAGAGAACTGTGCAAAAAGTTGCGTATCAATTTCAGCACGTACCACAGGGCCTTTACGATGTATACGACGTTTCTCTTCGCGTTGAATATGCGCGTAGTAACGTTGTCTTAAATCATCTTGCTCTGCAATGCGTTGTTGTTCGCTTGGCAATGTTTGAGTGTCTTCGACCAGATCAATACAGTCAACTGGGCAGGGTGGAATACATAACTCACAACCTGTGCATAGATCAGTCAAAATTGTATGCATAAGCTTACCACTACCAATAATGGCATCTACAGGGCAGGCATTAATACATTTTGTACATCCGATACATTCGTCTGCGCGAATAATCGCTTTCATGCGTTGTGGGCGTCCATCGGCTTGTACAGGCCAAACACTTGTTTCAGCAGGTAACGATGAGCGATTTAATAATTTTGCGAGCGCATCAGCCACTGGCTGTCCACCAGGAACACATTTATTTGCTTCTTCACCTTCAGCAATGGACTTTGCGTAAGGTAGACAACCGTCACGGTGTCCACACAAACCACATTGTGTTTGTGGTAATAACGCATCAATCTCGCGTATGAGAGAAATAGATGGATTCATAGAGGAAAATAGCTTGCTTAAAACGATGCGATAATGAAGAAAAACCTAAGTAAGGTCAATGGATTTTAACGAATTTATTGGCTTTTTAACTGACCTAAAATGTAGCTAATGTTGCACAATAATAGATCAATAAAAGTGAAAAGATAAATGACTATTTCTGATTTTTAGGAAGTTTTTCTAAAATTAAGTTTATGATAATTAAGTAAAATAAAATAATTTAAAATAACTATTGTTAAAATTGATGGAAAGGGATTTAATATTTTGCTGCTAAATGATGCATTTTAAAATGTATTGCACCAATTTAATTCATTACTATGCTGAGGACCGTGCATTGAAATATAACAATCTGAATGAATTCCTGAATTACGTGCAAGCGCGTGATCCGCATCAACCTGAGTTTTTACAAGCTGTCGAAGAAGTCATGACAAGCTTGTGGCCATTTATTGAAAAAAATCCGGAATATGCAGAGCAGGGATTATTAGAACGCCTAGTTGAACCAGAGCGTGTGATTCAATTTCGTGTTTCATGGATGGACGATCAAGGCCAGACTCAAGTTAACCGCGCTTTTCGCGTTCAATACAATTCAGCAATTGGTCCATTTAAAGGTGGAATGCGTTTCCATCCATCGGTCAACTTATCTATTTTAAAATTTTTAGGATTTGAGCAAACTTTTAAAAACTCACTGACGACTTTGCCAATGGGTGGAGGAAAAGGTGGTTCAGATTTTAACCCTAAAGGTAAATCTGATGCTGAAATTATGCGATTCTGTCAGGCACTCATGATCGAGCTTTACCGTCATTTAGGTCCAAATACTGACATCCCAGCTGGAGATATTGGTGTGGGTGCGCGTGAAGTGGGTTATATGGCTGGCATGATGAAAAAACTCAGTAATGACACGGCATGCGTGTTTACTGGTAAAGGAATTTCATTTGGCGGTAGCTTAATGCGTCCGGAAGCTACAGGCTATGGTACGGTTTATTTTGCAGAAGAAATGCTAAAAACACGTGGGCTATCTTTTGCTGGTAAAACTGTTTCAGTATCTGGTTCTGGTAACGTTGCCCAATATGCGGCAGAGAAGGCAATGTTCTTAGGTGCGAAAGTGGTTACTTTATCGGACTCTAATGGCACAGTTTATTTAAAAAATGGCTTTACAGATGAATTGCTGGCAGAAGTCATGGAGCTCAAAAACGTTAAACGTGGACGTATTTCGGAGTTTGCTTCTAAACATGGTTTTGAATATTTTGAAGGTAAAACACCTTGGCATATTCCTGTAGATATTGCTTTACCATGTGCAACACAAAATGAACTAACTGGTGAAGATGCTAAAACACTGATCGCCAATGGTGTCATTTGTGTAGCTGAAGGCGCTAACATGCCATCTACACTTGAAGCTGTTGAACATTTTATTGAAGCTAAGATTTTATATGCTCCGGGTAAAGCATCTAATGCGGGTGGAGTAGCAACTTCTGGTTTAGAAATGTCTCAAAATGCAATTCGTTTAGGCTGGACACATGCTGAGGTCGATGAACGCTTACATGCAATTATGAAAGATATTCATGCCAATTGTGTTAGATACGGTACTAAAGAAGACGGTACTGTGAACTATGTAGATGGTGCCAATATTGCAGGCTTTGTAAAAGTTGCTGATGCGATGCTTGCACAAGGTATTTATTAATTGTAGAAATAAAAAATCCGATGCAAAAGCATCGGATTTTTTTAGTCTAAAAATTATTTTTTAGGCTTTTTAACCATTTCTTGCTCTACAACCATATCTAAAACATCTGCTTGGCTAGATTGATCTGCTGCTGGGTTTTTCACTTCAAAGCGTTTTACACGTAAGATTACGCGTTGGTTTGGATTGTGTTCAAAACCTTCGATTTGACCATAATATAATGACCAGTTTTTGTCGGCATAAGTTTTTACGCCTTTGTCATCATATTTAACTTCACGAACTTGCAAGCAAGTTTGTGGCGCAACACCCGTACAAGATTTAGTTTCTGGCGCTACTTCAAGGAAAACAGTTTTACCTTCAGACTGGTATTTTGCTTCAGGTGTCATTTTACCTGTAAACGTATATTTCTGACCTTGAGCATCAACGATAGTTAATGTTGGTTGATCAGTATTTGTTGTATTAAGTTCGAATGGAATCGCACGTTTTTGGAACAGGCTGCTAGAGAATTGTTCCTGTTTCATTAAAGCAGGTTCACACGCCATCATAGTCGACATTACATCAGCAGTTACGATGGTATTGTTTTCAACTTTCCAAGTAGTACCTTGGCGGTTACAACCTGTTGCGATCGATAAACGGTCGTTTGTGAAGTTAAGAACGATCGGCTTTTTAGTATTTTCAGGTTGGTATGACCATGAATAATCAGTTAAAGCTTGAGTATTAGTTGCTTTTACACCTTGGAAAATATGCTTTTGACCTGCTTTATCTGTCACGCTTAAGATTACCTGACCATTGCTATTACTAATTTCGATTGGCAATTTTGCTTCACTAAAGATGCTATTAGACAATTGTTCTTGTTTCATTAAATCGTCTTGGCAAGCCATCATTGTTGATGCAAGAGGAGAGGTTACAAGTTGGTTGCCTTCAACTTTCCAAGTACCACCTTGACCATTACAACCTGTGTTAATTGCTAATTTACCATCTGCATTAAAGTTAAGAACAAGTGGCTTAGATGCTTTTACATTTTGATAAGTCCAAGCATATTCACTTAAAGTTGCTGCAAGATTTTGTTGTTGCTCAGATACAATTGGAGCTTGAGTATTTGAAACTGTTTGACACGCCATCAAAGAAAAAGGTAACAACGCAAGAATTAAATATTTAATTTTCATTTAAAAAACTTCAAGTAAAAAAACAACAGCACTAAGCTTAAAACATTCTTAAAAAAAGAAAATGTAAACATATGATTGTTTCGGTTTTCAAAATGTATAAGTTTGTAAATTATTCGAATTTTTCATAAAAATAATGGTATACCCCGCGAAGAACGGGGTATTTCCTAAAAATTAATCAAAACGATATATATCCATACCCAATGAGCCCATTGTGAAGCTACTGTGAACAATCGTAAAACGATGACCAGTTCCCATAGCAAAAAACAAAGGTGCAAAATGTTCAAGAGTTGGATGATTACGTTTTATATAAGGTAGTGATTGCCATTCCAAAACGCCATCGTAATCTTGATGTGAAAGTTTATTAACGACAGTATTTCTAAAAGTTGAAGCCCATTCAGGAACTTTAGAGTTATCTCCTTGCCAAGACAACTCAGCAAGATTATGGGTAATACTTCCAGAACCAATCAATAAAATTTGCTTTTCACGTAAAGGTGCAAGCGTTTGTCCAATTCGATAAATTTCTTGTGCGCTTAAGGTCATCGGCAAAGAAATTTCAACAACGGGAATATCCGCATCTGGATACATGTGTAAAAGAGGCATCCATACACCGTGGTCGCGAGGACGAGTACTATTGGCATGTGCAACAAAATGAGCATCTGCCAATAATTTCAATATTTCTTCGGCAAGTTCTGGTTGACCAGGTGCGCTATAGCGAATCTCGTACAACTCTGGTGGGAAACCACGAAAGTCATGCCATGTTTCCGGACGAGTCGAACTACTTACTTCAAGTGCTTTACTTTCCCAGTGAGCAGACATCACGATGATTGCCTTTGGAGTAGGTAGATTTATACCAAGACGGTGTAAAGCAGGACCCACTTGTTCTGGATCAAGTGCAAGCATGGGTGAACCATGTGAAATAAACAGTCCGGGAAGGGTTTGTAGTTCCATTTCATTACACCTGAGTTGAAAAGCAGAATAATAGTCATTATGCCAAAATCAGGACATGTTAAAAGTATCCTGATTTCAACGGATTGTTCTTAAAATGAAACGTTTGTTCTTTTTATGCACGGTGATAGGGATGATTATGATTAATGCTCATCGCTCGGTAAAGCTGCTCGATTAATAAAACACGTACTAAAGGATGGGGCATGGTAAGTTTTGAAAGTGACCAATGCCAAGCAGCCGCTTTACGTACTTGATCTGACAAACCATCTGGGCCACCAATAGCCAATGCAACATCATTACCTTCAAGCATCCATTGTTTCATGGTGTCAGCCAGTTTTTCTGTACTGAGCTCACGTCCACCCACTTCTAAAGCAATGAGCGTCTCGTTTGGTTTTAAAGCATTTAAAATACTTTCACCTTCAAGTTGGCAGTATTTCAAAATATCTGCTTCCGAGTCGTTTTTTCCCCGTTTTGCCATTGGAAGTTCAATCACTTGAGTCTGGACAAAAGGTTGGATGCGTTTGAAATAATCTTCAAAACCAGTAAGTACCCAAGCAGGCATTTTTTGACCAATGGTCAGAATACGAATTTTCATGTGGTCTATTCAGTCAAAACAGCTGACATATTATACCTGAGGAGACAATAACTGCGGGGCAGTAAGTGGGCATAAAAAACGCAGTCCAAAAAATGGTGTTGGACTGCGATCAAATGATCATCTGTCTGGAGTTCAGATGACCATAGAGAATAAAAACAAGGCTATCTGTGACATAAGATAGACAAGAGCAAATAATAAAATTAATTACTCTCACTTCTTATTATGAGGGAGGTTGGATATTTTTCAATCAAATTATGTAACAAAAAAAAGAGAGCCAAAGCTCTCTTTTTTCTATTTTATAAATTAGTGACGCGCTGCTTTTGAGCCTTCTACCGGTTTTACAATCGGTGTTTTAGGTAAAGGCTTTGGCATTGAAGTTAATGCTAAAGGTAAGATTTCATCAATGCTTTTCACAGCTTTAATTTCTAATCCTTCTTTCACATTGTCAGGAATCTCTGCCAAATCACGAACGTTATCTTGAGGAATAAAGACCAGCTTAATTCCACCACGATGTGCAGCTAGAAGTTTCTCTTTCAAGCCACCGATACGCATCGCACGACCACCAAGACTTGTTTCACCTGTCATTGCGATATCTGGACGAATCGCAATACCAGTAAATGCTGATACAAGTGCAGTTGTTAATGCTAAACCAGCAGATGGACCATCTTTTGGAGTTGCACCTTCAGGTAAGTGAACGTGTACATCAGTTTCTTCAAAACGAGATGCTTCAATACCAAGTTCGTCAGCACGTGTACGTACTACAGTCATTGCTGCGGTAATTGATTCTTTCATTACGTCACCGAGTGAACCGGTTGTAATAAATTTACCTTTACCTTTAACAGCTGCAACTTCAATAGTAAGTAACTCACCACCAACAGAAGTCCATGCTAAGCCATTTACACGGCCTACTTGTGCTTCATCTTCAGCCATACCAAAGTCAAATTTGTGTGGACCTAGGTATTCAGGAAGATTGGCAGAGGTAACGTCAAGCTGTAAGTTTTTAGACTTTTTACTTACCGCTTCTTTTACCACTTTACGCGCAATTTTAGAAACTTCACGTTCTAAACTACGAACACCAGCTTCACGTGTATAGCGTTGAACAATGTCACGAATCGCTTCTTCATGAATTGTTAACTCTTTTGCACGTAATCCGTTGTTCTTAATTGCTTTAGGAACAAGGTAACGCTCAGCAATGTTTACTTTTTCATCTTCGGTATAACCCGGTAGACGAATGACTTCCATACGGTCCAGTAATGCTTCTGGAATATTCATACTGTTTGCGGTACAGATGAACATGACTTCAGAAAGGTCAAGATCAAGATCTAAATAGTGATCGTTGAACTTACTGTTTTGTGATGGATCAAGTACTTCAAGCAATGCAGAAGCTGGGTCACCACGGTAGTCTTGCGCCATCTTGTCAATTTCGTCGAGTAAGAACAATGGGTTCTTCACGCCAACTTTTGTTAAAGACTGCACAATTTTACCTGGCATCGCACCAATATAAGTACGACGGTGTCCACGAATTTCTGCTTCATCACGTACGCCACCAAGCGCCATGCGAACAAATTCACGACCTGTTGCTTTAGCTACTGATTCACCGAGTGAAGTTTTACCAACCCCCGGAGGACCTACTAAACAAAGGATAGGGCCTTTGAGTTTTTTCACACGTGATTGAACAGCTAAATATTCAACAATACGGTCTTTAACATCATCAAGACCATAGTGGTCAGCATCAAGAATTTCTTGTGCTTTGGCTAAGTTAATACTGACTTTGCTCGCTTTGTTCCATGGCGTATCTAAAATTACTTCTAGATAGTTACGTACAACGGCAGCTTCACTAGATGCTGGCTGCATTGCTTTAAGTTTACGGAACTCAGCTTCAGCTTTTTTGCGTACGTGTTCAGGTAAATCAGCTTCAGCAAGACGTTTCTCAATTTCAGCAACGTCATCTTCAGCACCGCCATTCATATCAGAAAGTTCACGTTGAATGACTTTCATTTTTTCATTTAGAAAGTATTCACGTTGGTTCTTTTCCATTTGGCGTTTTACGCTGTCATGTAAAGTTTGCTCAATTTGCTGTTCAGCAGATTGATTCATCAAGTAGTTCATTAACTCTTGCAAATGTGCTTCAAACTCATCGTGCTCTAAAAACTTCTGTTTAATTTCAATATTTAGAGGTACACGAGTTGCTACGAAGAACATAAGTTGCAATAAGTCTTCGATTTTATTGGCAGCTGCAACTAGTTCACGTGCATTACGTAATTTTGCTTCTGCATATTGAGCAAATAAGTTACGTAACTCTTGTAAACGAGTTTCTTGAGTTGCCTTATCTACATTAATAGTCATTGGACTTAAATCGTGTTCAGCAGTCAAATAACTATCTTCATCGATAATTTTTGTGAGCTTAGAACGATGTAAGCCTTCAATAAGTACTTTAATGCAGTTTTCATCATTTTCATGATTAACTACTTGTACAATCTTAGCGACTGTACCGTACTGGTATAAATTGTCGTGATCAATTTCTTCTGTAAGCGAATCTTTTTGCGCAACTACAAATACTAAATTGTCACTGTTACGAGCCACATCAACTGCATTGATCGATTTTTCACGACCCACGAATAGCGCAATTTGCATGTGTGGATAAACCACCACATCACGTAAGGCTAATAGTGGTAATACACTTGGAACCTGAGGCTCTAAGTCAGTTTTTTCATTCATAATAAGTTCAGACATGGGCACTCCTAATGAGTGACAACGAGGTTGCCATGTTTTTTATAGTGATGTGTATTTTAAAAATTACAAGGGCATGACAATAGAAAATGTTGAAAAAAGGACTAATTTAGTCAACTTTTTTTTTAAAATGTTATGAATCAATAGATTAATTCTTAAGAAGAATAAAATTTTGTAGTGAAGCTAAGCATCTTTACTTAATAATTAGTCTTTGCCGTACAAGTAAGGAGGTCAGTTTTCGAAACACATGCTTTATTTAGTTTTATTTTATAATAATTGTTTTTGTTAAGTATATTTAAAATTTTATTTATTTTATAATTTATTGTGAGTAGAATAAATACACTATTATTTATAATATACAGCTGTATTTAAAATGGGGATTTTTGCTGAATAATTATATTAATAATGATATTTATTTTAGAGTTAATGTTCTATTTTTATAATATACATATGTATTTTAAAACGTATTTATTTTTATTAATTTCATAAAAATTAAACATATATTTAGGGTTATTATTCTATTTTAAAATAAGTTTACTTATTTTTAACAAAAACAAAACACTCTGTCGTTAATTAATTTTTTATTTATTAAATTCAATAATTTAAAATTAATTATAAAAATATAATTTGTGATTAAAATCACAATCTTCCTTCTCGTTATTTTATTTTTATATTTACCCTTTAAATTTATTCAATTAGGATGCCGCCTCTTTTTTTGGGGCTGAAAATTTTAAAAATGTATTTGTACATTTTTATTGGCCTTTGAGTTTGGTATTTGTCTGAGAAGTTTTATGAATAAAGTTTATAAGGTCATTTGGAATGCTTCGATTGGAGCATGGGTTGCAACATCTGAAATTGCAAAAGGTAAAACAAAGACTAAATCAAAAACTTTAAATGTATCAGCGGTAGTTTTAACTGGTGTAATTAGTTTTGCTCCAAATACTTTCGCAGGGACAAATACCGACGGAGGAGTAGGCCAAGGAACATCTATTTCAGGTACAACTTCTTGTCGTGAAGGGAATGCAAGTACTGCTAATGAAAAAGATGTCGCTATTGGTTGTGGAGCCCAAACTCAAGACAGAACAGGCTCTAACATCGCAAATCGTAATAATCCTTATAATAATTCTACTGGTGCTTATGCTGGCGCAATGAAACAAGGCGGGGCGATCAGTGTGGGTACTGGCGCCGTAGTTGAGAAAGGTTTAGGTACAGCAATTGGTTCTTATGCGACAACTCAAGGTATTTCAGGTGTCGCAATTGGTACAGGTGCTTTATCTTCTGGAAATACCGCTCTTGCACTTGGGCGCCAATCTGCCGCGACTGCCGATTTTTCTCAAGCCATTGGTAATGTTGCAGCAGCTACAGGTAAAGGCTCGTTAGCAATTGGTCACTCGGCAACGGCAGAAGGTTACCGTTCAATTGCAATTGGTTCGCCAGATATTGAAAACGCTGACCCAGTTGCGGGGCAAGCAGGCGCTGCTTATCAGCCTAAAATGGCAACAAAAGCAACGGGTAAGGACTCGATTGCGTTTGGTGGTGGCGCAGTTGCCACTGAGGAAAATGCTTTAGCGATTGGTGCATTTTCAGAATCTAAAGGTAAAAAGTCTGTTGCGATTGGTACAGGCGCAAAAGCACAAAAAGATAATGCAGTTGTGATTGGAGACCAAGCTGAGGCTACTTTCGATGGTGGTGTCGCAATTGGTAAAGGTGCGCGTTCAGAAGCTGAAAATAGTATTGCTGTAGGTAAAGATTCAAAAGCAGTCCAGGCTACGGGTGAAAGTTTCTTAACTAAACAATCCGCTCCAACTGGTGTTTTATCAATTGGTGACGTGGGAAGTGAGCGCCGTATTCAAAACGTAGCAGACGGCGCTGCAGATTCTGACGCTGCTACTATACGCCAGTTAAAAGCTGCTCGTACTCACTATGTCAGTATTAATGATAACGGTCAGCAAGGTGGTAACTTTGAAAATGATGGGGCAACTGGACGTAATGCAATTGCTGTTGGTGTGAATACTTCTGCTGCTGGTCGTGAGGCAATGGCGATTGGTGCATATGCACAGGCGATGGGTTCTGGCGCAATTTCAATGGGTAGTAGCAGTCAAACGATTGGTCGTGGGGATGTTGCTATCGGCCGTAATGCATCGACTAAAGGAGCAGAAGGTACACCGTCTGGCTATAGCAATCAGTCGATTGCGATTGGTGATCAGACAAAAGCGATTGGAGATCAGTCGATTGCGATTGGTGCGGATGTCATTGCAAGAGGGAACTCTTCTGTTGCAATTGGTGGTGATGATGTCGATAAAATCGCCCAAGATGCTGAGCTGAGTAAAACTTATACAGAAATTACGGGTGGTGTGCTTAAAGCAGGCAGCTATCCAACAACTGAAGCAAATCACGGCTCAACGGCTGTCGGTACTCAAGCTGTAGGTACAGGCGCATTTTCTTCTGCATTTGGTATGACCTCTAAAGCAACAGGTGACGCTTCATCAGCTTTTGGCGTCATGTCAAATGCTTCGGGTAAAGGGGCTGCTGCATTTGGTGCGGTTGCTCAAGCAACAGGTGATGGTGCATCGGCAATGGGTATTAACTCATTGGCATCGGGTACAAATTCAACAGCAATTGGCTCTGGTAACAAACCAGGTGAAGGTGCAAAAGCAACTGGAAACAGTGCTGCTGCAATTGGTAGTGGTGCCCAAGCAACAGGCGATAACTCGGCTGCAATTGGTAAAGGGGCTGAGGCTACAAATGAAAATGCTGCTGCTGTAGGTGGCGGTGCAAAAGCAACGGGTAAAAATGCTGCAGCCATTGGTGGTGGTGCAATTGCTGACCAAGAAAATGCAGTTGCAGTTGGTCAAGGTGCCCAGTCTTTGGTTGAAGGTGGTGTAGCTTTAGGTGCACGCAGTAAAGTAGAAGCTAAAAATAGTGTTGCTTTAGGCCAAGATGCTGTAGCAACCGAAGCGACAGGAAGTTCTTTCCTGACCAATCGTGATGCTTCTAAATCTAATGGTGTTATTTCTGTTGGGTCGGCTGGAAAAGAACGCCGTATTACTAATGTTGAAGATGGCTCAGCTGACTCAGATGCGGTAACAGTACGTCAGCTTAAAAATGTTGATGGACGTGTAAATCAAAACGCGAGCAATATTAGTAAAAATGCTCAGAATATTACCAATCTAAATCAAAAGTTAGATGATACAAAAACTGACTTGGGTAACCAGATTACGGATACAAACACCAAGTTAAACAATACCAAAGATCAGTTAACAACTCAGATTAATGACACTAAAACTGAGTTAAACAACACGATTGGTAATACGAAAACTGAACTGAATAGCAAAATCGACAACACCAAGACCGAGCTTGAAAACAAAGGCTTAAACTTTGCTGGTAATAGCGGTGCAGATGTACACCGTAAACTTGGTGACAAGCTCACCATTATAGGTGGTGCGGATGCTTCAACTCCAGCGTCAAAAACAAGCGGTGAAAATGTTATTACCCGTACCACTCAAGATGGTATTCAGATTGAATTGTTAAAAGACTCAAAATTTGACAGTGTGACTACTGGTAACACCACTTTGAACAACAATGGTTTGGCTATTAAAGACGGTCCAAGCATTACTAAAGACGGTATTAATGCAGGTGGCAAACAAATTACCAATGTTGCAGATGGTGTAAATGCCAAAGATGCAGTGAATGTTGATCAGCTCATCAAAGTAAAAGAGAGCTTAAATGGCAAAATCACTGATACAAATAATCAGTTAAATGATGCGAAAAAAGATTTGGGTAATCAGATCGCAGATACCAACAAGAGTTTAAATGATGCTAAGAATGATCTTGGTAATCAAATTACCGATACCAACACCAAGTTAAACAATACCAAAGATCAGTTAACAACTCAGATTAATGACACTAAAACTGAGTTAAACAACACGATTGGTAATACGAAAACTGAACTGAATAGCAAAATCGACAACACCAAGACTGAACTTGAAAACAAAGGCTTGGATTTTGCTGGTAATAGTGGTGCAGACGTACATCGTAAACTTGGCGAGAAGCTTAATATTGTGGGTGGTGCAGCTGCTTCAACTCCGGCGGCTAAGACCAGCGGTGAAAATGTTATTACCCGTACCACTCAAGATGGTATTCAGATAGAGTTATTAAAAGACTCGAAGTTTGACAGTGTGACTACTGGCAATACCACTTTAAACAATAATGGCTTAACCATTAAAGAAGGTCCAAGCATTACTAAAGAAGGTATTAATGCGGGTGGTAAACAAATTACCAATGTGGCTGATGGTGTAAATGCTAAAGATGCAGTGAATAAAGGTCAGTTAGATGATCTTGCTGCCAAGCAAAATGCAACTGATGATGCTGCGGTGAAATACGATGATGCTAAAACTAAAGATAAAGTCACCTTAAAAGGTAAAGACGGCACAGTTTTAGATAATGTGAAAGCAGGCAACATTTCAGCGACTTCAAAAGAAGCAGTAAATGGTAGCCAGATTCACAATATTTCAAACAGTATTAAAAACAGTATTGGTGGAAATACAGTTGTAAACCCAGACGGTAGTTTAACCACGAATAACATTGGTGGAACAGGTAAAAACAACATCAATGATGCAATCAAGTCTGTAGATGACAAAGTTACAAACGGTATTAAGGATGTTGAAAACAAAGGCTTGAACTTTGCTGGCAACAGTGGTGCAGATGTACATCGTAAACTTGGTGACAAGCTCAATATCGTGGGTGGTGCAGCTGCTTCAACTCCGGCAGCTAAGACCAGTGGTGAAAATGTCATTACCCGTACCACTCAAGATGGTATCCAGATTGAGTTATTAAAAGACTCGAAGTTTGACAGTGTGACTACTGGCAATACCACTTTAAACAATAATGGTCTGACGATTAAAGATGGTCCAAGCATTACCAAAGAAGGTATTAATGCTAGCGGCAAACAAATTACCAATGTAGCAGATGGTGTAAATGCTAAAGATGCAGTCAATAAAGGTCAGCTAGATGATCTTGCTGCCAAGCAAAATGCAACTGATGATGCTGCAGTGAAATACGATGACGCTAAAACCAAAGACAAAGTTACTTTAAAAGGTAAGGATGGTACGGTTTTAGATAACGTGAAAGCAGGTAACATTTCATCGACTTCAAAAGAAGCAGTAAATGGTAGCCAGATTCATAATATTTCAAACAGTATTAAAAACAGCATTGGTGGAAATACAGTTGTAAATCCAGACGGTAGCCTGACGACCAATAACATTGGCGGCACGGGTAAAAACAATATTAATGATGCAATTAGTGAAGTGAAAAATACTGCAACTAAAGCAAAAACGACTGTAACTGAAGGTGACAACATTGTTGTAAAACAAACTGTAAATAAAGATGGCAGTACTAACTACGAGGTAGCGACCAAAAAAGATCTGACATTAGACAGCGTAACTGCGGGCGATAACGTACTTAATCATAATGGTTTGACTATTAAAGATGGTCCAAGTATGACTAAAGATGGCATTAATGCTGGCGGTAAGAAAATTACTGATGTCGCGAATGGCGTGATTACACAAAATTCTAAAGATGCGGTAAATGGCAGTCAGGTTCATAACATCTCAACAAGTATTAAAAATAGTATTGGGGGAAATACAGTTGTAAACCCAGACGGTAGCCTGACGACTAATAACATTGGTGGCACGGGTAAAAACAACATCAATGATGCTATCAAGTCGGTAGATGAGAAAGTTACCAACGGTGTAAATGACTTGACCCAAAAAGGGCTGAATTTTGGTGCAAATGACCAGAAAGCAACTCAGGGTAAAGCTGTCCATCGTAAGCTTGGTGACACCATTAATATTGTGGGTGGGGCTAATCCAGAAACTGCTGAAGATAGAACCAGCGGTGAAAACATTATTACTCGTACTACACAAGATGGCATCAAAATCGAGATGCTAAAAGATGTGAAGTTCGACAGTGTAAATGTTGGTGGTCATGTCTTGAATCAACAAGGTCTTATCATTAAAGGTGGTCCAAGTATTACAATTAATGGTATTGATGCGGGAAGTAAGCAAATTACCAATCTTGCAGATGGTGTTAATGCAAAAGATGCAGTGAATAAAGGCCAGTTAGATAAGCAAATTAATGAAGTTAAAGATCAAATTGGTAAAGATATTGGCAAACTTTCTGATCATGCGGTGCAGTATGACAAAGATAAAAATGGCAATGTTGATAAAAACTCAGTCACTTTAGGTGGTGGAGATAAAGGTACCAATTTGAAAAATGTAGCTGATGGTAAAGTTGCTGAAGGCTCTAAAGACGCCGTAAATGGTGGTCAATTATGGAATGTTCAAAATCAAGTCGATAAGAACTCGAATGATATTAAGAACATTCAAAACAACATCGACAACATTTCTAATGGTAAAGCTGGGTTAGTTCAACAGCAAAAACCAAATGGTGAAATCACGGTTGGTAAAGACACGGGTGGTACTAGCGTAAATATGGCTGGTAAGGACGGTGATCGAGTTGTCCAAGGTGTCAAAGATGGCGAGATTAAAGCTGGTTCGAACCAAGCCGTAAATGGTGGCCAAATCCATAATATTTCAAACAGTATTAAAAACAGTATTGGTGGAAATACAACTGTTAATAGTGATGGTTCAATCACGACTAAAAACATTGGTGGAACGGGCAAAGACAATATTAACGATGCAATTGGTACGTTAAATCAGTCGAACCAAGAATTGGGCAACAAAATTACCAATCTGGGTGATCAGTTACAACAAGTCTTCTATGACACCAATAAACGCATTGATGACGTTGAGAAAAAAGCCAATGCGGGTATTGCCGCTGCTATGGCTTTAGAAAATGCGCCGTTTGTCGCAGGTAAATATACCTATGCTGTTGGTGCTGCATATCATGGTGGTGAAAATGCTGTCGGTGTGACCTTACGTAAAACATCTGACAATGGTCGTTGGTCAATCACAGGTGGTGTGGCAGCTGCATCTCAAGGTGAGCCAAGCGTTCGTATTGGTATCAGTGGTGTTATTAACTAAGAAACTGGTTAGGAGAGTAGCAATGCTCTCCTTGCTCGACAGATTAAAGAGATTATAGAAATGAATAAAACAATCCAAAGCTTAGTCGTAGCAGCTTTTGCTGGTTTCGCGGTAACAACTTATGCAAATGAACCAGCTCAGCCACAGGAAATGCATTTTCCAGCGATTGAAAAAAGTTACTTAAAACAAGTAAAACGCTATGAATACCAAGACGTTGCTCGTTTAGACAAAGGCCTAAATAAAGATCAAATTCGAGCTTTACTGGGAAATCCTCAGTTTAGTGAAGGGCTTTTTGCAGTAAAAATCTGGAACTATGTACTTGATGTTCGTATTCCTAATACGAACCAGTACCAACGTTGTCAGTTACGTGTTGATTTTGATAAGCGCTATTTAGCAGAACGTTTATCTTGGAAAGGTGAAGCGTGTGAAGGTTTGGTCGCTTGGGGAGAAAATAATCAGGTGCCAGCACATAACGCTGTAATTGCAGATCGTACAGCGAGTGTCTTATTTGCCTTTGATCGATTCGATGTTAATGCTATTGAAGAGGGTACTGACAGCATTACTAAAATTGTCGAGCAGATCAAGAAAAGCCAAACAACGAACCCTGTTATTGTTTCAGGTTTTACGGATCGGTTAGGTAAATTTAGCTATAACCAACAGTTGTCTTCACAACGTGCTAATACTATTGCCAAATTATTGGTGCAACAAGGCATTGAAGCGAGTCGAATACAAATACAGGCGAATAGTCAGACTGATTTATATAAGCAGTGTAGCGGTAACAATAGTTCACAACTTATTCAATGTTTAGCACCGAATAGACGTGTTAATATCAATTGGTGAAACGGTCTGTCAGGTAAAAGTAACCACCTTTAAAGTGGTTACTTTTATTCTTTTAGTAAACTGAAAAATAAATCAATCAGCTACATTTTGAATCATATAATCCTTTAATTACCTATAAAATTATAAAACGAATGGGATATTGATCCCCACCTAATATTGACTCTAGCTTTAATCTTCAAATAAACGCTTCTAAACAATAAATCTTTAAAAATGATTATTTATCAAATATAATTAAACTTTTTTAATAAAAATAAAACGATAGTTTTTAACTATAAATTCAAATTCAATCTTTTATTTTTATTAACTTTTGAATCGAAAAAAGTCTGACTTTACCTGCAAAGTTTTATTTATAGTAAAAAAATCATAATATGTTTTTTGTATTTATTTGATCATATATTGTCCTTTTTTCTTGTTTTTCATCGCATTACAAGATTTTTTTGTGATTTACCTCTCATTTTTTCTTTGGTATATTTCGCGAAATTTGCCACACCTTTTGTTTTTTTGAAACTTTATGTAACTTAAGGTAAGCATTGTCTATTTTTTGTAAAAATGCGAGTAAGTATATGAATAAAATATACAAAGTAATTTGGAACGCTTCATTAGGAATTTGGGTTGCTGTTTCAGAAATTGCAAAGGGTCATTCAAAAACTCGTAGTCAAAGAACAAATAATGCTTTGATGCCTTCTACTGAAGCCACCGATTTTCTACAGTCTTCAACTTCAATTAATTTTAAAATTAAACCACTTACTTGGGGAATATTAACTGTACTCGTTCCGTCTATTACTTTTGGTGAAGTTGGAGTGTCAGGAGGTTTTGCTACTGGAAATAATGCCACGGCAATTTCTGCATGTACTGGAACAGGAGTGGGGGGAACTGGAGACCGAGCTACTGCAGGAGGAGAACGTGCACTAGCAATAGGTTGTGGTGCAGTAACAGATTCAGATAGAGATATTGCAATAGGAAGCCAGGCTTCTACTGCAAATCCAGCAAATGCTACAGGAACTTATAATGAGTCGATAGCTATTGGTGCTGAATCTAGAGCAAGTGGATCTCAGGCTCTTGCAATAGGTGGTCAGGCTACAGCAACAGGTAATTCATCTGTAGCGATCGGTGCTGACGATATGGATAAAGTTGCTAGTACAAACCCGCCCGCTTATAACTACACACCAACTGCCGGAGATAACGCTCTATATAATAATACTGCTACAGCGGCTGCATATAAAAATTTGACAGGCGATTACTTAGTTGACTTTGAAAAAACAAATGGCGGTGCATCTGGGGTAGGAAATCGTTATACCAGAGTACAAACAGGTGAAGCTGCAGTTGCGGTAGGCCCTAAGGCTACAGCTACTGATTTGGGTACAGCTTTGGGTCCTGTAGCGACAGCTGGGTCAATCGCTTCAGTTGCGGTAGGCGTAAAAGCAGAAGCACGTGGACAAGGTAGTTTATCTATTGGTTCACTAGCTTATACCGCAAATACAGGTGATGTTGCTGTAGGTATTAACTCTGCTGCTACAGGAGGTGATTCGATTGCTATTGGTGCTGGAAGTGACTTAAAAGGCACTCCCTATGTTCAATCAGGTGCATCAGCGAGTAAAAAGGGTGCCAGTGCGTCTGGGGCAAATTCGATATCAATAGGTACTAACACTGCGGCGACTGGCACAAATGCAGTAGTTGTAGGTACGCAATCAACCGCTTCAAATTTGGCTGTAGCGGTTGGTTCGGTTGCTACAGCTGGAGACCAAAGCGTTTCTATTGGTTCAAATAGTGCAGCTTCCTCTCAAACATCTGTAGCAATTGGTGCAAGAGCACAAGCCTTACAAGCTAACTCTGTTGCTCTAGGTAGTGATTCAGTGGCTGATCGAGCTTCAGGTTCACTCGGATATGATCCTTTAACTGAAACAAGCACTACAAGTACGAATAGTATCTGGAAGGCGACAGATGCTGCTGTTTCAGTTGGAAATGGAACGACACGAACTCGTCAGATTACTAGTGTTGCGGCTGGAACAAATGATACAGATGCAGCCAACGTCGCACAGTTAAAAAAAGCAACTTCTAAAGTTTTAGCTGGAACAGGTACAACTGTTGCTCAAGGAACTGATAGTAACGGTATAACGACTTATACTGTAAATGCGAATACATTTACGGTACGTCAAGGAACAACAAATAAAGCAACTATTGGCGATAGTACCACTGATAAAGTTAGTTTTATCAATGGTAAAAATACTGTTGCTAAAGTAGCGGACGAATTAAATAGCAATACTGATGTTACTTTTGATTTAGCCGATGATATTTCATTAAATAGTGTAACAACTGGTAATACGACCCTGAATAGTTCAGGAGTTACAGTTAATGGTGGAGCGAATGGTCCAGTAAAATTAACAAATACTGGGCTAGATAATGGTGGAAATAAAATCACCAATGTCGCGGCAGGAACAGTTTCTTCTACCTCTACAGATGCAGTGAATGGTAGCCAGTTAAATACCACGAACCAGAATGTAACGACTGCTCAGAACACCGCAAATACAGCGGTGACGAATGCAGCTGCAGCACAAAATACGGCAAACACGGCAGTCAGCAATGCCGCAACAGCCCAAGCGACAGCAGACAAAGGTCTGAACTTTAGTGTGAATGGTGGTACAGCTGACAATGTGAAGTTGGGTGAAACGGTTAACTTTGCAGATGGTACCAATACCACAGTAACCTATGACCCTGCAACCAATACCTATAAATACAGTGTCAATGACAACATTGCATTAACCAATGCAGGTAGCTTAACAGTAGGAAATACTAAAGTTGATAACAGTGGATTAACCATTACTGGTGGCCCAAGTGTAACCACAGCAGGGATTAATGCGGGTAATCAGAAAATTACCAATGTTAAAGCAGGCACTAATGCGACTGATGCAGTCAATTTTAGCCAGTTAAATGCAACCAACCAGAATGTAACCACTGCACAAAACACTGCAAATACAGCAGTGACCAATGCAGCAGCAGCGCAAGCGACGGCAGACAAAGGCCTGAACTTTAGTGTCAATGGTGGTACAACTGACAACGTGAAGCTGGGTGAAACGGTTAACTTTGAAGATGGGACGAACACAACAGCAACCTATGACCCTGCAACCAATACCTATAAATACAGTGTGAATGACAACATTGCATTAACCAATGCGGGCAGTTTAACGGTTGGTAACACTAAGGTTGATGACAGTGGCTTAACCATTACAGGCGGTCCAAGTGTAACGACTGCAGGTATCAATGCTGCTAACCAGAAGATTACTAATGTCGCAGCAGGAACCATTTCATCTACATCAACAGATGCAGTGAATGGTAGTCAGTTAAATGCAACCAACCAGAATGTAACGACTGCTCAGAACACCGCAAATACAGCGGTAACGAATGCAGCTGCAGCACAAAATACTGCAAACACAGCAGTCACCAATGCAACTGCTGCCCAAGCGACGGCAGACAAAGGCCTGAACTTTAGTGTGAATGGCGGTACGGCTGATAATGTGAAGCTGGGCGAAACAGTTAACTTTGCCAATGGTACCAACACCACAGCAACCTATGACCCTGCAACCAATACCTATAAATACAGTGTCAATGACAACATTGCATTAACCAATGCAGGTAGCTTAACAGTAGGAAATACTAAAGTTGATAACAGTGGATTAACCATTACTGGTGGCCCAAGTGTAACCACAGCAGGGATTAATGCGGGTAATCAGAAAATTACCAATGTTAAAGCAGGCACTAATGCGACTGATGCAGTCAATTTTAGCCAGTTAAATGCAACCAACCAGAATGTAACCACTGCACAAAACACAGCAAATACCGCATTGACCAATGCAGCAGCAGCCCAAGCGACGGCAGACAAAGGCCTGAACTTTAGTGTCAATGGTGGTACAACTGACAACGTGAAGCTGGGTGAAACGGTTAACTTTGCAGATGGGACGAACACAACAGCAGTGTATGACCCAGCAACCAATACCTATAAATACAATGTGAATGACAACATTGCATTAACCAATGCGGGTAGTTTAACGGTCGGCAACACTAAAGTTGATAACAACGGATTAACCATTACTGGTGGCCCAAGTGTAACAACTGCGGGTATCAATGCTGCTAACCAAAAGATTACTAATGTCGCAGCAGGAACGAATGCAACTGATGCTGTTAATGTAAGCCAATTAAATGCGACCAACCAGAATGTAACCACTGCACAAAACACAGCAAATACCGCATTGACCAATGCAGCAGCAGCGCAAGCGACGGCAGACAAAGGCCTGAACTTTAGTGTCAATGGTGGTACAACTGACAACGTGAAGTTAGGTGAAACGGTTAACTTTGCAGATGGGACGAACACAACAGCAGTGTATGACCCGGCAACCAATACCTACAAATACAATGTCAATGACAACATTGCATTAACCAATGCCGGTAGTTTAACAGTTGGCAATACTAAGGTTGATAACAATGGCCTGACCATTACAGGCGGTCCAAGTGTAACAACTGCTGGCATTAATGCGGGTAACCAGAAGATTACCAATGTTGCTGCAGGAACTATTTCTGCTACATCAACAGATGCAGTGAACGGTAGCCAGTTATATACCACCAACCAGAATGTAACCACTGCGCAAAATACTGCAAACACAGCAGTCAGCAATGCAGCTGCAGCCCAAGCGACGGCAGACAAGGGCCTGAACTTTAGTGTTAATGGTGGTACACCTGACAATGTGAAGTTGGGTGAAACAGTTAACTTTGCAGATGGTGCCAACACCACGGCAGTGTATGACCCAGCAACCAATACCTATAAATACAATGTGAATGACAACATTGCATTAACCAATGCGGGTAGCTTAACGGTAGGTAACACCAAGGTTGATAACAGCGGATTAACCATTACTGGCGGTCCAAGTGTAACAACTGTGGGTATTAATGCGGGTAATCAGAAGGTTACCAACGTGGCAGCAGGAACTATTTCTGCGACCTCTACAGATGCAGTAAATGGTAGTCAGTTAAATACCACGAATCAGAACGTGACCACTGCTCAGAACACCGCAAACACAGCGGTGACCAATGCAGCAGCAGCCCAAGCGACAGCAGACAAAGGCCTGAACTTTAGTGTTAATGGTGGTACGGCAGACAACGTGAAGCTAGGTGAAACGGTTAATTTTGCAGATGGTACCAACACCACGGCAGTGTATGACCCGGCAACCAATACCTATAAATACAATGTGAATGACAACATTGCATTAACCAATGCGGGTAGCTTAACAGTTGGGAATAGCAAGGTTGATAACAGTGGCTTAACTATTACTGGTGGTCCAAGTGTAACCACTGCAGGTATTAATGCGGGTAACCAGAAAATTACTAATGTAGCAGCAGGCACCATTTCATCTACATCAACAGATGCAGTGAATGGTAGTCAGTTAAATACCACGAATCAGAACGTGACCACTGCTCAGAACACCGCAAACACGGCAGTGACCAATGCTGCTGCTGCCCAAGCGACAGCAGACAAAGGCCTGAACTTTAGTGTCAATGGTGGTACGGCTGACAATGTGAAGCTGGGTGAAACGGTTAACTTTGCCAATGGCACCAACACCACTGCAGTGTATGACTCTGCAACCAATACCTATAAATACAATGTAAATGACAACATTGCATTAACCAATGCCGGTAGCTTAACAGTTGGTAACACCAAGGTTGATAACAGCGGATTAACGATTACCGGTGGTCCGAGTGTAACCACTGCAGGTATTAATGCGGGCAACCAAAAAGTTACTAATGTAGCTGCTGGAACGATTTCTGCGACATCAACAGATGCAGTGAATGGTAGTCAGTTAGATGCGACCAATCAGAATGTAACCACTGCCCAAAACACTGCAAACACAGCAGTCACCAATGCAGCGGCAGCCCAAGCAACGGCAGACAAAGGCCTGAACTTTAGTGTGAATGGTGGTACAGCTGACAACGTGAAGTTGGGTGAAACGGTTAACTTTGCCAATGGCACTAACACCACTGCAGTGTATGACCCTGCAACCAATACCTATAAATACAATGTAAATGACAACATTGCATTAACTAATGCGGGTAGCTTAACGGTCGGCAACACCAAGGTTGATAACAGTGGCCTAACCATTACAGGTGGTCCAAGTGTAACCACTGCAGGTATTAATGCAGGCAACCAGAAGATTACCAATGTTGCAGCAGGAACCAATCCGACTGATGCTGTTAATGTAAGCCAGTTGGGTGCAGTAACTACAGCCGCGAATACCAAGACAGATGCTTTAGGTACAAGTACAGCAAGTAATCTGGGTGGTGGAGCAATTTATAATCCGGTTACAGGTGCAGTCAGTTCACCAGTCTATAGCGTGAATGGCAACAACATGAACAACGTTGGTGACGCGATCACAGCACTGGATAAAGGCTGGACCTTACAAAGCAATGGTGCCAATGCAGGTGCAGTGAAAGCTGGCGATACAGTTGACATTGGTACGGTTGCAGGCGAAAGCAACCTGAAAGTAACCAAGACTGGTAACAAGATCCAGTATGGTTTAAACCGTGATCTTAATATTGACAGCGTAACGGCAGGTGACAGCAAGCTAGACACCAATGGTCTCACCATTGCTGGTGGTCCAAGCGTGACCAAGTCTGGCATTGATGCAGCGAACCAGAAGATTACTAATGTAGCTGCAGGTACCATTTCTTCTACATCAACAGATGCAGTAAATGGTAGCCAGTTAGATGCGACCAACCAGAATGTAACGACTGCCCAGAATACTGCAAACACAGCAGTGACCAATGCAGCGGCAGCACAAGCGACGGCAGACAAAGGCCTGAACTTTAGTGTGAATGGTGGTACAGCTGACAATGTGAAGCTGGGTGAAACGGTTAACTTTGCAGATGGCACCAACACCACTGCAGTATATGACCCTGCAACCAATACCTATAAATACAATGTGAATGACAACATTGCATTAACCAATGCGGGTAGCTTAACGGTTGGTAACACCAAGGTTGATAACAGTGGTTTAACCATTACCGGTGGCCCAAGTGTAACGACTGCGGGTATTAATGCAGGCAACCAGAAGATTACCAATGTAGCTGCTGGAACCAATCCGACTGATGCTGTTAATGTAAGTCAACTTGGTGCAGTAACTACAGCAGCGAATACCAAGACAGATGCTTTAGGTACCAGTACCGCGAACAACTTAGGTGGTGGAGCAATTTATAATCCGCTTACAGGCGCAGTCAGTTCACCAGTCTATAGCGTGAATGGCAACAACGTAAATAACGTGGGTGACGCGATCACAGCACTGGATAAAGGCTGGACCTTACAAAGCAATGGTGCCAATGCAGGTGCAGTGAAAGCTGGCGACACAGTTGACATTGGTACAGTTGCAGGTGAAACCAACTTGAAAGTAACCAAGACTGGAAACAAGATCCTGTATGGCTTAAACCGTGATCTGAATGTGGACAGCGTAACCACAGGCGACAGCAAGTTAGACACCAACGGTCTCACCATTGCTGGTGGTCCAAGTGTGACCAAGTCTGGCATTGATGCAGCTAACCAGAAGATTACCAATGTAGCTGCAGGTACTATTTCTTCTACGTCAACAGATGCAGTAAATGGTAGCCAGTTAAATGCGACCAATCAGAATGTAACCACTGCCCAGAACACTGCAAACACAGCAGTGACCAATGCAGCAGCAGCACAAGCGACAGCTGACAAAGGTCTGAACTTTAGTGTCAATGGTGGTGCGGCTAAGAACGTGAAGTTGGGTCAAACGGTTAACTTCGCAGATGGCACCAACACCACTGCGACGTATGACCCGACAACCAATACTTATAAATACAGTGTCAATGACAACATTGGTTTAACCAATGCAGGTAGCTTAACGGTCGGCAATACTAAAGTTGATAACAGTGGTTTAACGGCTGGCAATACTAAGGTTGATAACAGTGGATTAACCATTACTGGTGGTCCAAGTGTAACGACTGCGGGTATTGATGCAGGTAACCAGAAGATTATCAATGTTGCAGCAGGTACCAATCCGACCGATGCTGTTAATGTAAGCCAGTTGGGTGCAGTAACTACAGCAGCAAATACCAAGACAGATGCTTTAGGCACCAGTACCGCGAACAACTTAGGTGGTGGAGCAGTTTATAATCCTGTTACAGGCGCAGTCAGTTCACCAATTTATACTGTAAATGGCAACAACGTAAATAACGTGGGTGCTGCAATCAGTGCATTGGATAAAGGCTGGACCTTACAAAGCAATGGTGCCAATGCAGGTGCAGTGAAAGCGGGTGATACGGTTGACATTGGTACGCTTGCAGGTGAAACGAACCTGAAAGTAACCAAAACTGGTAACAAGATCCAGTATGGTTTAAACCGTGATCTTAATATTGACAGCGTAACGGCAGGCGACAGCAAGCTAGACACCAATGGTCTCACCATTGCTGGTGGTCCAAGCGTGACCAAGTCTGGTATTAATGCAGCTAACCAGAAGATTACTAATGTAGCAGCAGGTACGATTTCTGCGACATCAACAGATGCAGTGAATGGTAGTCAGTTACATACCCTTGATAGTCGTGTGACTAAGAATGGTGATTCTACAGCCAATATTTTTGGTGGTGGTGCTAAAGCTAATCCAGATGGTTCAATTTCTAACCCGACTTATAATGTTGCAGGTACAAGTGCAAACAATCTAGGCGATGCTTTAACGGCATTGGATAAAGCAGTCACTGATGCAGGTACAGCAGCAAATGCAGGCTGGACTGTTTCAGCCAATGGTGATACTGCGACTGCTAAAAACATCAAGCCAAATGGCAAAGTCAACTTTACAGGCGACGATAACTTAACCGTTGCTCAGACGAGCGATACGACCAATGAGGGTAACATTAAGGTTGCGCTGAATAAAAACTTAAAGGTTGATAGCGTTACAACTGGTACTACAGTAATTGATACGACTGGCGTAAAAGTTGGAGATAATGTTCAGTTAGGAGCAACAGGCTTAACTATTGTTGGTGGTCCAAGTATCACGACTTCTGGAATCAGTGCAGGTAACAAGGTCATTACCAATGTAGCTGCTGGTGTTAACACGACAGATGCAGTGAACAAAGGCCAACTTGATGGTGCAATTACGAACATTAATAACAATGTTGGTGCATTGGCTAATAGTGCCGTTCAGTATGACAAAAATGCAGATGGTACAGTCAATAAAGACTCTGTCACTTTAGCAGGTGGTGCTAATGGTACAGCACTTAAGAATGTTGCCAATGGTACTGTAGCAGCAGGTTCTAAAGATGCTGTAAATGGAGGCCAGTTGTGGAGTGTTCAGCAACAGGTTGACAAAAATACAGGTGATATCTCGAACCTTCAAAATAACATTAACAATGGTAAAACCGGTCTAGTTCAACAGGCGGATAAAGATGCTGCGATTACTGTTGGTAAAGACACGGGTGGAACACAAGTTAATGTTGCTGGTAAAGCCGGTGACCGTACGGTGACTGGCGTTAAAGCAGGTGCAGTGACTAAGTCTTCAAAAGATGCAGTAAATGGTTCTCAGCTTAATACCACAAACCAAGCACTTGTAAGCGCACTAGGTGGTGGAGCGGGTTATAACAATATTACCGAAAGCTTCTCAAATCCGACATATAACGTAGGTGATAAGTCTTACAACAATGTCGGTGATGCGTTAGGTGCATTGAATCAAGCTGATCAAACATTAAATAACAAAATTGATAATGTGAACAACAAGCTTGAGCAAGCGTTCTATGCAACAAATCAGCGTATCGACAACTTGGAAGAAAAAATGTCTGCTGGTATTGCTGCAAATGCTGCACTTGAAAATGCGCCATTTATTGCAGGGAAAGTCACTATGGCTGTTGGTGCTGCTTACTATAATCAGCAAAATGCTGTAGGTGTGACCTTACGTAAAACTGCTGATAATGGACGTTGGTCACTTACAACAGGTGCAGCGCTTGGCAGTCAGGGTAGTCCATTAGTTCGTGTTGGCGTAAGTACAGTAATTGACTGAGTGCCTAACTAAGGAGAGTTTATCTCTCCTTTAAAATAATATTGTGAGTATGAAAATGAAACAAAATATTCAAATTTTGGTAATGGGCATCTTGGTAAGTTTAAGTATCACTGGATTTACGGATACTGAAGTAGCAATTCAACGAGATGAGGTGAAATTTCCAGCAATTGAAAAGAGTTATCTTAAACAAGTAAAGCGTTATGAGTATGACGACGTTGCTCGTTTGGATAAAGGATTGGATAAAGATCAAATTCGAGCTTTACTAGGAAATCCACAATTTAGTGAAGGGGTTTTTGCAGTAAAAGTATGGAATTATGTATTGGATATCCGTATTCCTAACACTAATCAATATCAACGTTGTCAATTACGCATTGATTTTAATGAAAAATATTTGGCTAAACATTTATCTTGGAAGGGGGAGGTGTGCGAAGGTTTGGTTGCTTGGGGTGGGAATAATCAGTCACCAGAGCATAGTAATTTAATTTTTGAGCGAACAGCAAGTGTGTTATTCCTCTTCGATCGATTTGATGTTAACGCTATTGAACAAAGTATTCATAGTGTTGAGGAAATTGCTGAAAAGATCAAAAAAAGCCAGACCACAACACCAGTTATTGTTTCAGGTTTTACCGATCCATTGGGTAAATTTAGCTATAATCAAGAATTGTCTTCACAGCGTGCTAATACAGTTGCCAAGTTATTGGTTCAACAAGGTATTGATCCTACACGTATACAAATACAGGCGAATAGCCAGACTGATCTATACAAGCAGTGTTCAGGGAAAAATAGTTCACAACTTATCGAATGTTTAGCGCCAAATAGACGCGTCAATATAAGCTGGTAAATAATCTGCCACATAAAAGTACTCCTATTTCTTAGGATTACTTTTATGTGTTATGAAAAATAAGAAAAATTATAATAAATATTTTTAGTTGTTTGAATTTTAATGATTTTTTATAAATATTTTCGTGTTTAGAGCTTTTTAATATTTCTGTGGAAGATATTAATATATTGAAAATATTAAATTTTTATCAATACAACTTGGCTAAATATATTTTATATTTATGTAAAAATAGTATAAATATCAATATCTTGTCTTTTATTTTTAGCAATTAAAGAATTTGACTGACGAAAAGCATTTTGATTGTAAAAAAATGTAACAGAAGTATTTTTAATGTTTAACCTTAAGAAAAATTAATAAATTGATTAAATTACTATTTTTTTCTAAATATAAAAAAAGTTAACAATATTTATTACTTGTTGTGACTTTGTTTGATTTTAATATTTAAAAATGTGATTTACTTCTCAAAATAAAAAAGATATTTTCACAAAAAATAAGCAATTTAATTGGATTGATTGCAAAAGTTTACAAATGTAAGCGTTAAGTTTACGGGTGGGAATATGAATAAGATATACAAAGTGGTATGGAACGCTTCTATTGGTACATGGACTGTTGTATCAGAATTAGCTAAAAGCAAAACGAGAACTGGTTCTGTTTCATCCTCTTCCGAAATAACTGGTTCGCAAAATGAGATTGTTTCTAGAGAAAAGAAATTTAGACCTAAGGCACTTGTATTATCTATCATCTCCTGTTTAGCCGTTTCACATGTGTGGGCCGACTACACAAACTCGTATGGTTCAATTATTGATACAAGTCCAACCATTAGTAATGGTATTGCCATAGGGGCAAATACGGGTACTCCAGCGACTGCAAATGATTCTAACGGATTAGCAGTTGGATCAAGAGCAAATGCCAGCGCAGCAGATTCAACCGCATTAGGAAATTATGTAAATGCGACTGGTGTAAATTCAACAGTAGTTGGTGGACAAGCTAGTGCTGCTGGTGCGCAATCAATTGCACTTCAAAATAATAGTGATGCAGATCTTGTCGCAGAAGGTTTGGCAACAGGCTCATCTTTTACAGCAGTTGATAGTGCTTCTAGTTACAGTGTCGCAATTGGTGCGATGAGCCAAGTTGTGGGTTCAACAGCTGCAATGGCAATAGGAAAAAATGCTCAAGTTAACAGTGGCGCAAATAATGCTACTGCTATTGGTAATACAGCGACTGTAGACACAAATGCGGTTGATGGTGTTGCTATAGGTACTAACAGCTTAACCTCAGCAGCAAATAGTGTAGCTCTCGGGCCAAGATCAACTGCGAATGTAACAAATTCAGTTGCTTTGGGTGCAGGATCAACAACTACGGTACAAAGTGGCAACTCATATATAACGAATGTTGCAGCGTCTACGACAAATGGTGTTGTTTCGGTGGGTTCAGCAACAAATACTCGACGTATTCAAAACGTAGCCGATGGTGCGGCCGATTCAGATGCGGTTACGGTTGCTCAGTTAAAGGATGTAAATAATCGTGCTGTAGGTAATACGACGGCATTAGGTGGTGGCGCAGCATATAATCCTGCAACAGATGTATATACACCACCAAGTTATACAATAACAAAAACAGATGGAACGACTTATACTTCTGTTAATACCGTGTCTGGTGCGCTAACTAATTTAAATAATGAAGTTGTTAAACCTATTACTTTTGCTGGTAATACAGGGAGTTCAGCAAATAATTTAGGTACAACACTTAATATCACTGGAGGAGGTTCAACTGCTGGAACCTATTCTGGAAATAACTTAAAAACGGCTGTGACTGGTAACACAGTTAATATTCAAATGGCTGATGCACCTGTTTTCTCTGGGACAGTTACGGCTGGAAACTTAACTACTGGAGGTTCATTAAATGTTACTGGTGCAAGTAACTTAAATGGCGGTGCTAACCTTAATAATCAGAAAATTACCAATTTAGCAGCAGGTACGATTTCTTCTACCTCTACAGATGCAGTGAATGGTAGTCAGTTAAATACCACGAATCAGAACGTGACCACTGCTCAGAACACCGCAAACACAGCGGTGACCAATGCAGCAGCAGCTCAAAATACGGCAAACACGGCAGTCACCAATGCAGCAGCAGCACAAGCGACAGCAGACAAAGGCCTGAACTTTAGTGTGAATGGTGGTACAGCAGACAATGTGAAGCTGGGTGAAACGGTTAACTTTGCCAATGGCACCAACACCACAGCAGTGTATGACCCCGCAACCAATACCTATAAATACAATGTGAATGACAACATTGCATTAACCAATGCGGGTAGCTTAACGGTCGGTAACACCAAGGTTGATAACAGTGGCTTAACCATTACCGGTGGTCCAAGTGTAACGACTGCAGGTATTAATGCGGGCAACCAGAAAATTACTAATGTAGCAGCAGGTACTCTTTCATCTACATCAACAGATGCAGTCAATGGTAGTCAGTTAAATACCACAAACCAGAATGTAACCACTGCTCAGAACACCGCAAACACGGCAGTGACGAATGCGGCAGCAGCACAAACTACTGCAAACACAGCAGTTACTAATGCAGCTGCTGCACAAGCGACGGCAGACAAAGGCCTGAACTTTAGTGTGAATGGTGGTACAGCAGACAATGTGAAGTTAGGTGAAACGGTTAACTTTGCAGATGGCACCAACACCACTGCAGTGTATGACCCTGCAACCAATACCTATAAATACAATGTAAATGACAACATTGCATTAACCAATGCGGGTAGCTTAACGGTTGGTAACACCAAGGTTAATAACAGTGGTTTAACTATTACTGGCGGTCCAAGTGTAACAACTGTGGGTATTAATGCAGGTAACCAGAAAGTTACCAATGTAGCTGCAGGCACCATTTCATCTACATCAACAGATGCAGTGAATGGTAGCCAGTTAGATGTGACCAACCAGAATGTAACCACTGCGCAAAATACAGCAAACACAGCAGTCACCAATGCTGCAGCAGCACAAACTACTGCAAACACAGCAGTGACCAATGCTGCAGCAGCACAAGCAACGGCAGATAAAGGTCTGAACTTTAGTGTGAATGGTGGCACGGCAGACAATGTGAAGTTGGGTGAAACGGTTAACTTTGCAGATGGCACAAACACCACTGCAGTGTATGATCCTGCAACCAATACCTATAAATACAATGTAAATGACAACATTGCATTAACCAACGCGGGTAGCTTAACAGTTGGTAACACCAAGGTTGATAACAGCGGATTAACGATTACCGGTGGTCCGAGTGTAACCACTGCAGGTATTAATGCGGGCAACCAAAAAGTTACTAATGTAGCTGCTGGAACGATTTCTGCGACATCAACAGATGCAGTGAATGGTAGCCAGTTAGATGCGACCAACCAGAATGTAACGACTGCGCAAAACACAGCAAATACAGCAGTCACCAATGCAGCGGCAGCACAAGCGACGGCTGATAAAGGCCTGAACTTTAGTGTGAATGGTGGTACAGCTGACAACGTGAAGTTGGGTGAAACGGTTAACTTTGCAGATGGTACGAACACGACTGCAGTGTATGACCCTGCAACCAATACTTATAAATACAATGTGAATGACAATATTGCGTTAACCAATGCGGGTAGCTTAACGGTTGGTAACACTAAGGTTGATAACAGCGGATTAACGATTACCGGTGGTCCGAGTGTAACCACTGCAGGTATTAATGCGGGCAACCAAAAAGTTACTAATGTAGCTGCTGGAACGATTTCTGCGACATCAACAGATGCAG